>JAKSCC010000336.1 GCA_022360815.1 Desulfobacterales bacterium
AGACCGAAGGCCACCGGATCACCAAGGTGCGCGGTGACAAAGAAAATGTTCGAAGCAGGGGTTACATCTGCCGAAAAGGCGCCCATGTGGCCTACCACCAAAGCCATGCGGGTCGCCTGACCCAGCCTTTGAAGCGAACAGAAAATGGTTTTCAGGAGATCTCCTGGGAGCAGGCGTTTCAAGAGATCGGCCAAAAGCTTAGGGGCATCGTGGATGTTTACGGTCCGAAATCCTTTGCCTATATGGGCGGGGGAGGGCAGGGGTGTCACTTTGAGGCGGCCTTTGGCATGACCCTTTTAAAAGCGATCGGATCCAAATACAGCTACAACGCCTTGGCCCAGGAACTCACCGGCTATTTCTGGGCCTGTGGCCGCATGATGGGGCGGCAGAACCGCTTTGCCATTCCCGACGAACACCACGCCGAGATGATTCTGGGTATCGGATGGAACGGCATGGAGAGCCATCAGATGCCAAGGGCGCCTTTGGTCCTTAAAGAGTTCTCCAAAAATCCGGATAAATTTCTTGCCATTGTGGACCCCAGAAAGTCTGAAACCGCTCGCATCGCAAATCTTCACATCGCCCTTCGCCCGGGAAGCGACGCTCTTTTTGCACGGGCTCTTATCGCCCTTATTCTCGATAAAGGTTGGGAGAAAAAAGAGTACATAAAAGAGAACTGCACGGGGTTTGAAAACATTTTGCCCTGGTTCAAGGGGTTTGATTACAAAGAGGCTTTGACGGTGTGCGAGGTCTCTTTGGAGGAAGCCGAAACCCTCTGCAAAGAGCTGGTCAACAGAAAGTGGTGCATGCACTTTGACTTGGGGGTTTACATGAACCGCCACAGCACCGTGGCCTCTTATCTCTACATGGTTCTCTCCACCCTTTGCGGGCGCTGCGGGGTGGCCGGAGGCAATGTGATTCCCGGCACCGTGGTTCCCCTGGGAAGCCACACCGACGAGAGAGATGAAAAGAACTGGCGAACCGTTGAGACAAACTTCCCGGCTCTGAACGGCGCTTATCCTCCCAACGTCATGCCCGAAGAGATTCTTTCAGACAAGCCGGATCGGCTGCGGGTGGTCTTTTGCTCGGGTTCCAACCCCCTTCGAAGCTATGCGGACACCACCGCCTACGAAGAGGCCTTTAAAAGGCTCGATTTGCTGGTGGTCTCAGAGCTTGCCATGACCGAAACCGCCCAGCTCGCCCACTACGTGCTTCCAGCCAAAAGCGGGTATGAGAGCTTTGACGGCACCTTTTTCCCCTGGAACTACCCCGATATCTACTTTCAGATGCGCCATCCGGTCTGCTCGCCTTTGGGCGACCCCAAAGAGGTGGGAGAAATCTATACCGGCATTGCCGAAGCCGCAGGTTATATTCCTGAAATACCACAATCTGTGTACAACGCAGCAAAGAGAGGTAGACGAGAATATATGTCAGCGCTCTTTGGTTTTGCCCAGAAGAACAAAAAGGCGTTTAAAGTCCTTCCCTTTATTTTGTCAAAAACCCTTGGCAAAGAGCTGGGATCAGGAAACCTCGCCGCCTGCTGGGGCATTACCCTTGCCATGCCGCCTGCAAACCGTAAAAACACCGCCCGTTCAGGGGTCCCCCTGCCCAGAGTGTGGCAGACGGCTCTTAATCCCGCCAATTTGGGCCGAGCCTTGAGCGGCATGATCAAATACCGGTCCATCGCTCCTGTGGCCCACCTGACGCCCCAGATGGCTCAAAGCGAGGCGCTTTTTGGGAAGATTCTCGCAAATCCTGGCGGCTGCTGGGTCGGTAAAATGGAGAGGGACAACAACATGGCCGAAATCCGTCATGAGGACAAAAAGTTTCACCTTTACATCGAAGAGGTGGACGAGTGGATCAAAGAGGTCACCCCTGAAAAAGAGAGGAAAGCCTTTGCCGAAAACGAGAAATTCCCTCTTCTCCTCATGGCCGGACGCCACACCAAGTACACCATCAACACCTTGATGCGGGATCCGGCCTGGAACGAGGGCAAGCGCGCCTGCACCCTTGCCATGCATCCCGGTGATGCCAAGCGATTCGGCCTGGAAGATGGCGATACCGTGAGTATATCCACCGAAGCCGCCACCGAAACCATTGAGGTGGAGATCACCGATCACATGAGAAAAGGCCAGGTGGCCATTCCCCATGGGTTCGGACTCGATCACGACGGCAAGATTTTCGGCGTCAACGCCAACCGCTTGACTAAAAACACCCACAGGGACTTCTTTGCAGCCACACCCCTGCATCGATATGTCCCTTGTAAAGTTGAAAAAGTCGCTTAAGATTTGCCTCTGCACTCCATCATGTGAACGCTTAGACGGTTTTTGTAACCCGAAAGTCGTTTGGGCGTTCACGCAGAAAATGAGGCGCCTCAAATGATAATGCAAGTTCGGGGTTAATGGGTGTTTAAGTTGCGAGTGTCGATTCGTTAGTGTCTTTTCTCCCACCCTTCGATTTTAATCCCGCAAGGGTTGAAATCGAAGGGCGGGAGAGACCGGAAAGTTTTTTGCAGAGCTTTTTTTTAAAAAAAGCGACTCGCCGAAGGCAAATCCTCTTTTTGCCTTTGTGGAATGTGAGGTGGGTTATGTCGATCAGGGGAATGTCGTTTGATGAGTACGTATCTGAAGTCAAAAAATTTCACGGCCATGTGGCGCCCGGAATGGTGTGCGGTGGGTTTATGGTGGAAAAGGCTCTTTCGAGTCTGCCTGAAGGTGGCCTCTTTGATGTGGTGAGTGAAACCCGGGCATGCATCCCTGATGCCGTCCAGCTCCTCACCCCCTGCACCATCGGAAACGGCTGGCTTAAGATTGTTCCCACAGGCCGCTTTGCCATGACCATGTACGACAAGCACACCGGCGAAGGCGTTCGCGTTGCGCCAAACCACGACATCCTCAATCAGTGGCCCCAGGTGAAAGCCTGGCTTTTAAAGCTCGTCCCCAAGCGGGAGCAGGACACAGAGCAGCTTCTTGGCGAAATTGAAAAAGCAGGTGTCTCTCTTTACACCTGCATGCCAGTCACACTGGATGGTTCATTTCTTGGGGGCAAAAAGAAGAATCCCAGCGGCATTCACCTCTGCGCCATCTGCGGCGAAGGGTTTCGCGCTGAGGAAAAATCCAAAATCTGCCCGGCCTGCTCGGGTGCCGTCACCCTCTATACCCCTGATACCGATGGAAGCAGACCTGAACTGGTCTCCATTTCCACCGAAGAGGCTGTGGGCATGCACGCCCTCCACGATATGACCCTTATCGTGCCTCGAAAGCAAAAAGGCCCTGCCATGGTGAAGGGGCAAAAGATCACCGAAGGCGATATCTCCATGCTTCTCTCCATGGGCAAAAACAGGGTCTATGTGGAGGAGAAGAACCCTGCAGAACTTTTCATTCACGAAAACGATATCGCCATTGCCTTCGGGCAATCCATGGCAGGGGAGGGGACCCTTGTAGAAAGCGGGCCCAAAGAGGGCAAAGTTGAATTTGTCGCCGAACACGACGGCCTTTTTGTTACCGACGAAAAGCGGGTCAAACTCTTAAACACCATGGCCGACGTGATTCTTGCCACCCTTCCCCAGAGTACCCCTGTTACAAAAGGCCAGACCCTGGCCGGCACCCGGGCCGTCCCCCTTTTCCTCTCCAGGGCAGAGTTTGAAAAATGCATGGCCCTCATGCAGACACCCTTGTTTAAAGTAATGCCATATACGATTAAAGATGTTGGCGTTATCGTCACCGGCACCGAAGTCTATGAAGGCCGAATCCAGGATGGTTTTGTTCCATTTGTCCGCAAGAAACTCTCCCAATACGGCGCCACCGTTGCCGACGTCCAGTTTGTCCCCGACGATCCCAAGGTGCTCGCCGCCCAAGTCGCTCAAATGGTGATCTCAGGTCTGAAGCTGATTATCACCACCGGCGGCCTCTCCGTCGACCCCGACGACGTCACCCAAAAAGGCCTTGAGATGGCGGGGGTTAATATCATGTCGTCCCGAGCCCCCGTTCTTCCAGGTGCCATGACGCTTCTTGGAAATATCGGTGAGACTCAGGTTCTGGGGGTGCCAGCTGGTGCTTTGGCGTCGAAGGTGACGGCCTTTGATTTGATCTTGCCGAGGTTGCTTGCTGAAGTGAGAATAGGTGAAGGTGATGTTTATGGGATGGGAGTTGGAGGGCTGCTTGTTGGTCCCTGATTTATGTGGATTTTAGAGGGGGCAAATGCTAAGACGCCCCCCCGACCCGTTCAGACCCATCACCCAACATAGCCGCGAACCGCTCCCTTTCTACTGAAACATTCTCCCTTTCACACAAAATTTCACGAGATACAGCGCCTTGTAATTCCATCATTATTGATATACCATATCTTCATTCCATTATATCTCCATATCTATTGATGCGTTGTCTGCCTTTTTACAAGGTAAGATTCCCTCTATTTGTTGAAAGAGTTTTTCATGAAAATCAGGATCAGTTGAAATTGATGTTTCTCAGAAACGATTAAGGTGGAGTGGGACCATGCAATGCTGGCAGATTCTTTATCACAAGAATCATTTGGAATATCTTAACGCGAAATATCAAAATAAATTACTCTTTCAGAGGGCTTAAAGCAGAACACTCGCTACAAATAACTATGCGTACAATAGAAAAATCAGCAAGCCCACAACCGTAAAAATTCCAGAAAAACTTTTGCAGCAATACATTTTAAATGAGGTGTAGCACAAACGCCGTCAAATCCTACAGTCTCACCTTTGCCCGTTATATGGAGTTCTGTTAGATGATGTCTCTGGATTACAATCATTCCGATTCGATCAATAAATAT
>JAKSCC010000253.1 GCA_022360815.1 Desulfobacterales bacterium
CACCCGCGTACCGGAGAGCCTTCGGCCATATCCGATGCCTTGATCACCTGCTGGTACCACTGGGGATAGTCTTCTTCACGTGTGGGAGTAATCGCTGTCTGCGGCTGCTTTGCCATGATCTCTCTCTTTCTTGCGTTTTTTTGAAAAAACTTGATGAACTATTTTTTGCCTCCGGCGGGCAGGGGATAATCCCCTGCACCCCAGGTTCGCGAATGTTCTGAGGCTTCGCCTCCTCGCATTCGCTGACGGGCTTCGCCCGTAAAAAACGAACCCTTTTCGGTGACGAATAGTATAAATACAAATGTTTATTGATCGACAAGGGTTATCAAACGTAACCATTCGCGTGAATGCCCTCGATACATATCGAGTGACGAATCACGTCCGCGCATTCACCTCATGAGGTCCAGGGGATCATCCCCTGGATTCGAACTCTTTGATGGCTTCGAGGAGCACCTCCACCAGCTGACCTTCGGGGAACTTTTTCACCACCTCGCCTTTTTTAAAGAGGATACCGATGCCGTGGCCTCCGGCAATGCCGATGTCGGCTTCTCGGGCTTCGCCCGGACCGTTCACCACACATCCCATGATGGCGATCTTCACGGGGGTTGTGCATCCGATGAGGGTGTTCTCCACCGTCTCCACGATGGAGAAGAGATCGATATTACACCGCCCGCAGGTGGGGCAAGAGACAATTTCGGGCCCAAAGCGTCTCAACTCCAGGGATTTTAAGATCTCTTGGCCCACGCGAATCTCTTCCACAGGGTCCCGAGTCAGGGAGACCCGAATGGTATCTCCAATGCCTTCGGAGAGCAGCATGCCAATACCAATGGAAGACTTCACCACCCCGGGAAAAAGCGAGCCCGCTTCGGTGACTCCCACATGCAGGGGGTAATCCACTCTCTGTGAGAGAAGCCGGTAGGCGGCCACTGTCCGGTAGACATCAGAAGCCTTTAAGGAAATCTTTATATCAAAAAAATCGAGCGCTTCCAAAATTTTGATATTTTCCATGGCGCTGGCCACCATGGCCTCTGGGGAGACCCCGTTAAAACGGTCCAGTATCTCCTGGGAGAGAGATCCGGCGTTTACCCCGATGCGAATGGGAAGCTGTCTCTCTTTGGCGCAGGCAACCACCTTTTCTACCTTCTCACGGCTGCCGATATTACCGGGATTGATGCGCAAAGCGTCAGCCCCATTTTCTGCGGCGGCAATGGCAAGCCGGTGATCAAAATGGATGTCTGCCACCAACGGAATGTGGATCTCTTTTTTAATGGATGAGATGGCTTCGGCTGCCTGCTGCGTGGGAACAGCCACACGAACAATCTCACACCCCACCTCTTCCAGGCGATGAATCTGAGCCACCGTAGCGGCCACATCCTCGGTCTTGGTATTGCACATGGACTGCACCGATACCGGTGCATCGCCCCCCACTTTGACAGTACCAACGCAAAGGGATCGGGTTTTTCTACGTGTTGAAACAAGTGACATGTCTAAAATCGCTTTCCCGATGGGCCCTAAAAGGCGCGTCGGTTCTCTGGGCTGGCCATATTCACCAGATGGAGCCAGACCGTCATGCAAAAGGTTTCCCATTTTATCAGATGCGCTGTCCCCGGACCAGAAGCAGATGATTTGCCATCCATTTTACTCCACCTGATGAAAAGAAGCTGCCACCCATAGGCAAATCTGATATATCACTCAAACACGTGTTCGGTCATCTGCAGCATCTGAAGTAACCCCCCAAGGATACCTCAACAATCGACGCTACGCATCTACCAAAACAAACACCATGAGGAGGATTGCCATGGTTTGCGATAAGGATCAGCTCAGCCTGGAACTCAACCACGCCGCCCCCAAAGGGCGCATCAGCTGCGCCGCAGCCCTTGCCGTTGCAAGACACTGCGAGTGCCCCACCTCAGAGGTGGGCCAAATGCTTGACACCCTTAAAATCCGCATCGAACTCTGTCAGCTCGGCCTTTTTGGATACGGTCCCGGCAAGCAGAAAAAAATCCAAATACCCGATGTAATTCCTTCTGACGTGGCCGCCTGGATAGATGAAGTGAGCCGCAAAAAGGGGCATGTCACCTGCGCTGAAATCTTTGACATGGCAAAAAAAGAGCATCTCTCCAAGGCACTCATTGCCGGGGCCTGTGAAAAGATGGAGGTAAAAATCCGTCAATGCCAGATCGGGGCTTTTGCATAGAAAAGATCCCGTGAGCAGATGTGACAAGACGCCTTTGAAGCATTTCACGAAACCTGGAATAAAAAAGAGGCCCGCTACAAACGGGCCTCTTTTTTTATATCTATCCCAAATCGATACTACTTCAGAAAGGGATTGTACTGCTTTTCGGTTCCGATCGTGGTCTTGGGGCCGTGACCGGTATAGACCACAGTCTCATCGGGAAGTGAGAAGAGCTGGGTCTTGATACTGGAAATCAAGGTTCCGTAATTTCCACCGGGCAAATCGGTTCTCCCGATGGAACCATAAAAGAGGGTATCCCCTGCAAAAGCCACTTTTTCGGCTTCGCAGTAAAAAGTCACGCCTCCCGGAGTGTGGCCCGGAGTGTGGCGCACTTCAAGGGTGATCTCACCAAAGGAGATGGTATCCCCATCTTTCAAAAGACGATCTGCCGCAGGAGAGTTCTCCGCCTTCAGACCAAAGGCCATGGCCGTGATGGAGAGTTCTGATAGCATACGGGCGTCGTCTTCGTGGATCATAATGGGCGCACCAGTCGCCTCTTTAAGACGTTTGTTGGCTCCCACATGGTCAAAATGACCATGGGTATTCAAAATCGCCTTCACCGTCAGCTTCTCTTCGGCCAAAG
>JAKSCC010000293.1 GCA_022360815.1 Desulfobacterales bacterium
TTGGGACAGGTTGTGATTTTTCGGGATCTAAGGGAGGTCAAATCCCTTGAAAAAGAGCTGCGCCACAAAGAGACCCTGGCTGCCATCGGTGATATGGCCGCAGGGGTGGCCCATGAGATTCGCAACCCTTTGAGCTCCATCAAAGGGATCGCCACTTTTTTCAGAGTACTCATGGAGGAGAGAGAAGAGGGGAGAGATGCGCGGGAAGCAGCCGATGTGATGATTGCTGAGGTGGATCGCCTCAACCGGGCTGTTACCGAGCTTTTGACCGTCGCAGGGCCCACCCGTCTGGCCCTGGCCCCTCACGATGTGGGCGAGCTGGTGGAGCGCGCCCTGCGGCTGGTGGAGCAGGAGGCAGAGAGCCAAGGCGTGAGCCTTCATGTGGAGAGGGGGCAGAAGCCTCTCTGGGTAGATCTGGACGGGGACCGGGTGACCCAGTCCCTTTTGAATCTATTTTTAAACGGGCTTCAGGCCATGGAGCATGGCGGTGAGTTGCGGGTTCGTCTGGATGATTTGCCCGACGCACTTCAGGTCTCGGTTCAAGATACGGGGTGCGGCATGGATGAGGAGACCTTGAAGAGTCTCTTTGACCCCTATTTTACCACACGGGCCGATGGCACCGGACTGGGGCTTGCCATTGTGCATAAAATTGTCAAAGCCCATGGGGGCAGCCTGAATGTCACCAGCAGGCCAGGAGAGGGAAGCTGCTTTGTGATGCGGTTTCCAAAAAAGATAAGATCGTGAAAGGGCCGATGCATCCCCTCAGTGTGGACCCACCAAGCGAATACGGAGCCATTAAAAGAGAGAAGAGAGCCAAGATGATGCGTAGAAAGATACGGGTGCTGATCGTAGATGATGATCACGGCCACCGGGTTACCCTGAAAACCCTTCTGAAGAGCTGGGGCCATGAAACAAGTGTTGCGGCAAATGGTCGTGAGGCCGTGGACGCAGTAGAGAAGAGCTCTTTTGATGTGGTGCTTATGGATGTGCGCATGGCCGAGATGGATGGCATTGCCGCCCTAAAGGCGATCAAAGGATACAACCCATCCATTCCCATCGTGATCATGACGGCGTTTTCATCGGTGGAGACGGCGGTGGATGCTCTAAAGTCCGGGGCTTGGGACTACCTGATGAAGCCTCTGGATTTTGATCTTCTTAAGGTCACCCTTGACCGTGCGGTGGAGCATGCGGGCCTGAAGGAGGAGAATGCCAGGCTGAAAAAGGGGCTGGGTGAGGCACCCCTTGATGAGATCATCGGCCAGAGTCCGGCCATGAGCTCCCTTGGCGAGATGCTCTCCATGATCGCCCCTTCGGAAGCCACGGTGCTCATTACAGGAGAGAGCGGTACCGGAAAAGAGCTGGTGGCACGCCTGATTCACCGCAAAAGCCAGAGAGCATCGAAAAATATGGTGGTGGTGAACTGCGCGGCCGTGACCGATACCCTGCTGGAGTCCGAACTTTTTGGGCACGAACGGGGCGCCTTCACCGGTGCAGACAGGCGTCGGGAAGGGCTTTTCATGCAGGCGGACGGTGGCACCCTTTTTTTGGATGAGATCGGTGAGACCTCGGCGGCCATGCAGGCAAAGCTGCTTCGCGTGATTCAGGAGCGTGAATTTTCAAGGGTGGGGGGCGAGACCACGGTTTCGGTTGATGTGCGCATCATCTGCGCAACACACCGGGATCTGGCCCAGGAGGTGGAGGCTGGACGTTTCAGGGAAGACCTCTACTACCGGCTCAATGTGGTCTCCCTTGCCATCCCGCCCCTTCGAAGCCGTGACGGGGATATCCCGCTTCTGGCGCACCATTTTGCGGAGAAGTATGGGGACAAAAACCGAAAACCAGTGAAGGGGATAACGCCGGAAGCCATGGGCTGCCTTGTGAAACACCCCTGGCCGGGCAACGTGCGTGAGCTTGAGAACACCATGGAGCGGGCGGTGATTCTGATGTGCGGAGAGTACATCTCGAAGCGAGAGCTGCCCATGCACTTTTCGCGTGAAAAGGAGGGGGGTAAAGCTCCGTCTCTTTCGGTTTCGGGCCGCTCTTTGGCTGAGCTTGAAAAAGAAGCCATATTGGCCACCCTTGAAGAGACCGGTGGCAACAAGAGCGAGACGGCGCGGCGTCTTGGAATCAATCGAAAAACCCTGCACCTGAAGATCAAGGGGTACGAAATAGACGGGTGAGTGGCTTCGCCTTTGGCGTGTCTCTCATTTGAAAAAAGCCCCTTTTTTTAAGGCTTATCCCACCAGCACAAATCCCGCCATGGCACCCCATTCATCTTCTGTCAGGACGCTTTTTGAGGTGATCTTCTGGAGCGGCCACTTCAGCGATCTGCACAAGGCGGTAAAGTCCACCCCGAGTCCCGACATGGAGGGCTTGGCAAGCTTTTCATGACGACAGCATCCGCTCTCTATCTTCAGGCAGGTGTTTTGGTTTTTGCAGAAGAGAAGGCGGCATCCGCCCGTGGCCACCCCCATGGTGAGTGTGGAGCCGGAACCCTGCGCAACCCCTTCCAGGGCGGCCGCGATCCCATGAAGCTTTCGAGAGGCCGGCAAACGCGCATCGCCCATGAGCACCGAGACCGGCAGATCCATTTTAAAGACCACCGCCCTTTGGTACCAATCCAAAGAGAGTTGAAACGCCCTCGCATCTGGGCCATGGGGTGGGCAGTTTCCAGAGGTGTTGTAACTGGGGCACCCCTTGCTGCAATACGTCACCAGACCGGGGTTAACCACAATCTCGTTGGCATTGATTACACCGGCGGCTGTGGCACCAAGCTCAAGGGCAAGGCGTGCCATCTCTTCTGCGACCTTCAAACATCGTGAATATTCCATATCTCCTGTTTTCCTTTGGAAATAATTTGTAACCATTTAGCTGTTATTCGACTCTGGCGGCCCTGCCGGGGGGCAAACTTTTGAAAAGTTTGATAAACAGGTTTTTAAATCATTGGGACACAAGTTTCAGTGATTCCATTTTTCATGTTTTAATCTCACACATCATCCAAATCGGCCTATGGGCGATTTGGATGATGTGTGAGCCAATAGAAAAGTTTTTTGCGGAGCTTTTTTTCAAAAAAGCGACCCGCCGGAGGCCACGCTGAATAATTACAGTCCTTTTTTGTAACGGCCCCAAGGGCTACGAGGCTTTTTTAAGGGCCGACGCCCTGTGATTGCTGCAGGAGAGGGTGCAGCTTCCCTTCATTCGGCAGAGGCGGCAGGGGGAGCCGACGCGCTGATCGGTAAACCCCGGTCCCATGGCAATGACCACCGAAAGGGTGTTCATGGGGGAGAGCATGCCATTTTCTTTTTGGACGACACCCAGCTTTTCCATAGGAAAGAGCCCGCAAAGCTCGCTTTGTCCGGAGAGCTCCCAGCCGTCGATGGAGCCGGGGCTTAACGGGGGGCTGACACCGACGCCTTGGCTTTGAGCCCTTTTTTCTGCAAGCTGGGTGAGAAAAGAGGCCGTTTGGGTGAGGGCTGCCAGAGCGCCCATATAGCCGAAGTGGCGAAGCATCTCGTCTGGATAATCCGGGTGTACAATTTTCTTATCCAGTTCACCCCCAAGGGTGTAGACCGCCGCAAGAAGGTGGGTTGCACCGGTAAAGAAGGGGGTGAAGTCTCCGGTGGAGAGCGTCGCCTGTTTTTTTGTTGCGGGGTGCCTTAGAGTGAGGCCATCTTTTTTGATGGCATGAAGGTTGAACCACGTGAAAAGTGTGCGGGGGTGAAGCCTGTCGTTGGTGACGGCAGCCACATATCGGGCGGCCTTATGGGCACCCTCGGCACGTTTCCATCGGGTTTGCGCAAGGGAGAGAATCTCAACGTCTGAAATGGAGATGTCGATTCCGTCAATCATGCAGGGCGTTTCTCTTTTAAAATTTTGGGGTCGAGGCAACCAAAAATAAAAAAGCCCTTAAAAACGGTTTCAAGTGAACCGTTTTTAAGGGCTTCGTTGCCTTGGGGTTTGGAAATCACGCCATTGTGCTTCCAGAAGAAATTTTTATGCGTAAGCAAAGTAGCATACAGGGCCTTTCTTACGCAAGGATCTTGCCCCAGTTAAAGACTCGGCGTGGCCCTTTTTATGGCTTTAATTTTTTTGGTTAAGCCACAATGCTTCCGGCACGCACTGCCTTGAGGTAGTTCATGCAGAAGGCATCTTCTCCTTGAAGCATATCGGCGGTTTTTAGTACCGCCATAATCGCTGAATCCAGAGGGTCCAAAATGGCCGAATCAAACCCTTTGGCCATAAGCATGGCCAGAAAGATCCGGTTGATTACCTTACGCTGGGGAAGACCGTAAGAGATGTTGGAGAGCCCGCCCGTGGTGTGAACCCCTTGCAGCTCGGTCATGATTTTTTCAACAGCTTTAAAAACCATGGTCCCGTTTGCCGCATCCACGCTCATGGGCTGAATGAGGGGGTCGATGAAGATATCATTGCGTTTGAACCCGATTTTTTCGAGCTCTTCCACCAGGGCTTTGGCCCGGCAGAAGATATCGTCCACCGATTTTGGCATGCCGGAGTCGTCCATGCAGAGGGCGATGATGCGGCAGTTCTTCCCTTTGAGGAACTGCATCATGGGCTCAAATCGATCCTTTTCCAGGCTGATGGAGTTGATCATGGGGGGGCGCTCCACCAGGCTGTAGGCCATCTCTAAAATGGCAGGATCGGGGCTGTCCAGGCAGAGGGGCAGGGTGGTGGCGCTCTGGACCACCGAGAGGAGCCAGCGCATGTCTTCCTCTTCGTGGCCGATGCGGGCCCCTGCGTTGACGTCGATGTAGGTGGCACCTGACTTTTCCTGGGTGATCACATCGTTTTTGATATACGCCTCATCCCGGTTTTCTGTGGCGCTTTTCACCTTCTTCAAGGTGGTATTGATTCGTTCGCCGATGACTGTAAACATGCGGATTCGTCCTTTGTTTTGAGCGTTTTTGCGGGGTGCGAGGATCGTTTCGCACCGGGTCTCATCAGCCGAGCATGGATTTGGCCAGCTTGCTGGCTGCACCTGCGTCTGCTGCGTAGGCGTCTGCACCTATTTCATCGGCGAACTCCTGGTTGACCGGAGCACCGCCCACCATGATTTTAAGGGTGTCGCGTTTTCCGCTTTCAATGATTTTCGAAACGGTTTCACGCATCATGGGGATGGTGGTGGTCAAAAGGGCGGAAAGGCCCACAATGTGCGGGTTGACCTCTTCGATGGCCTTTAAAAAGTCGTCAGGAGAGACATCCACTCCCAGATCGGTTACTTCAAATCCAGAGCTCTCCAGCATCATCACCACAAGGTTTTTTCCGATATCGTGAAGGTCTCCCTTGACCGTTCCGATGATGATGCGACCCGAAGAGGCCGACTCTTCGTCGCCCAAAAGGGGCTTTAGAATCTCGACGGCACGCCCCATAGCCTGAGCGGACATGAGCACCTCAGGAATAAACATCTCACCAGATTCCATGCGCTCACCCACAATATCCATACCAGCGATAAGGGCTTGGCTAAGGATGTCTTGGGGGGCAACCCCTTGATCAAGGGCCTCACGAACTTGGTCGAGAAGGGTCTCTTCATCGCCGGTAATGAGTGTTTTTTGGATGGTGTCAATGTGTGACATGGTAAATCTCCATTTAACGATTTAGGGTCTTGAATTGACATCTCCGATCGGATCAGGGCGTCTGGAATTTTCCTTGCTGAGACTTCGAATGAGGGTGAAAAGAAGGAGGAAGATGACAAAAACAAAGGGAAAGGCACCGATGATGGACGCGGTTTGCAGGGCTTTGAGCCCTTCGGACCAGATCAGTGCCATGGCAAGGCATCCCAAAAGGATGCCCCAGAAAACGATTAAAATACGGCCTTCAGGGGTTTGGGCTCCTTTCATATCCCCGCCAGTGGAGAATCTACCGATAACGAAAATGGCGGAGTCGGCCGAGGTAATAAAAAATGAAGCGATGAGAAGGCTTGCCAAAAGGGCCACCACCTCATGTCCGGGAAAAAAGGAGAGGGTTTTAAAAAGGGCCGCCTCAAGACCTCTGCTCGTGGAACTTAAGATATCCACCCCTTTGAAAAGGCTGAGCCAGATGGCGGTGCCGCCCAGGGCGGAAGAGAAGAGGGTTGAAAAGAGAGCCGGCAGAAGCATGACCCCAAAGACAAACTCTCGAATGGTGCGTCCTTTGGATATGGAGGCGATAAAGGCCCCCACAAAAGGGGCCCAGGCGATCCACCAGGCCCAGTAGAAAACGGTCCACCCTCGTGTCCAGCTGGGGTTGTCAAAGAGGGTGAGGGTGGTGGAGAGGGGAAGAATGCCTTTGACGTAATCAAAAAGCCCGAAGAAAAAGGTGTTGGCAATATAGCTTAAGGGGCCGGCAAACAAGAAGTAGGCAAGAAGGGCAAGCATAAGCCCCACGTTGACCAAAGAGAGAATTCGAATGCCTCGCTTTACCCCGGAAAGGGCTGAGGTGATGAAGAGAACCCCCATACAGCCGATGACCATGGCAGTGGTGGCAAGGCCTCCGGGCAGTCCCCATGCAAGGGAAAAACCCCGGCTGATTTGAAGGGCTCCGAGGCCCAAAGAGGTGACCACGCCCATGACCGTGGCCCAGATGGAGAGCATGTCTACTACTTGTCCGAGATGTTTCCAGCGTCCGTGTGTGGCCTGCGTCAGGCATCCCGAGATGGTGGCCCTGGCCCCTTTTCGGTACTGGAAATAGGCCATGGGCAGACCCACAGCCACGTATATGCCCCAAGGGTGGAGCCCCCAGTGTTGGAAGAAGATTTGAAAAGCAAGACGGGCCGATTCTGCGGTTTTTTCAGGACCCATGGGTGGGGAGGCAAAGTGAGTAAGGGGTTCGGCAATGGACCAAAAGACGAGACCAATGCCCATGCCTGCTGAAAAGAGCATGGCAAACCAGCTGAGGAGGCTGTACTCAGGGGACTCGTTATCATTTCCCAGACGGATGGACCCCCAAGGGGAAAGAGCCATTATCAGAGCGAGCACCACAAAAAAGGTGGCGCTGGCAAGGTAGAGCCAGCTCCAGTTTCCGGTGAGGTAGGCGAGGGTGCGTCCGGCGATCTCTTTTAAGAGTTGAGGGGCCAGTGCGCCCAGAACCACAAAAGGCATAACCATAAGGGCTGAGCCTACAAAGACAGGTAGGTCAAGATATCCGCAAGAGCTCTTTTCCTGTGGTCCGTTCTCCATGCTCTCCTCGAGTGGTTTAATTCATCTAAGTGGGGGCTGCCCTCATTTTTAGTTGCAGTAAATAAGGGGAGGGCGGCCCCGGGGCACTATGCGTTTTTGCGGTTGTTGACGTACTCGTTTAAAGCTGCTTCGATGGCTGGATCGATTTCAGGCTGCTCGTACGTGGCCAGGCGTTTGCTCAGAAGGCTTTCTGCCAGGTCGTTGAGCTTGGGCTTTTCAGCGATGCTCCAGGCGTCGTAGTTGCTTCGGTTCATCAGCTCGGGGATGAAGAACTCGGTTCTGCAGAGCTTGAATGTCTTTGGCTGGGTGAGGTACTGGCCGCCAATACCCACTTTTTGGATCATCTCAAGGTCGATGGCGTCATCATCAAAGGCAATGGGTTTCAGCATCTGGCGGATCATGCCGCACATCTCTTCGTCCATGAGGAATTTTTCAAAGCTCATGGCGATGTAGGATCCCAGAATGCCGCAGGAGTGGAGAATAAAGTTGATGCCGGAACGGGCCGCTGTGGAGAGAGCCAGGGCTGATTCCATGCCGGCCTGTGCGTCGGGGTAGAGGGAGTCGGTAAGTCCGCCACCGCTTCGGCTGGGCAGATTGTAGAATCGAGCCATCTGGGCGGTAAGGTGAATGTTTTTGGAGAGAGCTGGCGCGCCAATAGAAAGGGCGCCGGACTTCATGTCCATGGCCGATGAGGTGGACCCGTAGATGACAGGGGTGCCTTCCCGAACCATCTGGGCCAGGGTAATGCCTGCCAGGATCTCCGCGTTTTGAAGGGCGGCCACGCCGCCTAAGGTAACGGGGCCGGAAGCACCGGCCATAACCAAGGACGCCACCACAAAGGCCTGACCATGGCGGGCCAGCTCAATGAGGGAGCCCACCATCTCATCGGAGAACTGCAAGGGGGAAAGGGAGTTGATGAGAGAGACCGAGACGGGCTGGTCCATGATTTTCTCTTTACCGCCAAACACGATGGAAGCCATCTCAATGCCATCTTTGGCTCCCTGACGAGAGACCGGAGAGCCCATGCACGCTTTGTCGCAGAGAAGATAGTTGGAGAGCATCATATCAAGGTGAACCGTCTCGGGCGGCATATCCGAGGGCTCCACCATCATCCAGCCATTCATATTGATGTGCTTGGAGCTGTGGACAAGCTTGCAGAAGGTGTCGTAATCCTCCATGGTGGCGTGGCGCTGCACCCCGTCGGCACTCATGACATAAGGGGCTCCGTAACCGGGAACAAAGACAAAGTCGTCTTCTCCGATGGTCACACTCTTTTCAGGGTTTCGGGCAAGAACAGTAAACTTTGAAGGGGCTTTTTCGACGGCATTTCGAACCTGTTCTTCGGTCAGGAAAACTTTTTTTCCCTCGACCTTGGCTCCGTTCTTTTTGAAAATCTCGATGGCTTCGTCGTCGTTGAAGACAATACCCGTGGTTTTCAAGAGTTCCATGGCGCTGTCGTGAATCTGGGTGCAGTCCTGCTTTTGTAACTCCTGCATTCTGTCGTACATTTAGGTATCTCCTTACTTATTTAGGTGTTGCCATAAAAGCATTTTGTATTTGGTGCTGCGACCGCTCTGCCGAGAGGCCGCAGGGGGATTACGGGGTTTTGTCCACCTCTTTGCTCAGACCCCTAAAGACGCCCCAGAGGCAGAGAAGCAGAAGAAAGGTCAGAGGAAAGGCCGTGGCCACAGAGGCGGTTTGAATCATTTTGAGTTTGCCGGTGCCTGCAAGAACTGCCGCCACAGCGCCGAGGGCGATGCCCCAGAAAGCGCGAAGATTACGGCCCGGGTTGCTCTTGCCGGAGACAAAGCTGGCCAGAGAGACCGCCGCAGAGTTTGCACTGGTCAAGAAGAAGGTGGAGATGAGGAAGATGAGGAAGATGGAGAGGAGGCCTGTTAAAGGAAGGTGCTGAGCAATGGCAAAGATGGCGCTCTCTACACCGTGCTCTTTGATGATTCCTGTCACGTCAAAGCGGATGCCTGCACCGCCAATCACGCCGTACCAGAGGAAGTTGCCCAGAGTGGGAAGAATGAGGGAGGCTGCGATGGTGGCTCGAATGGAACGGCCTTTGGAGATGCTGGCAATAAAGACCGAGACAAAGGGTGCCCAGCTCATCCACCAGGCCCAATAGAAGATGGTCCAGCCACCGGTCCAGTTGCCTTCAACCCCCGGTGCAGTGTAGAGGCTCATGGGTAAAAAGTGGAGAAGGTATTGGCCCAGGGCATTGGTGGTGAGGTCGATTAAGAAGATGGTGGGTCCGAAAACGAGAACGAAAAACCAGACCCCAACAAAGACGTACATGTTGATATCGCCGATGATTTTTACCCCTTTTTCCACGCCCGTATAGACGGCAATGGTGAAGATGAGGGTGAGAACGGCGATGATGAGATACATGGAGCCGCTTCCCAGGCTGAGCCCGTACTGGTATTTGAGGCCACTGGAAAGCTGAAGGGCCACGAGGCCGGTGGTGGTGGCCAACCCGCCCAGGGTGGCGAAAACAGCGAGAATATCGATAATTTTTCCCCAGGCACCGTAGATGCGGTCGCCAATGGCGTAGTAGAACGCGCTGGAGAAGTTCATGGGAAGGTCTTTGGTGTAGCAGGCATGTCCCAGAGCGACGGTGAGGAAGGCGTAGATGGCCCAGGGCGAAAGACCCCAATGGAAGAAGGAGTAGGTCATGGCGTTGGCGCCTGCCTCAGGAGAGAGGGCTTCACCTCCGAAATAGGGGGGAGGTGTCATAAAGTGATAGGCGGGTTCCGCCGGCCCCCAAAAGACAATGCCTGCAGCAATAGCAGAACCAAAGAGCATGGCGAACCATGAGAAATTGGAGTATTCGGGCTTGTCTCCTGGTTTGCCAAGTTTCATGCTGCCGTATTTACCACCCATGAGAAAAAAACATCCAACCACAAGGAAGAATGCTGTCAGGAGGTAGAGCCAGCCCCAGGTTTGCGTGGTCCAACTAAAAATTCCATTGATGGATTTGTTCATTCCTTCTGGAAAAAGGATGGACCAGAGGATGAAGACAATGGTGAGGGAGGCTGAGACCCAGAATATCACAGGGTCGAAGGGTCTTTCCTTTGTGATGTGTTTTTTAGACATTTGAAATCCCTTTTTAATCGAGCTCTTACCTGTCCCCTTTAACTTGCGATACAAAGGGGGCGCTATTACGTGAAAGTCTGCCTTAATTGAGCAAAAGCCATGCCAGGTTGTCTTGCTCTGAGTGAGAAATAAGGGAAACGTGCGGTTTTCTATGCTCGTGGGATTTTAGGTGTTGCAGGAGAGAAGGAAGTGGCAGTAAAAATTTTTTTCGGTTCCGTAAGCCCTTTGTCAAAATATTTTTCGCAACATAGAAAAATATTTTGACAAAGGGTTCTACGCTGTTACGCGCTGGTTTTGTAGCGGCTCCTATCGATGGCGTGTTTTTTTATTTTGTAGTGGAGTAGTTGGCGTGAGAGCCCCAGCATCTGGGCTGCTTGGGAGACCACACCTCGGCAATGGGCAAGGGCTTTTTCAATGGCCAGGCATTCGCTTTGGCAGAGCTGTTCGGCAAGGGTCATCGTGGGTTGGGGCACCGGGGCTATTGAGGCAACGGGCACGGTGTCGATTTCTTTTTTTTGTCTCTCTTCTGACGGTGTGTCCTGAAGGTAAAAGGCCTGGAACATAGGGGTAAAATGTTCCACTTCAATGCAGTCGAGGTGGCCGGCAGAGTTCATGGCACCTTCGATGAGGTGCTCAAGTTCCCGAACATTTCCGGGCCAGTCATACCCCATGAAAAGCTCCATGGCCTTTGGCGAAATTCGTTGGATTTTTGTTTTAAAAGCGTGGTTCAAGGTGGTGATGAAGTGCTGGGTTAGGCTTTCGATATCCTCCAGACGTTTCCGAAGTGGAGGAATTTGAACCACCACAACCCCCAGACGGTAGAAGAGATCGGTGCGGAGTTTTCCTTGTTTGACCGCTTCTCGAGGTGACCCGTTAACCGCACTGAGAACTTTGAGTTGTACCGAGATCTCCTTGTGGGAGCCGATGCGGCAAAATTTTTTCTCCTGAAGAACCCGCAAGAGTTTGGCCTGAAGGGTGATGGGCATGGCGAGAAGTTCATCAAGAAAAAGGGTGCCCCCATTGGCGACTTCAAAAAGGCCTGGCTTATCCATGGCACCGGTAAAGGCACCTTTTACCGTTCCAAAAAGGACCGATTCCAAAAGGGTTTCAGGAATGGCCGCACAGTTTAAAGCTGTGTACGGGGTATTTCGTCTGTTGCTGTGGTTGTGAATGGATTGGGCGAAAAGCTCTTTGCCTGTACCGGTTTCACCGATAAGCATGACAGGCGAAAGGGACGGTGCTGCCTCTCGAGCTGTTTTTATGGCGCGTTTTAACGTGTGGCTTTCGCCAATGATGTCTCCAAAGGTGTAGCGGGTTCCGTTTCCCAGGTCTCGGTTGAAGTTGGGAACAGAGATCATGGGCGTGGTTTTTTCAAGGATACTGTAATCTTTTATGAAACAGATGGAACCGTTGACTTCTCCCGTGTCATCGAAAAGGGGGAAGATGGAGTGAATGGTGTGAGCCACCTTGCCTTTTCGTGTGCGATAGAAAAAGGTGCGGTTTCGAAAGGCGTTTCTTTTTTTCATGCACCGCAGAATCATGCTGGTGTTTTCATCGAGTTCATAGATTTCGGTGACAGAACGCCCGATGACTTCGGCAAGGGTGTAATCGTCAATGATTCCTTGTGTGGCATTGTAATAAACCACATACCCCTGTGCATCGGTGATGATGATGCCTTCATCGAAATGATCAAGAACGCTTTGGAAGTTGATGGATGAGAAATCAAACTGAGGGAAAAAGGCGTTTTTATTAAATGGATTCATTTAACGACGATCCCGGTTGCTCAAAGGGTCACAGGGACAGGCTTTAAAAAGAGGGCCAGCTTTGTTACCACACCACTTTTTTTCAAAACCTCAAAAGAATCAAGTCGCAAGGGAGATCCTCCCCTTAATTGGATCAGGGGAGGTGAGGGCGATGCGTTCTTAAGAAAGTTTTTCTTATTTTTCCAAGATTGTCAAATTAAATTGTGGAAAATAGGATGGGTTTTTAAATGGTAACAAGGTGTTTTATAAGCAAAATGGTGGTTGTGCGCTACCTTGTTATAGGTTGATGAGCAGGCTTATCCCAATGGCCCACATGGTGATGCCCACGGCGGTGTCGAGAATTTTCCAGGCCACCTCTTTTTTGAAGAAGGGTGCCAGAAGGTTGCCTCCCAAGCTGAGGAGCATGAACCAGACAAAGGAGGCCAGAGCAGCCCCAACACCAAACCAGGGGCGTTGAACCAGGGGGAATTGGCCGCTGATGCTTCCCATGAGGACCAGGGTGTCCAGATAAACATGGGGGTTTAAAAGGGTGACGGCCAGGGTGGTGAGCACCGCCTTTTTTAAGGTCGTCCTTTCATCATCGTTGGTCTCCAGGGCTCCACCCTTAAATGCAGATCGAAAAGATCCCAAACCATACCAGAAGAGAAACGCGGCTCCACCCCAGGCGGCAACATGGGTGAGGGCCGGGTGAGAGGCAATGGCCGTGCCCACACCCAAGATACCGATGGTGATGAGAAGGGCATCAAAAAAGGTGCAGATGAGGGCGATGGGGATGTGGTGATTTCGGCGTACACCCTGACTTAAGACATAGGCATTTTGTGCGCCGATGGCGATGATGAGTCCTGCTCCGGTTCCGAATCCTTTGAGAAAAGCAAAAAACATGGCCTCTCCATAATCTGATATCTGTGGGTAAGAAAGCTGACCTTGAAAAAAGTCGAATTTTTAGCGCGTCGTTAGAAAGAAACTCTCTTAGAGACGATGCTTTTAATTATGGAAAAAGGCCTTGAAAAGTAAAATTAATTGTTTCGATATTGCATTAGTAAAATTAATATAGACGGGGAGAGAATTAGCTGACACCAACGAAAAATCGGTGAATAGCATCTGAGGGAGGCTCAAAGAGTGTACGACTATAAGCTTATTGAAGCGATGGCGGCAGTGGTTATGGAAGGCGGATTTGAAAGGGCGGCGCGGGTACTTCACATTACGCAGTCCGCGGTCTCCCAAAGGGTAAAGCTTTTGGAAGAGCAGTCCGGGCAGGTTCTCTTAACGCGCTCGGCTCCTCCTTCAGCCACAACCGCTGGCGAGGCGGTTTTGGCACACTATCTCAAGGTGGCGCAGCTGGAAGCCGACCTGAAACGGGCACTTACCGGCCCCTCTCGAAAAGGGTTCCACTCTCTTGCCATCGGGGTGAATGCCGACAGTTTGGCCACATGGCTGATTCCTTCGATCGCTTCCTTTCTTATGGAGGAGAGGCTGCTTATCGATTTTCGTGTGGATGATCAGGAGGAGACCCTTCGGTTTTTAAGAAGTGGAGAGACGGCTGGCTGCATCACCTCACAGACGGAAAAGGTGCAGGGGTGTTCCATGGTTTATCTGGGGAAGATGGTCTACCACATGGTGTCTACTCCCACTTTTGAGGCAGAGTGGTTCCCCAGCGGCTTTGATTTGGCCCATGCCAGAAAAGCCCCTGCGGTTCTTTTTAACCGCAGGGATGATTTGCACAAGAAGGCGCTCTCAAGCTGGTTTAAAGGTGAGACGAGTCGGTTTGCCCACCATTTGGTCCCTTCGTCACGAAGTGTGGTGACCACCATTTTAAGCGGGGCAGGCTACGGCTTGGTGCCTATGGAACAGGCCAGAGAGCACCTTGACTCTGGTGCTCTTGTTGATGTGGTGCCAGGGCGCTTTATGGATGTGCCCCTCTACTGGCAAAGCTGGCGTTTGAAGCCGGAAGTTTTGGCTCGTTTTTCAGATCATCTGGTCTCTTCAGCTCGTCAGTGCCTCTCTTGAGGGGGTACAGGCTTTTTATTAGGTGAAGCGTCAGGCGTTTTTTTTGATTTTCATGCAGCGGATACCCTCTCCCTTTCGTGCGGGTACAAAGCAGCGGCAGCAGGAGTCGCACAGCGCTGGGTCGGTGCTCCCCTCGATCCATCGCTTGATAAGGCCGGGTTCGCGAATGAGAGGGCGACTCATGCTGATGAGATCGGCTCGGCCCTCTTGAACCATCTGCTCGGCCACCTCCAGATGGCGGATACCGCCCACAAGGATAATGGGGATGGATACGGCCTTTTTGATGCCAAGAGCGGCTTCACGGAAGTAGGACTCTTTTTCAAGGGTGTCGATTCGAGGGCGAATGGGCACAAGCTCCCCACTTTCAGGGGTGCCTCCGCTGAGCTCAATGGCATGGATCCCCGATTTTTCAAGATTCTGGGCTACGATGGCCGCCTCTTCTTGTGAAAACCCTCCCTCCACATAGTCGGCGCTGTTGAGTTTGATCAGAAGGGGAAACCCACCTCCCACTTCAGATTGTACCCGTCTTACCACCTCCAGAAGAAGACGCATGCGATTTTCAAGCGAGTCTCCATAGGCGTCTTTTCTTTGGTTCTCAAGGGGGGAGAGGGTTTGGCTAAGAAAATACCCATGGGCCGCATGGATTTGAATGGCATCGTACCCGGCGGCCTTGGCCCGTTTGGCGGCCTCGCCAAAGGCATCAACCACTTCTTTGATGGCCGAAGCGTTCATGTGTGAAATTCGGCGCTGGTTTTCAAGGGGGAGGGTCTCTATGGCCCGTCGCCCGGCGTGGGCCAGCTGAATGGCGATTTTTCCTTCGGCCCGGTGTACGGCATCCACCATGTGGCGGTGCCCCTCAATAAGGGTGTCGTCGTGGATGCCCAGCTGCCAGGGGCTGGCCTGGCCGCGGGCCTCAACATAGGCGTGACCAGAGACGATAAGCCCCACCCTCCCTTGGGCCAGCTCGACCATACGAGTGACAAGGGCCTCTGTAACAGCTCCGTTTTCTGCCGCCATTCCCTCCCAGGTGGCCGAGCGTACAAATCCGTTGGGAAGAATTATATTTTTTATGGTTTTTGGCTTGAAAAGTGATGACATAAGAGTTCCTTAAGCCGGTGGCTTATTGATAATAGAGAAAGCAGAATCATCGATGATTTTTTTGCAAGATCATCAATCTTTTACGCCTTCTCTATAGAGAATAACGCTTTGACATGCAATGGGACAGTTTGTAGTCTTAAAGACTATTGCCTTTTTATTTATTACTTTTGAGTCACAATTCAGCAGAGGTTTTAAGACGGTCGTGACGGCTTTATCTCCCAAAAGAGGTTTCGAACGTTTCAAAGAACGACCGTGTCGTGGCTGCGGGCGTTGTGTGAGGGCGTGCGCCTTTCTTTCAGAGTATGGAACCCCAAAAGAGATTCTGGAACTTGGCGAAAAAGAGCCAGAAAAGCTTTTGCGGATAGCCTATCATTGCTCTCTTTGTGGCCTCTGTACAGCCATATGCAAAGATGGATGCGATCCACCCCGTGATTTTTTGAATCTGCGCCGAAATGCTGTGGTTGCAGAGAACGCCGATCTTACCCCGTACAAAGCGGTCCTCTCTTATGAGGCGTTGGGCGTTTCACGGCCTTTTACCTGGGCCCATCTGCCGTCGGGGTGCCGAACTCTCTTTTTTCCAGGATGCGGAATCTCAGGCACCCGTCCAGAGAAAGTGATTGCGATTTGGAACTATTTGAGAAAGGGAGAGCCATCTACGGGAATTGTGTTGGACTGCTGCACCAAACCTTCACACGACCTGGGACGTCAGGAGGTTTTTGAAAGAGCCTTTGGTGAACTTTACTCCTGGATTATAAAGATGGCGATTGAAAAGATCGTGGTGGCTTGCCCCAATTGTTTCAAGGTGTTTTCCCAATATGGTACTGGCCTTGAGGTGGTCTCCATCTATGAGATCATGGCCGAAGATCACGAGGTAAAGCCGATGCAAATGGATGGATCTCGGTACCTTCACCACCCGTGTGCCACACGGTTTGAAGCCGAAGTCCAGAAAGCGGCGGCTGCCCTTCTGGCTCGAAGCGGCGCCTCTTTAAATCCTGGGGCACAAAAGGGAAAGCAGACCCTTTGTTGCGGCGAAGGGGGGGCGGTGGAAGCGGTTTGCGCCAATTATCCTCACGCCTGGCGCAAAGCGATTGCTCTGCGAAAAAAAGAGCAGGAGGCCATCACGTATTGCAGTGGGTGTGCATCGCGTGTGGGGTCGAGCGACGGGCCGTCGCATATTCTTGATCTTTATTTCAACAAAGAGTCCAGGGATGCTCGTTCAAGCCGATGGCCGATGACTTATGTAAACCGTCTGATACTTAAGCGCCGAGTGAAGAAATTGAGTGAAGTGGCTGTTACACGTCAGAGGCATGTGGTGATGGGCAAGACGCTGTGGCAAAGGATCGTGGGATGGATTCTGGACAGAAGAAACCCCTCGTGATGATTTGCGATTTCTTCACTCTTTCGTTATGGTTTAGAAGGCCCTATTAAAACATCTATTCCCCCATAAATCTGTGCATAAAGGCTTCTGTCTTAAGCTTATGAAGCGCATCGTCATTTTTCTTTACGGTGTGGTGCTCTTTTACACGACCCTTTGGTTGCCCATGGCCGCTTTGGTGGTCTCTCCGTCTTGGTATGAGGTGGGGTGCCGGTGGCATGGGCGGTGCGTGCTCCTGGATGAAGGGCAAGCCCCCAGAGCCATATCGGAGCTCACCTCTTTTTTTCTTCACAAAAAAGAACTTGCTGATCCTGGCTGGACCCTTAAGGAGAAGCAGCACCTGAAAGAGGCTCGCCTGCGTATGGATATTGCGACCCTCCTCGCTGCTTTGGCTTTGATTTTTCTTTTTTGGATGGGAAAAAAGTCTGTGGTGAGAAAAGGAGCTAGGGTCAGCTTTTCTCTTCTTTTGGCAGTGGGCGCCCTTCTTCCCTTTTTTGCCTATTTTTGGCGACACATTTTTCATCCCACTCTTTTTTCAAATCGGTTGTGGCTCAATACCCCTGCCGACCTTTCGTTTTATCTGATGCCGCGCAGCTTTTTTTTCTGGACGGTGGTGGCGGGCCTTGGCGTATCCTTTTGTTTGAATTTTCTGGTCTGGTTTCTGGCCGGACGCATCCTCAGAGACGAGGTGCAGGAAGAGACCCTTAAACAAGGAGGCATTATGAAGAAAGTGGCTCTGGTTTCTTTGGGACTAATTTTGGGGATTTTGGCCAGCCAGGGGTATCGATGGTGGCGTTCTTCAGGCGAGACAAGGCGCTTGGAAACATTTGAGACGCAACAGGTTGTCTCGAAAAAGTATGAGAGGAACAAGTCCCATAAAATTGGGCTGTTGGGCTACAAAGAGGGCGAGACCTTATCGAAAAGAGAAAAACGGTTCTCTCCAGACCTTGAGGCAATGCGCAAAGCACTTCCTGGAAATCAAGCGATACCGGCTGTGGATGAGAATGAAAAGTGGATTCGAAAGGAGGCCGATAAAGCCCGAAGGGAGCTCTATGGCCGCATCAGTTCCAATGTGGCCACAGATGAGGAAGTGAACGCTTATTATTATGAGCAGGAGACTCTGGCACAAGACAGCATTGCCATGCTCAAGTGGATTTTGGATAACCACTCCCATGAGATGGGCAAAGACGATTTGGCACGGCATACTTTTCTTCTGGAGCAGTTCAAGAAACGTCTTAAAGCCATTCCCGTGAGAAAAGAGCGTGCCATGACGCGCATTCGAAAACATCGCAGCAAAAGCCAAGGGTAAAGAAAGAGCCAAACTTTAGGTGAGCAGCGATTTGGAAAAAAGAGAAGCCGGAAAAGGCAGAGTGCTTTTTCCGGCTTCGTTGTGTTTGAATGGGGTAAAATCGTTACAAAGCGTCCATCAAAAGCTTAAGAAGATTCCAGAGAGGGTAGGGCCGGTCCAGCTCTTCCTGGCTGGGCTCCTCGTAGAAACGCATCTCATCCATGGTGTTGTCGCTGTCAATGAGCATGTTGGCATACTTGCCCACATCAAGGCTTGTTCCCGTGATGTCTGTATCGTCAAAAGAGAGAACACAGGTACAATGGCTTTCGTTAAAGGGCCGGTAGTAGGGGACAAAATAGCCCATATTGCCGTTTAAGGCGTAGAGGTTCTCATAGGCTTGAAGCAGGTGCCCCTGATCCACAGCCCACATGGCGTGAATTTCCTCTTTGGTGGGGGGCGGGTCGTAGAAACGCTCGTAAGAGTAGCCCGAGTAGTTGCGATCCATGGTGAACTGGGTGTGGGCGATTTTATCTTGGGGATACATAATAGAGAGCGCATCGCTTAGGGTACCGAAGTTGTTTTCATCAAAATCTTCGATATCGTCCCCGATCTGATTGATGACGTTTTCAACGTTCCAGGCCTCTTTGATCTTATTGTGAAGCGGGCCTGAAAAGCCGATCTCTTCTCCACCTTCATCCAAAGTGTAATAGATGGGTCCGGAGTCATTGAAGAGGATGGACTCTTTGACCCTGTCTCCCAACTCTTTGCGAATGAAATGGTAGTTGAGAATGGAGCCGGCACCCCCTGCGCTGCAGCCAGTGACCATGAGCTTGGGGATGTTTTTGAAGCGTTTTTTAAAGGGACCGTTTTTCATCCAGTCAAGAATACCCATGGTGTTTTTGAACCCATTGTGGTGCCAGGTGAGGGTCTTGGAGGGATCGTCGGGATCCACATAGGTTTTGGCGTTGTCGCCGATAAAGATGTCACCGGTGCAGTAGGGCACAAAAATGATGTTCCAACTTTGGGTGGCCACCCGCTCCCAAGGGTGCGCTCGAAAGATAAAGGGGCTCATGATGGCTGGAATGGAAAAGCCCTTCATGTAGTCATCGGGAATACCATTGGGGTTGGCGGCCCCTTTGATTCCTTCCTGGCCGGAGCAGCTGGGATAGTCCCAACAGGCTCCTCCTCCTTCATAGTAGATCAGCCAGTTTTTGGAGGTGAGCGATGGGTTGACAAAGAATTTGTAGGCGCTTCCATTGCCGCAAACATAATCCCCTCCATCGCTGGACTCCAGTTGAACGGTGTTCCATTGATAATACTTGATGTCGTCCTCACACCCCCCCAGTAGAAAAGGGAGGCACAAGGCCGCTGCGAGAAGCAGCAGGGTTCCTTGACGCATGGGTCTCTCCTCCTGAAAATGGGTTTTTCAAAAGTGATGACCCTGTAAAAAAGTCGATGCTTCGTCGCGACACCCAACACAGCACAGGATGAAACGATAGAAAGGCCTCCAGGTGTTGTGGGCAAACCATTTTTTACGGAGTCATCGAAAAATGTGCGCAGGCAAGAGCGTGGCTTTTTAATAAAAAAGCCACGCCAAAACCGATGCAGGCAGAAGGGTAAGACACCATGTGAACGCAAGGGCCTGAAAAGAGAGATAAGGGTGGACCGGTATTTTTTAAACTCGATTCTATATCATAAACGATGTTTCAGTAAAATATCAACATCAATTCAATTCAGGTATTTGCTGGGAGGGTGATGGTGATGAACTCCGATTGGTACAGGGGGACTTGAGGATTTTTGAAATGGGGCGTCAGGCAGTCTGCCACACTCATGACCATGGGAGGTGGCACCATGTCTTCTATGGCGTGGGCGAGTCGAGCATAGAGGGGCCGGGTGGTTTCTGATGGCCGTACTGGCCGATAAAGATAGAGAAAGGTCACTTTGCCCAAGGGGGCCTCAAAGAGATCGCCTTGGTGCCAAGACATTTTGTTTTCGCTTAACCCCAGAATGCTTTGATAGCGTCTGCCCATGGCGATATGGCTTTGGGAGAGTTCCACTTGAAGGGTGTGACAGTGTGGTACGAGCATCTGAAGAATAAGTCCCTGAAGCCCGTTTCCGGCACCCAGGTCCACCATGCGGGTGGCAGGCGTTAAAAGGGTGGCAGCCATAAAAAGTGGGGTAAGGCCACCCGAAAGCCCATGGAGGCCCTTTTGCTCTTCAAGGATCTTTTTTTCTTCCTGTGAATATCCAGATCCTGCAGTGTGAAGGGTGCGGTATAGTTCCAGAAGGGCGTACTCTCGCTCTTCGGTGTCGTTTTGGCTTCGAGCCTCTTCAAGGTGATTGGCCCAGTGTATTGCCTCAATAATATTTGCTTTGCGGGCCAGGGTGAGGAGGGTTTTTTCCACCACCAAGGCTGCCTTGAGGGTGTAGACACCCTTTTTCAGTTGGTGTTCAATCTCTTTCATAAAAAGGGGCTATACCATGAAACATTGGCCTTGTAAAAAGCCGAAGCTATTCTGAAATAGAAACGCCGACACACCTCTTTTCGTGAGGGAGTCGGCGTTTTATCCCACCCATGGTGAGGTTTCAATCAGTGGGAGTAAAAGTCTTCTTCGGTGACTTTGTGACTGAAGACGCTGTAAGCCCACACCTGGTAGCCGATGACCAGAGGAATAAAGATCAGCACAACTGCCAGCATGATCTTAAGGGTCAGGGGACTTGAGGATGCATTGAAGGCCGAAAGACTCCAGTCGTCACTGAGACTGGAGGGAAAGAGGTTGGGAAAGAGCCCAGCAATACCGTAGAAGGTGGCTCCAAAAATGGTGGCACAGGAGGCGAACCACGCTTTGAAGAAGGCCTCTTTGGCCACATAAAAACGGATGGCCAGAAGGGCGGCCACGGTGACGGCAATGATTATAAAAAGAGCGGGTTGTGCGAGGTAGTTGGCGTAGAGGCTGGTGGCAAACCAGCTGGCGCCAAGGAAGGTTACTGCCGCGACAACCAGAACGGGCCAGAGTATTTTGGCGGTTCGTATGGTTCTGGCCTGGAGCTCTCCGTCTGTTTTGATGCAGAGCCACAGGGCCCCGTGCAGCGTAAAGAGGAGCACAAAGAGAACACCACCTGCAAGGCCGTAAGGGTTTAAGAGGGTGAAAAGATTTCCTTCATAAACGCCCTCTCCGTTGAAGGGGATTCCCATGAAGATGTTGGCAAAAGCCACACCAAAGAGTAAGGCTGGCGTAAAGCTGCCGATAAAGATGGTGGTGTCCCACACTCGAGTCCAGATGGGGCTGACGATTTGATCGCGGAACTCAAAAGAGACCCCTCGAATGATCAGAGCAAAAAGAATCAGCATCAAGGGGGTGTAAAGAGAAGAGAACATCACCCCGTATACCGTGGGAAAGGCGGCAAAGGTTACACCTCCTGCCGTGAGAAGCCACACTTCGTTGCCATCCCACAAAGGGCCGATGGAGGCGATCATCTTTCGTTTATCGGTATCGTTTTTGGCAAGAAAGGGGTAAAGGGTCCCCACCCCGAAATCAAATCCATCGGTAATAAAAAAGATGGCCCAGAGAAGTCCCCAGAGAAAGAACCACGTTGACTGCAAAACCATGTATAAATCCTCCCTAAGTCGGTAAAGAGATCGAATGTTGTCAGGTGAAAACCGTTGAGGCTATGCAGAAGCGGCTTCAGGCCCTTTTTTCGCGTGCTTGATCATGAGCCAGAATCCCACAAAGCCCAGAAGTCCGTAGACCACTATAAAGCCGATCAGGCTTCCCAGAACCTGCGAAGAAGCTACCGGAGATGCCGCATCCGAGGTTTTCATCAGCCCGTAGACAATCCAAGGTTGCCTGCCTACTTCGGTGAGAACCCATCCGGCTTCAATGGTGAGAAGGGGAAGCGGGATGGCGAAAACCATGGCCGTCAGAAGCCTTTTGCTCTCGAGAAGTTTTTTCCGTTTCACAAAGGCCCAGATTATTAAGGCGATCATGAGGGTCGCAGAGCCGATCATGGTGCGGAATGAAAGGGCGGTGATCAAGACAGGAGGGCGTTCCTCTTTTGGAATATCATTTAAACCAACGATTTCGGCGTTGATGTCGTGCTTGCCCAAAAGGCTTAAGAGGCCAGGGATTTTTCCGAATTCAATGAGGTTGCCCCCATTTTTTTCATCGGGAATGGCGAAAATGAATGAAGGTGCCCGAGTGGTGGTTTCCCAGTGTGATTCCATGGCGGCCAGCTTGGCTGGCTGCTTTTCGGTGACGTTGATGCCGTGCATGTCGCCGGATATGGTGACCACAGCCGTGGAGATCACGCCGAAGATTAGGGCGAGTCTGAACGCGCGGGAGAAGAGTTCCACTTCGTTTTTTCTCAAAAGGTGCCAGGCGCTGATGCCCATCACCACAAAAGCGCTGTACATGAAGGCGGCCGACAGGGTGTGCGAGATTTCAAGGAGGGCATATTTTTGTGTGATGACAGCCACGAAGTCGGTGAGTTCTGCACGGCCGTTTCGAAGGGTAAACCCGACGGGGTGCTGCATCCAGGCGTTGGCGATGAGAATCCAGACAGAGGAGAGGGAGCCTGCAATGGCGATAAGCCACATAACAGTGGCGTGGGCTTTGGCTGAAAGTTTTTTCCAGCCAAAAATCCAGATGCCGATGAATGTGGACTCTAGAAAAAAAGCGGCGGTGGCCTCAATGGCCAGAAGAGATCCAAAGATATCGCCCACATACTCAGAGTAGCGAGACCAGTTGGTGCCAAACTGAAATTCCAGAGTGATGCCGGTTACCACCCCGAGCGCCACGTTGATGAGAAAAATTTTTCCAAAAAATTTTGTCATGCGCAGCCAGGTTTCGTCTCCGGTTTTGGCATAGCGGGTCTCCATGATAGCCAGAAGCACCGAAAGGCCCAGGGTAAGGGGCACAAAAAGAAAGTGAAACATCGTTGCAGCAGCAAACTGCAGGCGAGAGAGTAGAACGACATCCATGGATTCCTCCTTAAACATCCAGATTCAATATTCGAAATCATGAGGGGCAGCCCCTGACGCCTATCAAGGGTCTTTTTTTCTGGCTAAAAACCAGGTCAGGAGATCGCTCCTTTGATGTCGAGGGGCTCTTTGCACTGGGTGCAGAGATGGGTTTTTTCGACCTCATCGGAGAATATCTCGTTGGCGGTACCACACTTTTTACAGTGCACTTCAATGGGTTGAATGCTTTTGAACGGCTCGTGGCCGGGGCAGTGTTGCGTTGTGGTCATGGGGCCTCCTTATAGACAGTGTTGTTGTAAGATAAAGCGGCTTGCGTGAACCATCAGGCAGTGTGCCAGTTGCTCCCGTTGCGTGATGCAATCAAGAGGGGCGAGCAATTCATAATAGTTGGGTGAAACATGGCCGGGAACCGGTTGCAGGGTATACCAGCAAAACATATGCCAGAATCAGATACGGGATGGGAAGGCGTCTCGCTATTCAGGGTGGATTCGTTTTAGATACAGGGAAATTCCCGCCTGATAGATGAAATCATACTGGTTTCTTTGGAGGTGTGCAAAGGGAAAGTCAAAGGTGAATGTGGAAGGGAGTCAATGGCACAAAGAAGGCCTTTATTTTTTGATATATATTGGAATATCTTACCTTTTTCCCTGTTTTGATGGGGTGGTGTCTGGAGACGCAACTGTCTCAAATGGATGTGAGACAAAAACAGATAACTTGGTTGTTGTCTTTGTAAGTCTATTTAAATCAAAATGTTAAAGCTTGTAATAAGAAGTAAAGTGAGTTTTTTTTCTGTGATGTATAGGCACAGAAGGAGGGACAAGGGGTTTCATGTCTCAACCACTATTTTCGGTGATACAGATGGGCGGACGATCAAAAAAATCGTACGAAAGTAAAAAAATCAAATGAGCATTAAATACAACGGACTTATTTCTAATATGCCCTATTTATAGGATAAAATTTTCTGCCTATCTTGACTTCATAGTGTGAGCAAATGTATATTAAGTACTTGAGGATCGTGGCTTTGGAATAAATGGCACGGTTCTTGTAATTGTGAGTAAAGAAGTAGACCATGGCGTGGTGGCTGCCTTGGAGGGATTGGGCAGTGCGTTATCACTTCATACAACCAAGGAGAATAGACGATGGGTCTCGGTTTTAATGCAGACGAAATTTTTGAGATGGCAGAGCAGATTGAACGCAATGGCGCCAAATATTATAGGGAAGCAGCTGAAGCGGTAACCAACGAAGCCGATAAAAAGTTTCTTACTGAATTGGCTGAGATGGAAGATGATCACGAAGTGACATTTGGTGACCTTCGAAAAGGATTGACCGACGCCCAAAAAGAGCCCCTCACCTTTGACCCCGAAGGTGAGGCAACGCAGTATCTTAAGGCGCTGGCCGATACCCGTGTCTTCTTTGAAAAGGTGATGGATATCTCTTCCATAGAGGGGATTCTGAAAGGGGCCATCACGGCAGAGAAGGACTCCATCGTTTTCTATCTGGGCATGAAGGAGATGGTTTCCGAGACCCGTGGAAAAGAGCGTATCGATGCGATCATCAAAGAAGAGATGAAACATATCAAGCTTCTCTCCAATCGGCTTTCTGCCAAAGCCTAATTTTTGATAAAAGGTTTGGAGAAGACAGCGTTTCATTTGCCTTAATCCTCTCCTCTGTTCAGGCTGTGCGTCTGGGCAGAGGTTTTTTTGTGGTTCTATTTTGCTTTTCCTTACAATATTAGGTTTTGCGTAATCTCCCTGTTTTTAGGAACATCTTCTTGAAATCATCGGTTATTTGGTTTAGTTTTTGTTGATATCTATCCTCGTGTGGCTACTTGATCCGGCACCACGTCACCCTCAATCAGAGTCCCACCCCAAGCACCCCGGCCGGACCCACAGCGTTACCCGTCTTTTCTCATTCATTAGTGATGGCACCGAAAAAATCAGTCGATTCGGTTTGGTTTGTTTTTGAGGCGAAGTTTGCCCTTAGGCAGGCGTTGGGCCTTGTGCCGTTTTTCTATGTTGTGGATGGAATGATACCGATGCTCCGTATGGGGCTTTCGGGTGAAGGAGGAGAGAGATGACCCGACCCAAGTGGTTGCAGGGGAAGACGCCCCTAAAAATTCTGGCCTGGGGAGCGGGATTTGGGGTCTTCCTGACCGTGGTCATGGTTTTGGCCTCGGGTTTTATGATTGAATCCACCAACACGGATACCTTTTGCATTCGATGCCACTACATGTCTCCGTTTCGAGACGCATGGCGGGCTTCTCCCCATGGAGGAGATAATCCGCGGGGGGTGGTGGCACAGTGTGTGGACTGCCACCTGCCCCATGATGGATACATCCAGTATCTTTTGGTGAAGGCAAAAACCGGTATGAGTGATTATTATCACGATCTTTTTATCGATCCCTACTCCTTTGACTGGGCGGCGAACACAGAAGCAAATCGCCAGAAATTTACTTTCGACAGTGCCTGCAAGGCCTGTCATATGGATTTGACGCCACCGGGCATGCCACGGGGCGGTTTTTTGGCGCATCGTGCCAAGCTTCGGGGAGAGACGCAGAAGAGCTGCACCCAGTGTCACCCCCACGTGGGGCATGAAAATATGCTGGATATGGTGGATCGATACTTTGGTCGTGGTCAGGCCATGTGAAAAAAGAAGAGCACTTAATTCAAGGAGGCGTTCATGCGTATGATCAGGCTATGGATGATGGTGCTGGTGGTGTGGGGGCTGGTGATGGGGGCGATGCCGGTTTCGGCAGAAAACGCCTACCCTGAACTGGCCACCAAAGAATTTAAAATTGTGCGAGGTTTCAGCCCGGAGGCGCTTAAGTGTATCGAGTGCCATTCGGCCAAAACTGCAGGTGTGGTGGAGGGCTGGAAGTTGGGGAAAATGGCCCATGCCGGAGTCTCCTGTTACGACTGCCATGCGGTGACCAAAAGGTCTCCCATGGCGTCTCAGTGCGAGGGGCTTAAAGGGACAGATACCTATATTTCGCCCATGGTCTCTTCGGCAACTTGCAGTCGCTGCCATCCGGTGGAGGTGGAGCAATTTCTCCGCAGCGGTCACGCCAAGTTGGCGAGTGCACCGGTGGTTGAGAATAAGAAATTTCTCAAACTTATGTATCACTATGAGGGCGCAGAGTTTATCGGCAATAAAATAGGCTCCTTTTCGAACCGAGCGGCCCGCTCGGGTGGGTGTCAGATGTGCCATGGTACCCAGGTGGAGCTTGGGGCAGACAACAAGCCCATCAAAGAGACCTGGCCCGGTGGTGTGGGAACCCGCTATCCAGACGGTTCCGTTGGTAATTGTACGGTGTGTCACACGCGGCATCAGTTTTCCATTGCTGAAGCGAGAAAGCCTGAGGCGTGTGCCAGTTGCCACCTGGGACCGGATCATCCCAATATAGAGATCTACCACGAGAGCAAGCACGGTCAGATGTTCCTGGCCCATGGAGAGGAGTGGGAGTGGGATAGTGCCCCCGATACTTGGGAGCCCGGAGACTACACGGCCCCCACCTGTGCGACCTGCCACATGAGTGGTATTGGTGAGTTGGCCACCACCCACAACATCAACGAGCGGCTTAAGTGGGATCTGGTCCACGCTCGAAGTGAGATTCGAAGCGGGGTTCGCGGTGACGGTATGAAAGGTGAGAAGCTGATGAAAAAGGTGTGCGCCAACTGCCATGGCTCATCCCATATTCAAGCACAGCGAGACACCTTGGACTCCACGGTGGAACTCTACAATTTGTACTGGGATAACGCCGTGAAGATGAAAAAGATGCTGGCGGAAAAGAAGCTCCTAAAAGATGACCCCTGGAAAGATGGTTTTCAGGAGCTGATGTACTATCTCTGGCACCATGCAGGACGAAGGGCCAGGCATGGCGCGGCCATGGGTGGTCCAGACTACTCTCACTGGCACGGCTTCTTCCAGATTTTTCAGATCTACAAAGATATGGAAGATCTCTATGAGATGCGTTTGAAAAATGGAAAGATTGAGGCTTTAAGCCCTGTGATGAGTACCGGTCCCATTTGATCGCAACCCCTTTTTTTTGGTGGCTGCGCAAAAAGTCAGGGAGGCTTAGCGTCCCACAGCACTTGAGGTTTTACCATCGCTGGATGGTTCCATGTTGTGGGCGTTGTGCCGAAACCTTGGCTTTTACGTCGTGATCACTATTTAAGCAAGAGCGGCAAAAGGGGCGGCGCCTGCGGGTGTTGCCCCTTTTGACTGTAGCGGGGCACACGAAAAGATTAAAGCTTCCCGTTTTCGGCCAGCTCTTCGAGGCCTTCATAGTCCAGAAGGGTGATGCGCCTGCCTGAAACAGAGATAAGCCCCTCTGAGGTCATGCGGGATTGAATGCGTGAAAGGGTTTCGGGAATGGTGCCCAGAAGGCTTGCCAGTTGTCCTTTGGAGATGGTGAGCTCAACCTCTTCTCTGTTGTTTTGCTCTCGGCTGAGAAAAAGAAGATGCCCGGCAATGCGGCCCGGAACCTCTTTGAGTGAGAGGTTTTCAATTTGAACGGTAAATTGCTTGAGCCTTTTCGATAGTACCGCAAGAAGTTTCATGGCAAGGCCCGGTTCTTTGGCGATAAGTCTGGTAAATGCCTCCCGTGGAAAGAAGAGCAGGGCACTTTTGGCCAGAATGGTGGCATTGGCTGGAAAGGGCATACCTGCAAAAACCGCCACTTCACCGATGGGCTCTCCGGGTCCAAAAATATGAAGAATTTGCTCCTTGCCTTCTGGCGAGGTTTTGTAAATTTTGGCCTTTCCCTCTGCCACGATATAGAATCCATCTCCCGGATCTCCCTCTGAAAAGACAAGTTCTCCTTTGCGATAGCTTTTTCTGACCGCCAGGCCTGCCAGCATTTCAATGTCGTGGGCTTCAAGCCCCTGAAAGAGGGGGACTGAAGCCAAAAGGGTATGGACTTCCCGGGCCATGGGGCTCTCCTTGGGTAAGACGTTTATCTCTTTTGTTTTTTGGCGAAAAAGCGAAACGAAAATTTTTGCATTTTTACATCTCGTTTTGACCTAAGTCAAGGCGAAGGAAGGTGAGGTGGCGTAATGTGATGGCAACAAAAGAGAGAAGGCCGGGATGGCGCATAAGAGGCACACCCGAGCGACTCTGTCGCAATGACCACCTTATGAAACCGCAAGTCAATTTTTAAGGAGAATCGATATGTTTTGTTATCAGTGTGAGCAGACTGCCAAAGGAACCGGTTGTATCAACATAGGGGTATGCGGCAAACAGCCCGATGTGGCAGCCCTTCAGGACCTTTTGATTCATGCGGTTAAGGGGCTTTCCCTCTATGCCATCAAAGCTCGAGAGCAAGGGTACCGTGATGAAGAGATGGATCTCTTTGTGTGTGAAGCGGTTTTTTCAACCCTGACCAATGTCGATTTTGACCCCGCCCGTTTTGAAGAGCTCATTGCCCGCTGCGAAACTTACATTCAATCATTGAAGGTGAAGACCGGTACCAATCTTTTGGGGCCCAATTGCTCCTGCGCAGGCAAAAGTCGCGAGGAGTTGGTGACTTTGGGAGAGTCTGTGGGCATCATGGCCGATCCCAATCTCAATGAAGATATTCGCTCCTTGCGCGAGCTTCTGATCTACGGCATCAAAGGCCTGGCAGCCTATGCCGACCATGCCGCTATTCTCGGCCACAAAGATCCCATGGTGTTCGATTTTGTTTACGATGGCCTGGCAGCCACCCTGGACGATGACTTGGGTGTCAACGATCTGGTGGGGCTCTGCCTCAAGTGCGGTGAGGTGAACATTCGCGCCATGGAGCTTCTGGATGCTGGAAACACCGGCACCTATGGCCACCCTGAGCCCACCGTGGTTCCTCTGGGTGCCAAAGCGGGCAAGGCGATTTTGGTGTCAGGCCATGACCTGAAAGACCTTGAGCTTCTTTTGGAGCAGACCGAAGGCAAGGGGATCAACATCTACACCCATGGCGAGATGTTGCCCTGTCATGGGTATCCCGGCTTGAAGAAGTACAGCCACTTCTACGGTCACTACGGTACCGCCTGGCAGAATCAGGCCAAAGAGTTTGATGCTTTTCCTGGTGCCATTCTTATGACCACCAACTGCATTCAAAAGCCCAGAGATTCATACAACGATCGCATCTTTACCACGGGTTTGGTGGGGTGGCCCGGTGTGGCCCATGTGGGGGACGACAAAGATTTTACTCCGGTGATTGAAAAGGCCCTGGCCTGTGAAGGATTTGCAGAAGACACCAATAAAGGTACGGTTATGGCCGGATTTGCACGAAACGCAGTTCTGGGTGTGGCCGACAAGGTGATCGATGCCGTCAAAGGCGGTGCTATCAAACACTTCTTCCTCGTAGGCGGCTGCGACGGTGCCAAGCCCGGGCGCAACTACTACACCGAACTGGTGGAGGAAATCCCCTCAGATTGCGTGATTCTAACCCTGGCTTGCGGCAAGTTCCGTTTCTTTGATAAGCAGTTGGGCGATATTGGTGGGATTCCGCGCCTTTTGGATGTGGGGCAGTGCAACGACGCGTACTCAGCCGTAAAGATTGCCACGGCACTGGCCGATGCCTTTGATTGTGGTGTGAACGATTTGCCCCTTTCGATTATTCTCTCCTGGTATGAGCAGAAGGCGTGCGTGGTGCTTCTTTCTCTGCTGCATCTGGGCATCACCAATATCAAGCTTGGCCCCACACTGCCCGCATTCATCTCGCCCAATGTGTTGAATGTTCTGGTTGAGAACTTTAATATAGGACCCATCGGTACCGTGGAAGAGGATCTGAAAGCAGCACTGGGATAGTGCAGTCAATCTGTCATGGCACAAAAGGTGCAGCTTTTTGTGTCATGACAGAAATATCAGACTTTCATGTTCCGAAGTAAGGGGGCGGAACATGGGTGACAGGGGGTGTGCCATGAAATGTCCAGGGCAAGATACACAGTTTTGGGGCTATGGGTCGATTTTTGAATCCACATGCCCCGATTGCGGAACAACGGTGGAGTTTTTCAAGGACGACACCATGCGCACGTGCTCGGGTTGTGGCAAAAGATTGGCCAACCCGAAGCTGGACTTTGGTTGCGCCTCCTATTGCCAGTTTGCAGATGCCTGTCTGGGCAGCCTGCCGCCGGAGCTTCTGGCAGAGAAGCGAAATCTTATCAAAGAGCGAGTGGCCGTAGAGGTAAAAAGGCGATGCGGCAAAGATTTTTCTCGAATTGGACGAGCCGCTTCTCTTGCTCGAATTTCAGAGAAGATGGTTCAAGAGAGGGCCAACGTGGATATGGCTTCTCTGGTATGTGCCGCCACCTTATCGGTGCTCACCGTGGAGGATGCTCAGGACGTGCTTCAGGGTATAGGTGCTCCCAAGGGGTTGGTCGAAGAGGTTTTGGGCCTTCTCAAAGGTGAGCAACAAGGCGATGGTGCCGCTCTTCTGAAGGAAGCACAAGCCCGTCTGGATAAGGAAACGTTTAAATCGTAAGAAACAACAACGCTGTATGCTGTGTGGTGCAGCGACTGCATAGATGAGAGATGAGAGGAAATGACCATGAAAGTAATCCGAAAAATTATTGAAATTGACGAGGAGAAGTGTACCGGATGTGGACAGTGTGTTCCCGCCTGTGCCGAAGGGGCCATTGAGATTGTGGATGGCAAGGCCAAAGTGATCAAGGATCTCCTTTGCGACGGGCTGGGTGCCTGCATCGGGGATTGCCCTGAAGATGCTCTGCGGCTTGTGGAGCGTGAGACCGACCCCTACGATGAAGAGGCGGTTCACAAGCACTTGGCCGAGCGCGCTGAAAAAGAGAAGGCCGATGAGGGCACCCCCCAATCGCCTGCCATGGGGTGCGGATGCCCCTCATCCAATATTATGAGTTTTAGCGCACCCTCGCCTTGTCAAAGTGCCAATGTGCCCAAAACGCAAACTTCAAGTGTCTCAGCTTTGAGCCACTGGCCGGTACAGATTCGTCTCATTCCTCCTACAGCACCGTTTTTGAAAGAGGCCGACCTTCTTGTGACAGCAGACTGTGTGCCTGTTTCATATCCAGATCTTCACACCACCTTTTTGAAGGGGCGAAAAGTGATGCTGGGATGCCCCAAATTCGACGATGCCCAGAGTTATATCGATAAGTTTCGGGATATATTCTCAGTGGCCAATATCAAAAGCGTCACCGTTATTTTGATGGAGGTTCCCTGCTGCAGCGGACTTCCCATGATTGTGAAAAAGGGACTTGAGCTCTCCGGTAAAAACGTACCGGTGGAAGAGGTGGTGATCTCCCTTGATGGAAAGATTAAAAAGTAGTCTTTCAGAGAGTCCTCTGCTTTTCCTCCTCTCCTTGTTGTAACCTCGGTGGGCTGACTTTTCAAACGACCCCCCTTTGAAGTCAGCTCACCTCACCCTTCCATATGAGACCCATTCATGCTTTCGATCACGGCGGCATGGATCATGCATTTAATACTCCCTATGGGGCAACACTCGGGATTGGTGTGTTCCCCCATCGCTTGACCCTGAAGATCGTAATACGACGACATCATTGATTATGGAGCTGGCCGCTGCAGGCTGCTTCATCACCATGAACCGGTGGCTGAGCCATTGTTGATGAAGAGGGAATGAATCCTTATCGGCTGGTCACCAAGGGGAGAGACGAATGGAAAAATTGGACAGGAAGTCTGAAAAACGTCTGAAGATTAAAGAGGTTACCCAGTGTGAATCCACGGGCCGAATGCTTGAGAAGGCTCGAAATGACGGTGTGACCCTTGCTTTTGATCGGGCCGCCGAGATGAAGGCGTGTCCGATTGGTGCAGAGTCTGCGTGCTGCAAGATGTGTTACATGGGGCCGTGTCGGCTTAACGCAAGGGATCCCTACAGCAAAGTGGGGGTGTGTGGGGCCACCATTGATACGATTCAATCGCGGAACTTAGGGCGCATGGTGGCTGGCGGATCTGCCGCTCACAATGATCACGGTATGGCGGTTCTTGAGCTTTTTCGAGGGGTGGCCAAAGGGACCATCCTTGATTATGCCAGCAAAGATCCTTACAAGCTGGAGGCCCTTTGCCAGGAGTTGGGGCTACCCACCGAGGGTTTTTCAATCCAGGAGATGGCTCTGGCCCTAGCCGATGAGCTGGAGAAGACCTACACCCAGACCGAAGGCGAAATCCCCTTTGCCAAGCGTGTGCCAGAAAAGACCCTTGAGACCTGGCGAAAGCTCGACATCGTTCCCCGTGGTGCCATGATTGAAGTGATGGGGATCATGAGCCGTACCCATATGGGCTGTGATCAGGATTACAGGAATCTTACCAAGGCCATCAACAAAACAGCCTTGGCTGATGGCTGGGGTGGATCCATGGTGGCCACGGAGTTGGGGGATGTTCTGTTTGGTACCCCCTCGCCCGTTCAAGCGGATGTGAATTTTGGGGTGCTCAAAGAGGACCATGTCAATATTATTGTCCACGGCCACGAACCCAATCTTTTTGAGTCTATGCTGGCTTCTGTAAACGACCCTTCCCTGGTAAAAATTGCAAGGGAGAAAGGGGCCAAGGGAATCAACCTGGTGGGCATGTGCTGCTCGGGGGCCGAGATGTTGGGACGTCACGGTGTGCCTCATGCCGGCAATTTTATGAGTACCGAAGCGGTGCTCGTGACCGGTGCGGTGGATGCCATGGCTGTGGATATCCAATGTATTCAGCAGGCCCTTGTCAGCACCGCAGACTGCTACAAAACCCATCTGATCACCACAAACCCCCGTTGTCATATTGAAGGAGCCCGCCATGTGGAGTTTGAAGAACACACCCCTCGGGAGTGCACCGATGAAATTGTCACCCTTGCCATTGCGCGTTTTGCGGATCGCGGGGTTAAGGTGGAGATTCCTCAGATTGTGAACAAGGGGGTCCACGGTTTTTCCCATGAGTACATCAACTACATGCTGGGCGGTTCTTTTCGAGGCAGTTATGCGCCGTTAAATGAGAATATCATCAACGGTCGCATTCGCGGTGTGGCCGGTGTGGTGGGGTGTGTTAACCCCAGAGTCAAGCAGGACTGGGTGCATGTGGAGTTGGTCAAAGAGCTGATCCGAAACGACGTTTTGGTGATCCAGACGGGGTGCTCTCAAATTGCCCTTGCCAAGGCAGGGTTTTTGGTGCCTGAGGCGGCGCATCTTGCAGGTCCGGGACTTCGAGAAGTGTGTGAAGCTGTTGGTATGCCCCCGGTTTTGGGACTGGGATCTTGTGTGGACAACACTCGGATTCTCACGGCCGCCACCGCTATGGTGAATCAGGGCGGGTTGGGAGAATCCATCGCTGATCTTCCAGTGGCGGGTGCCGCCCCAGAGTGGATGAGCGAGAAAGCGGTTGCCATTGGGCAGTATTTCGTGGCTTCTGGGGTATACACGGTGTTTGGTGTGGGGTTTCCTACGGTAAAGGATACCAAGTTTCACGATCTGTTTTTTGGTGGTTTGGAAGAGCAGGGTCTCGGCAAATGGGGCACCACCAGAGATCCCCATGAGATGGCACAGATGATGATTGCCCATATCGACAAGAAGCGTAAAGAGTTGGGTATTGATAGAGCGCGGGAGCGTGTCCTGACAGACATGGCTTCTCGGCGTGAGCTGGTGTAACCGACGCATATGGCAAGAAGGCGGGCTCATCAACGAGCCCGCCAGGATTTCGTGAGGAGGTAGCATGGTACTGTTTGATGGGATCTACTCCTGGTCTGGAAAGACGGGAACCGGGAAGAGGCCTGTGAGCTGGTGGCCCGGCTCTTACAAGGTCAAGATTATAGACCTTTCCGATACCACCCCTTCAGGGGTTTTTCATATGAAACCGTGGATTTGCCTGTTTACCGATACAGGCAAGGGGTTTAATGTAAGAAACCATTTTCAGTACTTTGCCCAGTCCATTTGTCAAGAGTTTGGGCTTGTGATGAACAAGGTGCTTTGGGTGGAATACTTTGCTCAGGGCAGGCCCATGGATGTGGCCCTTATCAAGGAAGGGGCGCTTATCGGCAGTGAGCGACTCTACACCGTGCAGTGGCGTACTGTCAGAGACGATGAGATCTCTTTGATCAAACCCCACCATGGTCTTCGAGATGGTTTGCCGGTGTGAGCATTGGCGACGTCTCTGCAATAAAAATGCTGTCGTTCCAAAATAAAAAGATAAAGAGGTGTATCCAGGTGGCCGTGCCCCTGGCAGAGTAGACGATTTTGATGGAGCAGTGAGTTGTATGAAGTGGACAGATGAAGCGGAAGCCGCCGTTAAAAAAGTTCCCTTTTTTGTCAGGAAAAAGGTGAAGGCTCGTGTTGAAGAGGAGGCTCGGGAGAGGGGTCTTGATACCATCACCCTACGGGAGGTGAATCGCACTCGGGCTCGATTTTTAAATAAGATGGAAGAGGAGGTGACTGGGTATCAGGTGGAAGCCTGTTTTGGAGATGGCGGGTGCCCTCGAAAAGCCAATGGAAGCCGAGGCCTTCAGCAAAGGGTCGGACAGCTTTTGGCTGAAGAGGATATTCTTGGGTTTCTCAAGAGCCAGGTGGATGGAAAGTTGAAGTTTCATCATGAGTTTCGCGTGGCATTTGCCGATTGCCCCAACGCCTGTTCCCAGCCTCAGATTCGGGATATCTGTATTATCGGGGCGGTTATTCCAGAGACCACCGAGGCCTTGTGCTCGGAGTGCGGAGCTTGCGCGGATGCGTGTGCTGAAGAGGCAATCTCCTTTAAGGGGGGGCTTCCGTCCATTGAGTGGGAGAAGTGCTTGGTGTGCGGCAGGTGCATTCGGGCATGTGAAACCGGCACCCTTTCAGGAGAGAAAAAGGGGTATCGGGTGCTCTTGGGCGGTCGTTTGGGTCGCCATCCTCGTCTTGCTATGGAACTTCCCGGAATTTATGATGAAGACGCTGTGTTTGATATTGTGAGCCATTGTGTGAGCACCTATAAAGCGCGCAGCAAAAAGGGAGAGCGCTTTTCCCATCTGTTTAACGAAGAGGATTACAAAGAGGTGGCGGCTCTGTTTCTGCCGCGTTCCATTGTGGATGAAAATTCAAAGAAAGGGAGAGTGCAGAATGTCTGAATCGTATGAACTCCGTGTCTCTGGAATGAATTGCATGCATTGTGTCAGCGCTGTAACCCGCGCTATGGAAACCGTGTCGGAAGCCACAGATGTTGTTGTCAGTCTGGAGAAAGCGCAGGTAAGCTTTACCGCTCCCGACAGTTCGGTGCGCGAAAAGGTGCGTGATGCTATCGTTTCAGCCGGTTATTCCCTCCAGTAAGCCATCAAAAAAGGGCCGTGCGCAAGGCCACGGCCCCATGCCATCCCGATTGACTTTCCTTCCATAATATTCTAACTAAGCTCATTATGAGCGGATTGTCATTGAACAACATTGTCGGCAATGTCAAGAACCTGGAGCGTGTGCTGGATAACCTCAAAGATGGAATTATCGCCCACGACTTTCAACGCAGAATCTTCTACTTCAACAGTGAAGCCGAGCGGATTACCGGGTTCTCACGGGAAGAGGTTATCGGGAAGGATTGCCACCAGGCCATGGGGGGTCCTTTTTGCGGAGGGCACTGCTCTTTTTGCGGTGAGTCTCCTGTTCTTGGGGAATCGTCCTCATACCGAACCCATATCCTTACCAAAACAGGTGAACCGCGTACCCTTGAAATGACCGTCACCATGATGACGGATGATGAGGAGAAACCTTTTGGCGTGCTGGCGGTATTCCGAGATCTCACCGACCTGATGGAATTGAGGCGACGTGCTGGAGAGCTGGTGAGTTTTTCAAACATCATCGGACGCGATGCTCGCATGCAGGATGTCTTTGAACAGATTCGAGATGTGGCAGATTACGATTTCCCCGTCCATATCTTTGGCGAGACCGGCACCGGCAAGGAGCTGGTGGCAGCCGCCATTCACAATGAAAGCCGGCGCGGGGGGGCACCTTTTGTGCCCATCAACTGCGGTGCTCTGCCTGAAAATCTTATTGAAAGTGAGCTTTTTGGGCATGTGAAAGGGGCTTTCTCAGGTGCCGTACGGGATAAAAAGGGACGCTTTGAATTGGCCGAAGGGGGCTCTGTTTTTCTGGATGAGGTGGCGGAGCTTTCTATCGAGATGCAGGTGAAGCTTTTGCGTTTCCTGCAGGAGAGCACTTTTGAAAAAGTGGGCGGAGAAAAAACCCTCTCCTCCAACGTTCGAGTGATCAGTGCCACCAATAAAGATTTGAAAAGAGAGGTGAAGGCCGGACGTTTTCGCGAAGACCTTTACTACCGACTCAATGTGATTCCCATCTCCCTGCCTGCGCTGCGGGAGCGCAAAACCGACATTCCCCTTTTGGTAGACCATTTTCTTGACAAGTGCACCCAGCGTCACGGCAAGAAGTCTCCAGATATCTCCAAAGAGGCGATCAGCCGAATGATGGGGTACAACTGGCCGGGCAATGTGCGGGAGCTTGAAAACGCTGTGCAGTTTTCCATTGTAAGGTGCAAGGGAAAAACGATTGTCCCCTCGGATTTGCCCATGGAGCTTGGTGTTGAGCGTGAAGAGGCCATCAAGCGCGGGCCGTCGCGCAAGCTGGACTCGGCATCGGTGCGTGAAGCCCTTTTGAAAACCGGGGGGAATAAAGCCAAAGCAGCTCGGGTTCTGGGCGTGGGGCGGGCCACCCTCTATCGGTTTTTGGATGATCACCCAGAACTGGCGGTGGAATCCCCATAGAATAGAGCGTAAGGTGTGGTGACAATACAAAAGCAAAAGGGCGTCTCTGGGTGAAGGCCACAGGACGCCCTTTTTTGTTGCCTTTCTTTGGCTTTTTTTAAACCATTATGTCTCTTCCATGGGGAGGCCGAGAACCTCTTTGATACGCTGTGCCACCTTCATATTGATGTGAAGGGCCCTGGGGCCTTGGGTGTAGACTCGACTCATGGGGGTGAGGGCACCATCCACAAGGAGTTCGATGCGGTATTTTCGCACGGCCTTGGCGCCACTGTATCCAATGCGGACGTCTTCGATCTGTTTAAAGGCAATTTCTCCTTTGGTCATGGGTCCCCATAGGCGTTTTCTGCCCCAAAAGACTTTTTTTTGCCCTTTGTCAAAGAGAAAGATCACCTGTTCACTAAAGCTTTTTCCCACGGCCGCGATAATACCGGTGATAAAAATCCAGTGAAGGTAGCTTTGGAATGCGGCACCGAACTGCATGGCCATAGAAACCGTGTAGCCCAAAGCTGCTAAAAAAAGGAGTCCTACAACAATCAGAATGGTGGTGTGTTTCTCTTCCACCCTTAAAGCGGTCTTTTCATCCTGCACAATCTTCACTGTGAACACCTCATAAAAAA
>JAKSCC010000013.1 GCA_022360815.1 Desulfobacterales bacterium
ACAGATCAACCTTCCAGAGAAGAAACCGCCACACGGATTGCCCGGAAAATGACATCGCTCAAATCGGCAAAGAAACGCCCTTCCAAGCCACACAGAGTCAAAAGAGCCATCCCCAAAAAAAAGCCTTAAACCAGGAGGTTCCACCCTCTATCTCCATTGCTTCGTCCTCATTCCCGTCCGTATGGATTCCCAACGCCACCTTAACAATCAAAAAAATCCTTGGCGTCTTTTTTAAAACCGGCTGAAACGGATGCCCCGCAAAAGGAGGCCCAATTCAAGATTTTGTTCCCAACAATCAAAAATTAACATACAATGTCAGACACTTCCCTCATCCACAACAAAATATCCCACCCCATTGCAATCCAGTCAAAAAGGAGGCTCCATGAATCGATGGATCTCACTGGCTGCAGCACTTCTGCTCATTGCAGGACACACTGGCTGCGCTTCCAGCAATGACGAGGCCACATCCCCTTCAAGCGGTACCGGAACCCTTACCATTTTCCTTACAGACGCCCCATCTGAAGAGTTCAAGGCCATCTACCTGAGCCTCATTCAGGTGGAAGTCAAAATAGGTGACGACGACAATGACAACGCCGGATGGCAAATTGTCGATGTTATTAGCAAAACAATCAACCTCCTCTCACTCACGGGGGGAAACCGTGAACAGCTCGGTTCCAAAACCATGGCCGCTCGTTTGTATGCTCAGGTGCGACTTCGGTTGTCAGAAAACCCAGCCCAAGAAAACAATGTCAACGGAGTAACCCACCCTTATGCCCACTACCTCATCAAAAATGATAACACAGTTGTACCCCTCACTATAGACAACACCCTTTATGATGAAGGCATCAAACTCACCACAGCCATACTGGTAAGCCGGGGCGGCACCACCCGTCTGACCTTGGATGTTGACGCCGTCCGCTCAGTGGTCAGAACAACCGGCAGTAACTGGCGATTTAAACCGGTGGTGCGGGCTCAAACCAATCAGCTGCAGGCAATCATTTCAGGCTCCGTGACAGATACAGCCACCCCAACCCCCAATGCCCTTCAAGGCGTCCGCCTCTCGGCCCAAACCTACGATTCCAGTCAGTCCCATATTGAAGACCAGGTCACCGTTCACACGTCCACTCTCACTGACGCAGCGGGAAACTACACCCTCTACACCACAGGCAAAAATTACCACATGGTGGCCTTTGCCAAAAATCAAGCATTCCAGTGTTCTGAAGTAGAAGCCGTTGTCACTCAAACAAAAACGGTCAATTTTGCTCTTGGATCGGCTACCCCAGGAACGCTGCGCCTCAATGTCAGTGGCCTCGACAGCGACCAGGGCCCTGCCCTGGTTCAAATCTTTCGAGAAGGAATCTGTGAAGGCACCGAAACCACTGCCTACGAGGTGACTGCACAAGCCATCGGAGAGACGGGATCATACGATATCGCTTTGCCACCAGGGGTGTTCAAAGTGGTGGCATCTGGAGAGGGGCTCACCACAAAAAGGCCTTCTGACCCCACCATCACATCCGGGGGGACCACCTCCCTTACCCTGACATTTTAACAAAGAGAGATCTCGACAAACCGATCTTGGATGGATAGGATCTCAGCAAAACAGCCCCTCCACCCCAACACTGGAGAGCCTCCATGATCCGAATCTTTCTCACATTTTTCTCTCTTTTAACGCTCTGCGGTTGTGCCAACAGCCTTTTTTATCACCCAGACAATCGGATCTACAGCTCACCATCCACGCCGTATGAGACTGTCTCCTTTAAAAGTGCGGATGGCACAACGCTCTCAGGCTGGTTTCTCCCGGCAATAGGTGTGCCTTCCGGAACCATCATCCACTATCACGGCAATGCCGCCAACATCTCCAACCACTACGGTTTCGTCAAATGGATTCCCAAGGCAGGATTTAACCTCTTCATGTTTGACTACAGGGGCTATGGAGACTCCAAGGGCTCGCCTTCGCGAAACGGGCTCCATCAGGATGCCGTGGCTGCCCTTCGCTACCTCGCATCACGGAAAGATGTGGATAAGAAAAAAATCGTTGCCCTGGGACAGAGCTTGGGAGGTGCCACTGCAGTGGATGCGGTGCTCTCTGTACCAGAAGTCGCGGTATGCGGAGTGGTGATGGACAGTGCATTTTACTCTTATCGCACCATTGTCAAAGATAAGATCGCCCTTATTCCTCTTCTTGGATGGGCCCAATCTCCCCTCTCATTTATCATGGCCACAGACGGGTACAGTCCCGGACCTCGCATCGACCAAATCGCTCCGATTCCCCTTCTCATTATCCATGGAACCCACGACAACGTGGTTCCCTTTGCCCACGGCAAAAAACTTTTTGAAGCGGCCATACACCCCAAAACTTTCTGGCGTGTGGAGCATGGTGTTCACACATCGGCCCTTATCCAACCCCACCCCCTCTTTCGAAACCGTCTCTCTCAACTGTTTCACTGTTGGATAAAACAACCTCCAAAAAGTTCTCCGCAGGCGTAATTGATATTCAAAAGCTGCGCCCACATAACCTCTTGCAAAACAAAAAACGGGATGCGCCAAACATCGCATCCCGTTTTTTTGTCTGCTCTTTTTTAACGCCCTACCCTTTTCGCCTTTTCTTCTTTTTTTTACGATCCTTCTCAAAGGCTTCGTTGGCATCCACCAGTTCTTCGGCAGAAAACTCCCCTGAAAAGTGCAGGGTCTTTTCATACTCTGGCTTTGCCATGTGGAGCACCTCAATCTCTTTACCCAAAAAAGCATGTATGGCTTCAAGGGTCTCTTTTTCTTCACGGCTGCAAAAAGAGATAGCCTTTCCTTTGCGCGTTCCCCGGCCGGTTCGCCCCACGCGGTGCACATAATTTTCCGCCTCTTCAGGCAGATCGTAGTTGATCACCACATCCACATCGGGAATATCAATGCCTCGGGCCGACACATCGGTAGCCACAAGCATGGAACACGTGCCCGCTCGAAAAGCCGACAGCGCCTCAAGCCGCTCTTTCTGGTCTTTCTCACCGTGGATAAAAAGGGCTTCAATGCCCACACGTTCCATGGCCTTGGCCACACGCTCGGCTCGAACCCTTGTACGCACAAAAACCACAAGTTTTGCTTTCGGATTATCCCTGACATACCGTTCCAGAAAAAACCGCTTGTCATCCATCTCCACAAACATCACCGCATGGGATACGTTTTTGGAGACCGGATCTTCTGGAGAAAGCTCTATGCGAATGGCCGAACTCTTTACCTGTGAAAATGCCAACTTTTTGATGGTTTTATTGATGGTCGCTGAGAAAAACAGGGTCTGATGCTTTCGCTTAAGCTTTTTCTTTACAAAACGGATATCGTCGATAAACCCCAGATCAAGCATGCGATCAGCCTCATCCAGTACCAGCGTATCAATACGATCCAATTTCAAGGCACCTTGACTGATCAAATCAAACATTCGGCCCGGTGTGGCCACCACCACATCGATCCCTTCTTGAAGATTTTTAATCTGAGCATCCTGCTCTACCCCGCCGTAAAGGGCAAAGGTCTTCACCTTGGTGTGGCGGGAGAGAGTCGCGAAAACCTCACCAATTTGAGCGGCCAGCTCTCGAGTGGGCACCATCACAATGCAACGAACCCCGTAAGACCGCTTGCTGCTCTTGCTTCGGTGAATTTTGTCAATAAGGGGGATGGCAAACGCTGCTGTTTTGCCAGTGCCGGTGTGGGCAATGGCCAGAAGGTCTTCCCCTTTCTGAATGGCGGGAATCGCCTTAAACTGAATATCGGTGGGTCTTTTAAACCCCATAGACTTCAAGTTTTTTTTGATCTCATCGGATATATAATACTGATCGAATCGCATGCAGGGCGTCCTTCTCTTTCCGTTTCATGTTTATTATGATGGCTCTGCTAAAAAACGTTTGTCCCTTGCGGGACTCTTTACACAAGGCAACGTTCTACAAAGGCCACTAAAATACCCGCCAGGCAGGCCCAGAAGTCATACATGAGATAGAGAAAAACAGCAATCGAAGTAAATTCAGTCGTGTGACCAGTTGAGGACGCGGCGCAGCATCTGAAGGCTTCCATCCAACACAAACCCGATGGCCCCAATGGCAAGGAGTGTCGCCATGAGAAGATCATACGCCATGGTATCTCTGGCGTCATTGATTATATATCCCAAACCACTTGAGACCCCTAAGTACTCTGCAGGAACCAAAACAATCCAGCCAATCCCCAGAGCCAACCGTAAACTCGTCAAAATATAAGGAACAGAGGCAGGAATAATAACACGCACAAAAAGCTGAAAATCACTGGCGCCTTGATTTTTGGCCATCATGATCCATCCGGGATTAACCCGAGCCACACCCAGGGATGTGTTTAAAATCACCGGCCACACCGTGGCCATGGTGATAATAAAACAGATGGCCGACTCAAAACTGGAAAAGAGAAGAAGGGCTATGGGCATCCAGGCAAGCGGACTGACCATACGAAGAAACTGCATGGGAGGGTAGCTCATGATCCGCACCTTTCGGTAAAAACCAATAAGAAGCCCCACAGGAAACCCCACCACAAAAGCCACCCCAAGGCCGATAAAGACACGCGAAAGGCTCGCCCAGACAGACGCCCAGAAATGGGGCATAAAAAGAAGCGTCCAAAGTCCCTTCAAGGAGGGAAGGGGTAAAAACCCTTTAAACTGAACAAACTCAGGACGACTAAAAATAAAACGACCGCCAGCAGCCCACACCACAACAAAAAGGAAAAAGCCAAAAAGGCCCATGATCCCCCGATGATTCATCGCTTTTTCCGCAAAGGGTTCTTTGTTGTAGGCGGTCTGCTTCTTTAAATACCGATGGATAACAGAAATACTCAAGCCAATCCTCTTTTTGATACCTACCCGATGGAGAGCACTTCCTGGCGCTCAAAGGGATTGTCTCCCAACTCACCGTACATAAACTTTCCGGTGCCCCCAAGTGCCTCCATGGCACACCGAACAAAACGATCGTCCACCAGATCCCGAGCCGCAAACTCTGGAGAAAGGCCTTTGAGAAACGCAAGGTCCCCTTCCACACGCGTGTTGGCCAACTCACGTACCAAAAGCCGTGTGGCTGAAGGGTAAGGCCAAGGCTGAAATCCGATACGATCCATCTGCCACTCAGGATGCCTTAATGCACCTGAGGGACCGTAGACCAATGGATCGTACGCAAGAAAGGCCTGTTTGAGAACCTCCTGATCCATGGGAAGGTATCCCATGCCGTCCCGACTGAGAAGATGGGCAGCCTTTTCCCGGTTCTCTGTGATCCAGAGCTGAGCTCTCACCACAGCGTTTATCACCCGTTGGGAAAAAGCAGGGTGAAACTGGGTGATCTTTTCAGGCATCACCACCACACAGCAAGGGTGGTTTTTCCACATATCCCCGGTAAAACGCATGATGCGAGCCCCAGTCTTGATCTCGCTGATGGCTCCCATGGGTTCTGCCACGATAAACCCATCCACCTTCCGGCCAACAAGGGCTGCCGGCATCTCAGGAGGCGGCAGCACAAAAATATTCACCTCATTGGGCGCAAGGGGCTTTGATTGAGGTTGGATTACCGGAATAAGACCGTGGTGTCTTATGGCCATCTGAAGCATCACGTTATGGACGGAGTACCAGTGTGGCACGGCAATGTGGTGGCCTCCCAGGTCTGCAAACTCCCTTAAAGCTGAATGCCCTCCAACGGTCAGGGTGCTTCCGTTGGTGTGATTCCAGGCCAACACCTTTATGGGCACCCTGTTTTTGAAGCGCATCCACACCGGCATGGGCAGAAGCATGTGGGTGAGGTTAAACTTTCCCGTAAGAAACGACTCCATAAGGGCCGACCAACTTCGCACCCTCAAAGGCCGTTTCATACGAATGCCCTCCTCTTTAAAATAGCCCAATCCATGGGCCACCAGAAGAGGGGCTGAATCGGTAATGGGAAGATAGCCGAGACGAAGCTCTGGCTCTTTGGATGCCAGACTCACGCCAGGAAAAGCCGCGCAACCGAGTGCCGCCGATGCTGCGGCAATTCCACTTTCCACTAAAAACTTGCGTCGCGAAAGGCGTCTCACAGGCTTTCCTCCCAAAGATAACCAATGATACTCTCTTTCAAATGGCGAAGCTCGGGACTTGCAGGATCCCTTGGATAGGGAGATGCCACAGAAAAATCCGCTAAAATATGACCCGGATCACCTCCCAAAACCACCACACGGCTTGCCAGGGCCAAAGCCTCATCAATATCGTGCGTCACAAAAACCAGAGTGATCTCCGGATTTTTTCTGCGAATATCAATCACCTCATGGTGAAGTCGACTTCGCGTCACCGTATCCAAGGCCCCAAAGGGTTCATCCAGCATCAAAACAGAGGGATTCCCTACAAGGGCCCGGGCCATGCAGACCCGCTGCTGCATTCCCACGGAGAGCTGGGAAGGAAGATAGCCTTCGTAACCGCAAAGATGAACCATTTCAAGGGAGCGGTGCACACGCCCCTCAAGGTCATCGACCTCTTTCCGCAAGCGGCAACCAAACGCCACATTTTCGTGGACTGTCAACCAAGGAAGCAAGGTGGGCTGCTGTGTCAAAAGGATACGTGAAGGATCGGGCTTGGTGATCGCCTCTCCGTGGAAAGTGACCCTTCCTTGGGAAGGTGGAATCATGCCGCCCATAATATTTAGGAGGGTAGACTTTCCACACCCCGATCGGCCCAACACCATGAGACACTCCCCGCAATGAACCGAAAAACTTACATTCATAAGGGCCCTTTTGCACTTTCGATGAGAAAGGGGAAACATCTTGGAAACCGACTCAAACCGTATTTTTTCTCTCATATCACCTATTGTCCGGCCTCCAGATTCATAAATGCCGTATCCGTGTTCATAAAACCATTTTTTCGGGAGCACACATCGCTATGCCCACTGGGGGGACCTTCCCTTACCTCTTTTTCGGCTCACCCTCATTTCCCATTAAACGCAAAACAGATAAAATCTTCTCACTCCAACAAACATCGCATCCATTTTCGGGGCCTTTACGCTTTCATTTTTTCTTGATTTCAACCTGCAGATGAAACAGATTCAATGCTTACGCCATTCTGAAAAAGAGACGAGGCAAGCATCCAAGAGATGCATGAACCGCTATAATGCAGACTGGCTTTTTACAAAAATCAAATACAACGTTCCTTGCCCGTCGAACCACTGGGCAAGAATTTCCTCATTTTCTGTTTCAACTGTCATGCTTTTGGCACAGCAGACAGGCCATTCCGGCCTGCGATTGACACGGTTTCGACGCCTCCCCTTTACTTATTTTCCCAATCTGCCCTTTAAAAAGCTCTCTCCTTCCGCATTAATCCATTGAAACATCACGAGCAAACCAACACCACACCACACGCATCACACATCGCCACACCGATACTGGCATCCATTTTGCTTTCATGAACGCCCAACAGCGCACAAAAGCCAAAATGAGGAGATCCCATGCTTTTCGAGATGACACGTTCCGCACAGACCAGCCTTCGCAAAGAGCGGCAGTATGAGCTCACCGCCAACAGGCTTGCCAATGCCAACACCTCAGGCTTTAAAAAGGAGATCCTCTCCTTTGACGAGACCCTAAACCCCATTCTCACCGTGGACTTTACCCAAGGAGAGCTCCAGAAGACCGGAAATCCTCTGGATCTGGCCATAAACGGCAAAGGCTTTTTCAAGGTCAACACCCCAGCTGGCATGCGCTACACCCGGGACGGCAACTTCACCACCGACGCCACCAGACGCCTGGTCACCCAAGACGGTTTTCCCGTCATGGGAAAAAACGGGCCCATCACCCTTACCGGAGATGAGATCTTCTTTGGGGAAAGCGGTGAGGTGATCATGGACGCCATGGTTTTTGACGCTCTGGATGTGGTCCATTTTTCCGACCCCAAAGCCCTCTACCGTGAGGGAAGCAACCTCTTTGCCTTGGACCCTGCCAAAGGGCGTGAAATTTCCACAGAAGAGGCCACCATTGTTCAGGGGGCTCTTGAGGGCACCAACGTCTCCACCGTAGAGGAGATGACAAACCTCATCGCCGCCAACCGCATGTACGAGTCCGCCGGAAAGGTGATGCGTAGCAGCGATGAAAACGACGCACGGGCCATCTCCATGGGACGCCCGGCCTGATAAAGCTTGGCCTTAAGACGAAAGGATAAGAAAAAAATGATGAGAGGACTCTGGACGGCCGCATCGGGCATGAGCGCACAGCAGATGAACATCGACACGGTCTCAAACAACCTGGCCAACGCCAACACCACCGGATTTAAAAAGAGCCGGGCCAATTTTCAAGACCTCATGTACCAGACCCAGCTTATCGCAGGCGCCCCGACCCCTTCGGGAGGACAGGTTCCCACCGGCATTCAGGTGGGCATGGGGGTCAAGCCCTCCAGCGTCCAGAAGGTCTTTACCCAGGGCGACTATGTCCACACCGGAAACGATCTGGACATGGCCATTGAAGGCGAAGGATTTTTCCGCGTGATCCACGGCCAGCAGGAGGTCTACACCCGAGCCGGAAACTTTACTCTGGACAGCGAAGGCTTTATCACCACCGCCGCCGGAGACCGGCTTCAACCTGAAATCGCCATTCCGGCGGAGACGGTTCTTGTAAGCGTCACCTCCGACGGCACCCTGACGGCACACGGCCAGGACGATGCCATTCTTCTTACCGAGCAGATTCCCCTCTACAACTTTGCCAACCCAGCGGGCCTTTTTGCCATGGGAGGAAACCTTCTTCGGCCCACCGAGGGCTCCGGCCCTGCCATGGAGGGGGTCGCAGGTGAAGACGGGCTCGGGTCTCTCACCAACCAGTCCCTTGAGATGTCCAACGTCAACATTGTCGATGAAATGGTCTCCATGATCGTGGGGCAGCGCGCCTACGAAGCCAACTCCAAGGCCCTTCAAACCGGTGACCGCATGATGGAAACCGCCAACAACCTCAAACGGTAGACACTCTTTTTCCATGACTGCATCGAGGCTTAAAAAGGCGCTTTGCTTTATCTTTCTCTTCCTTTTGTGGGGTGCGCCGGCCTTTTGTGCCCCCCAAAAGCCAGCCATCTTAAAGGCGAGTTCTGCGGCACTCTCTGTGGAAGATTTTTTTAAGGGGCTCAAACAGCCTCTGCCGCCCGAGCTTTACCCTCACGCCAAAACCACGCTCCTGCGCGCCCCCCTTCCCGGACGAGAGCAGACCCTCGCCTCGCTTTTTATTGAAAACAAACTCCACCGCCTCGCAAGCGCTCTCCCCGCAGCCCTTCATTTGCCCCAGCGCATTTGCATCAAACGGACCGGGCAGAGCCCTTCTGGCAAACAGCTTAAAAAAATGCTTCACAAAAAGGCCCAAGAGAGTTTTCACGAACCCCTTGTTCTGGAAAGATTTCGCGTAACCGGCACCCGCACCTTTCCCGAAGGTGCCCTTCGCCTTACGCCCACCGCGCAAGGGCTTCGCATTCGGAAAAACCGCCTGGAGCTGCCCCTTCAAGCCAGCGTCAATGGCAAGCCCGCCGGGCGTCTCACCCTTCGCGCCCAGGCCTCCCTTTTAAAAAAGGTGGTGGTCACCACCACCCCCCTTGCCCAGGGCGAACCCTTTCATCCAAGCCAGCTGGCCCTTGAAGAGCGCCCGGTCTCACCGGAAAACACACCCTGGTTCACCCAGACGAATCAACTTCAAAACAGACGCGCTTCACGCCCTTTGAAAAAAGGGGCCATTGTCGCCCCCAAAGACACGCGGGCCCAGCTCGCCATCAAAAGGGGGGATGCGGTTCAGATCACATACAAAAAAGGAGCGCTTCACATCACCGCATCGGGAGTTGCCGCCAAAAACGGAGCCATTGGAGATGTGATCCCCGTAACCAACACCCGCTCCAGAAAACGCCTCACCTGCCGCATCACAGCGCCCCGGCATGTGACGCCGCTCTTCTGATTGATTAGAGAAAACACCCGAAAAAAGCTGTGAAGACAAGCTCTTTCGGCACCATAAACAACAGGAACATCATGACACGAGACCGACTCCACCAACTCTGCCTTCTCCTTATTTTAGTGATTCTTTTTGCCCCCCTAACCTCGTATGGTGAACGGCTCAAGGATATCTCCGGCATTCGAGGGGCCAGCCCCCTTCAACTGACCGGCTACGGGATTGTGGTGGGCCTTGCCGGCACAGGCGACGGCAAGGGGGCCGACTTCACCAAAGACTCCCTGGCCAACCTCATGACCCGCATGGGCGTGACGGTGGATAAAAGCACCCTCAAGCTCAAAAACGCCGCCGCTGTCATGGTCACCGCCTCCATGGCCCCTTTTGCACGGCGCGGGGCAAAACTCGATATCACCGTCTCCTCCATTGGAAATGCCAAAAGCTTAGGGGGAGGCACCCTGCTTCTCACCCCGCTGCGCACCGTGGACGGAGATATCCTGGCCCTGGCCCAGGGCGCTCTGGC
>JAKSCC010000070.1 GCA_022360815.1 Desulfobacterales bacterium
ACACCCCTGCCCTCCTCCGCCCATATAGGCAAAAGATTTCGGACCGTAAACATCCACGATGCCCCTAAGCGTTTGGCCGATCTCTTGAAACGCCTGCTCCCAGGAGATCTCCTGAAAACCATTTTCCGTTCGCTTCAAAGGCTGGGTCAGGCGACCCGCATGGCTTTGGTGGTAGGCCACATGGGCACCTTTTCGGCAGATGTAACCCCTGCTTCGAACATTTTCTTTGTCACCGCGCACCTTGGTGATCCGGTGGCCTTCGGTCTGAACTTCAATACCGCAGTTCTGTGCACAGAGCACGCATCCCGTCTTCTTCCACTCAGCCATTTGCCCTCCTGACTCGCAAATATATTTCACATATGAAATATAAACCTTTAAAAAAGGCTCCCAAAAAGAAAAAATAGCGTGCCAACCATTTTTCATTGCGGAGCAGTGCGACTCTTCATTCCCAAAAAAACAGATCAACAACCTGTAAGGGCTATGCCTTAAAAAGGAGCCAGGGGTCATTTTAAAAATGCGCATACACACAGAAGGGAATCAGGCTTTTGCTATATGCGAAAAAAATTCATTCGCTTTTAAAATACCCCACCGGCCCCCATGGCTTAAGGGTGGCAAGTCGCCATGCAGGGAGAGTGTCCGGCTCCCCCTGCACGGCGATTATGCCGTAAGGAGACCCTTAGACCATTTCAAAGATACCCGCTGCGCCCATGCCGCCGCCGATACACATGGAGACGAGACCGCGCTTGGCGCCGGTACGCTTCATGTTGGCAAGCAGGGTTGCGGTGAGCTTGGCACCGGTGCATCCCAGAGGGTGACCCAAAGCGATGGCGCCGCCCATGAGGTTGATCTTGGACTCGTCAAGGCCGAGTTCCTTGATGCAGTGCAGGGACTGGGTGGCAAAGGCTTCGTTGAGCTCAATGACGTCGATGTCTTCAACTTTAAGACCGGTCTGCTCGAGAACCTTGGGAATCGCATACTTGGGACCAACGCCCATTTCGTCAGACTTGCATCCGGCTACGGCGTAACCCACAAGCTTGGCAACGGGCTTGAGACCGAACTTCTCACAGGCTTCCTTGCTGGCGAGGAGCGTGGCTGCCGCGCCGTCAGTGGTCTGTGAAGAGTTGGCGGCTGTTGCAACACCACCAGCTTTAAAGGGGCTGTTGAGACGAGCGATGCCTTCAACGGTGGTTCCGGCACGAACGCCGTCGTCTTTTTCTACGATAAACTCTTTCTTCTCGTAGGTACCGTTCTCGCCAAGCACAAAGTTGTAAGCCGGAGTCGGAACGATCTCAGTAAACCATCCCTTTTCCTGAGCTTCGGCCGCCTTGGTGACAGAACGTACAGCAAACTCATCGCACTCCTGACGGGTGATGCCGTAACGATCGGCTACGTTCTCAGCGGTCATACCCATGGAGATGTACATCTCAGGGTTGGAGCCGGCGAACTGTGCGTGGGGGCGAGGCTTGTTGCCGCCCATGGGAACATAGGTCATGGACTCGATACCAGCGCCCATGGTGACCTCAGACCAACCGGCTGCGATGCGAAGATGAGCCAGAGCGATGGCTTCCAGGCCGGAGGAGCAGAAACGGTTTACGGTGGCCCCGGAGACCTCTTCGGGAAAACCGGCCATCTGACCTGCCACACGACCGATGTTCAGGCCCTGCTCGGCCTCAGGGAAAGCGCATCCACACATGACGTCGTCAATCTCTTTGGGATCAACGCCGGCTTTTTCAACACACGCCTTCATGATAAAGGAGAGAAGGTCCTCAGGACGGGTCTCCTTGAACATGCCCCTCTTGTTCTTACATCCGGGAGTTCTTACAGATTCAACGATATATACTTCGCGCATATTTTTCTCCTTACAATTTCGATTTGCACTTATTGATTCTTGCACCTTCCATCGTGTGGTCGGCGGCGAATGAATCGAAAAACCAGAGTCACGCCGCCTTCCGCGTCACTCTCTTAGTTACGGAGAGGGGCACCCTTCTTAAGCATATGCTCGATACGGGCGATGGTCTTCTCTTCCTTGGCAAAGTCGATAAATGCTTCACGCTCAAGCTTGTACATCACATCTTCGTCGATGGCTGTGCCTTCCTTGACGGAACCGCCGGAGATAACGTAGGCGATGCGCTTGACGATAAGGGCGTCGTGTTCGGAAACAAATCCACCACCCAGCATGTTAAAAATCTGAGCGTTGATCATACCGGCACCGGCCTCACCCATCACAGGAACAGGCTTCTTCACGGGAGGTGCGTATCCGGCATCAACCATGGCCAGAACTTCCTTCTTGGCTTCGCCGATGAGAAGATCACGGTTCATGACAATACGGTCGGCCCAGGGGTGCATGTGACCGAAACCGAAGGCCTGCTTGGCGCTCATGGAGTATTTGGCCATGCCAATTGCCATAAAGACAGGAACGAAGAGCTTGGCGAAGTCCATATCCTTCTGCACGGGTTCGGGCAGAGCAAAGACGAACTTCTTCCACATGTTGGTACATCCGCCGCCTGCAGGCAGGAGGCCAACGCCCATCTCAACCAGACCCATCATAAGGTCGGCCGCGCCAACGATCTTGTCAGCAGCGCCGAGGCACACTTCGCAACCACCGCCCAAAGTCATGCCGTAAGGAGCAGCAACAACGGGGATGTTGGCATAACGGATATCTTTGATGCCATTTTGAGCGAGCTGGAGGAATTCGTCGATTTCAGCGTACTTCTTGCCTTTGCAAAGACCGAGAACGTAATCGAGGTCGGCACCGGCAGAGAAGGCACCGGGCATTCCGCCAGCCTGGTTACCGATAACAACACCAGCGGCATTGGCCTGGGCGTAGTCTTTGATCTCGCCCATGAATTCGATGATTTCACGGTTCAAGGCGTTCATCTTGGTGTGGAATTCCACGCAGAAGATGTCGTCGCCGATGTCAATAAGAGAAGCAGAAGAACAGCTCTTGAGAACTTTTCCGTCGGCCCTGCAGGTGGCAAGAGACAGAGCGGTTTCGCTGAGCTTCACAAGCTGGTAGCTTTCGCTTTCAAAATCATAGAAGTACTGGCGGCCGTTTTCTACCTTGTAGAAAGACTCGTTCCCAGCATCCAGCATCTTCTTAACCTTTTCAGGTACCTGCATGCCGTCGGCTTCCATCTTGGCCACAGACTCTCGCACACCGATCATGTCCCAGTTCTCAAAAGGACCGGTTTCAAAAGCGTAGCCCCACTTCATGGCGTTGTCGATCTCAACAACAGAAGTGGCGATTTCAGGAATACGATTGGCTGAGTAAATCAGACCGTTTGCAGAGCACTCCCAGGCAAACTTGGCGCCTCTGTCTTCTCCGTAGAGAATGGCTTTTACTTTTTCTTCAGGAGTCGAAGCGGCTTTGGCTGCAGCCACACAAGGAAGGTCCGGCTTAACGAACTCAACGTACTCACAGGTAGCCGGGTCAAGCATCATCTTGACTTTCTTGCCTTCATCGTTTTTCACCTTCTTGAAAAAACCGCCCTTGGTCTTGTTGCCGAGCCAGTTGTTTTCAATCATCTTCTTAACGAAATCAGGAAGAAGGTGGGCATCACGCTCTTCGTCGTCGGGGCAGAGATCATAGGAGTTTTCCATGACGTGGGCCATGGTATCGAGACCTACGAGGTCAGCTGTACCGAAGATGGCGCTTGAAGGACGACCCATGGCAGGACCGAAAAGCGCGTCAACTTCAGCAAGGGTCATGCCCTGCTTGACCACTTCCTGCATGATTTTGCCCATGCCCTGGATGCCGATACGGTTGCCGATGAAGTTGGGGGTATCCTTGGCCCAGACGATGCCTTTGCCCAGGTTGACTTCACCGAACTTCTCAATAAAGTCGAGAACTTCCTGAGAAGTCTCTTCGCCGGGAATGAGCTCAAGAAGATGCATCCAACGAACGGGGTTGAAGAAGTGGGTGCCGAGGAAGTGCTTTTTGAAGTCATCGCTCAGGCCTTCGCTCATGGCTTTCAGAGGAATACCAGAGGTGTTTGAGCTGACAATACAACCAGGCTTTCTAATCTCTTCGATGCGCTTAAAAAGGTCCTGCTTGATTTTCAGGTTCTCAACAACAACTTCGCAGATCCAGTCGCAATCAGACAGTTTATCAAAATCATCGGTGAGGTTACCGGTTTCGATAAGGGCGGCGTCTTTCTTGTTGTAGAAGAGAGGAGGCATTGCGCCAAGAGCGGCGTCCATACCGGCTTTAACCATGCGATTGCGTGCTGCGGGATCGTCTTTCTCTTCGTCTTTGAGGTCAAAGGGAACGATGTCCAGAAGAAGAACTCTCACTCCGGCACCGGCGAGGAGAGCAGCAATTCCGCCACCCATGATACCAGATCCGATAACCGCAGCTTTACTGATCTTTCTAACCATAAATTCCTCCTACGTGTATATTTTGTTGATCAACCAAATCTTGCCTGCATAAAAAAAGCGTCGCAGCACGATAGATACGTTCCGGTGTGCCCCACCCACAAAGCATCACGCATATGCACTTTCAAACCCGGTTAATCTGCTGCGCCCTGACAAGCCAGTTGCTGCCTTTCGACAACACAACTTCCGGAGCCGTGGATGGGAATTAAGATTTGATCGATCCTATGGATTTTGCCGATCGTCTAGGAAACCACAGGCGATGAACGGCAATATAGCCTGACGAGATGATGGATATTAAGATAAACTGAGTTTTTATTTAGCAAACAATGAATATTGATTCATTGTGAAGGGACTGGGACTGCTTTCTCTCTTACACCAAAACTCAGATATAATTCATATATTGACGTTTGCCGCTATCGCGGCTTCAAACCCACAAAAAAAATTTCCTATCCCAAAAAAGGTTCTTGAGAAGAGAGAGTTCTGTTTGGTGAAAACCCATTAAAGTATAATGGATTGCATTGGGAAACGCCTCCATATGTGGCGTTTGCCTTTTACAACCACGAATTATTCGATGCTTTCTAGTCGACAACGGAAAGCAGGCACGAAGAGGAAGCAGGCAACTGTTACTG
>JAKSCC010000359.1 GCA_022360815.1 Desulfobacterales bacterium
ATCATGCCGTCACGTCGGGAGTCTGCGCCGGTGTAGGCGCCTTTTTCATGGCCAAAAAGGGTGCTGGAGAAAACCGTGTCATCAAGGCCGGCCACATTGACCGCCATAAGCAAACCCGTGCGCCCCGAAAGGGTGTGGATGGCCCGGGCGATCAGCTCTTTTCCCACGCCGCTCTCACCGGTGATGAGGACAGGTCGTGCACTCACACCTATGGCTTCGATGTAGTGAAAGAGTGACTGCATGGTGTCGCTTTGGGTGACAATCTCCTTGAAGCACTCCGGGTGGCTGAGGGTACCCGTGAGAAACCGGGAGCGGATCGCCTTGTTTTCGCGCTCAAGTTCAATGGCTTTAATGGCGCGTTCCACTCCTTTGATAAGGCGCTGCCCTTCAACGGTTTTGACATAGAAATCGGTGGCCCCTTTCTGCATGCAGGTGACGGCCATGTCCACCTGGTTGAGGCCGCTGATGACAATCACGCTTACATCCGGGTGCTCCTCAATGATGCGGGGCAGAAGCTCTCCTCCTGAGATATGCGGCATGTTGATATCGAGAAGGACCAGTCCGATATCATGGGTTTTGAGCATCTCCAGGGCGTCTCTGGGGTCCTGGCATTTGTGAATGTGGGTGATGCCCGCCTCCATCCCCAAGGTCATGGTCATGGTTCGCAACCAGGCGTTTTCATCATCCACCAAGAGGATGCCAAAAGAGGGGTAGAGCGTTTCATTCATGGGTGTGACTCCTCGTGAAAAAAGGGAAGATGCATGGATACGGTGGTGCCTTTTCCAACTTCGGACTCGACCGTAAGCTCTCCTTTGTGCTCTTTGACAATGCGTTCAGAGATGGAGAGCCCCAAGCCGGTTCCACCCTGCTCCCTTTTGGTGGTGTAAAAGGGGTCAAAGAGGAAGGGGAGTTGGTCTTTTTCAATGCCTTGGCCTTCATCGCAGACGGTAAGGATGAGGTGCTGCTTTGGGTGGTTTGCCCAGGCGCGCACGGTGACCGTGTGGCCGGGATTTTGATGGGCCTGGGCTCCGTTTAAGATGAGATTGACAATGACCTGCTCGATCTGGTGACGATTCCCTCTGAAACAGGGCAGCGGCTCTTGCGTCTCAAGGAGGACCGAGCAGCCCATTTTTTTTAAGGGCAGCTCCAACAGGCGAATGGAGGCGTTGATCGCTTTTGTCAGATCCACCTGCCCCGTAAGGGCCGGGCTCTTTTTGCTGGAGAACTCTTTTAAGTCATTGACGATCTGAATGATGCGCTGGGCGCCGTGGTTCATTTCAGAGAACATCTCCCCCGCCTCTTGCCGAATCATGGAGAATTTGAGCCCTCCGATGAAGAAATCGCCCTCCTCTTGAAATCGCTCTTCAAGTGAGGCTTCGGCGGCCGTGTAGAGCTTTTGAAGAAAAGAGAGGTTGTGGACAATGAGTCCCATGGGGTTGTTGATTTCGTGGGCGACTCCAGAGACAAGAATGCCCAGGGAGGTCATTTTATCGGCCTGGATCAGCTGCTGCTGTTGAACGGCCAGCTCATGGGTTCGTCTTCCCACCTCCTGCTTGAGGGAGTAACTCCAAAAAAAGATGGTGCAGGCGGCAAAGAGCAGGGGGCTGAAAATAAGCCCTCCGAGCTGGATGGTTTTCTCTCTTTTGTCCTCTTCTGAGGGGCTTAAAGGGCCCAGCCATCTGTTTTGAACCTCTTTTTGGCGTCCGCTGGTTTTTAGGGTTGAAACGCAGCTCTCCATCTGGGTGAAAAAGGGGTTTCCCGGGTCTCGGGCCACGTAACCATATCCCATTTGAGGCGTGAGCTCGCCCACCAGGGTGATGCGGTGGTCGCCTGTCTCTTGCTCAAGAATGTGTAAAGCCCGGTTGAGGTAGAGGCTGGGCAGGGTGATGAGAAGGGCATAATCAGCCTGTCCCAGGGCCAGACAGCGCAGAGCCTGAGAGTGGGACGTGGCTTCAATAAATTGAAGATGGGGGTGGGTGTGGATGAGCCTTTTCAGGTAAGGGGTGCTGCGGCTCAGGGCGATTCGCCCCCCTTTAAGCTGGCTAAGTGAAGAGAGAAGCTGGGGGTGAGGCGATCGGGCAAAAAGCTTCTGATTGAAATAGGTGCAGGCGTGAAACCGGTTGTTAAGGGCCACCGGGTCCATTTCGATAACGCCTTGCAGGATATCGATCTCTCCCTTTTGAAAGGCGTCCACCATTTTGTTTTGGCGGCCCAGGCGCACCTCCACATCCAGCCCCATCTCTGCGGCAATGGCCTGGGTGAGCTCCACGTTGTACCCTGACGGTTCGTTGTTTTCATCAAGAAATTCGTAGGGCGGGTTGTTGTGGCACCCCCCTACGACCACCCGTTTGAACGGGACATAGAGTCTGCCTCCCTTTTTCATGAGTCCGGGCATGAAAAAGAGTTGGAAGATAAGCAGAAGAAGAAAAAAAGCAGGAATGGGGATGTTTAAAAAACGGGGGGGCTCTTTGTAGGGAATACCAGAATAGTTCAACTCATCCACCTGAAAACTCGCGCAAAACCAGAAATAAAATCAGCAAAGATGATAGGCAATCTACCATTGCTAAGCTTTTTGTACAAGTTGTCAGTTTCAGTGGCGGGGTAAAAGGCTCTGTTTTTTGTCTTTTGATGCAGGAAAAAGGAGGCTATCCCATTCCAATGGGATGCTGACGAGTAGGGACTCTTTTGGGTGGCGCATGGTGGGGGGCAAGAACGCCAGTCTGGTCTGAAAGTGTCCAACCGGAGATTTCCCAGATTTTGCGTCTCTCCAGCTCCGGGCCATGGTAGCGAAGCCGTCCCATGGGGGTGTCAAGAGTCTCGCCCTTGCGTCCGGTAATGGGGCGGCCTTTGTGGTAAAGCTCGCCGTGAACCCCCTGGCTTCGGCTTCCCCGATCAATCACAAAGAGAAGCAAGGCCCACTCTCCTTTTTTGTAAATGCGTTCTGGGGCCATCTGACGCAGAGAAAGATGATGGCCTGTTTGGGACGGGCCTATTGCGCGTGATGGTGTACAGGCGTTTAAAAAAAGAGGAGGTATGATGAAGAGAGCAATAAAGAGAAAAATGCGGTTGCGCATGTGAACTCCTGGTGGTGCTGATGGTTGTTCTGTGATTGCGGGGGTGATGTCAAGATGGCTTGGGCGCGGTAACAGCTTTACCATAAAGAAAACTTTTCATCCAGCGGGAAGGGGTAAAGGTTTCTAATCGTTATTTTTGGGAAGTGTTGGATTGGTTTTTTCAAAGAGGGGTGGGGTTTTTATGCGCGTGTGGCGGTAAGGTTTTTGTGAGATTTCGTTTTGAGTGGCTTTTTTTTTGCATGGCCGGATAAAAAGGGTGTTGACTTCTTGGTCATAATAACAGATGGTGCACGTCGCACCTGACTCCTTGTGGAGATGACCTTTATGAAAACGACCTCCTTCACTCTTCTCCCCACCGTTTTGTAAAGCCCCTCTCGCGTTTGGTAGCGTCATTTTGGCTGTATAAAAAGCCATGAAAGCTCCATTGGGTAGCAACGGGGCTTTGAGTCGAGGTGCGTGTGCCTTGTGGCACCCAATTGGTATTCATTGATAAAGATAAGATAAAGGCCGCCTGACGGCGCGTCTTTTGAAAACGTTCGCAACACGTCCTGGGTTTTGGCGTCCCTTGTGTCTTGAACTGCACTGCGGTGCCGACATGAGGAAGGGAGGATGCCTGTGGATTCGGTGACGGTGTGCGATAAACACCACCACGCCCAAGCGTGATGAAAGAGAGTATGCGAGCATGAGTTGTAGTTTTGAAGATTTTGGTTTGCGTCAGGAATTGGTTGATTCTGTTGCGGAGATGGGGTTCACCGAGCCCACACCCATTCAGGAGAAGACCCTTGAGGCGCTTCGCGAAGAGCGAGGCGATATTGTTGCCCTGGCACAGACCGGCACCGGTAAAACCGCTGCCTTTGGCCTTCCCCTTTTAAACCGTCTGGATTTTGCAGGGCGCGACATCAAGGCGGTGGTGCTCTGTCCGACTCGAGAGCTTTGTATTCAGATCTCTCGGGATTTTACCTCTTACGGCTCTAAAATCAGGGATCTGAAGATCGCCTCCATTTACGGTGGTTCTTCCATCGCCCTTCAAATTCGACAGGTGAAGCGCGGCGCTCAGGTGGTGGTGGCTACCCCCGGGCGTCTTTTGGATTTGATGGGACGTGGTGTGGTGGATCTCTCTCAGGTGGAGTATGTGATACTCGATGAAGCCGATGAGATGCTCAACATGGGTTTTAAAGAGGCCATCGATGACATCCTTAAAGAGACTCCCGACGATGCGGCTACCTGGCTCTTTTCTGCCACCATGCCTCGAGGCGTGGCAGCCATTGCGCGAAGCTTTATGACAGACCCTGTGGAAGTGACAGTGGGTCGAAAGAACAGCACCTCAGCCCGTATTGATCATGAAAATTATGTGGTTCGACCGGGTACGGAACTGGTGGCATTGAGGCGTTTGATCGATGCCAATCCCGATATTTACGGCGTGGTTTTCTGCCGCACCCGTCATGAAACCCGACAGGTGGCCGAATCCCTTGTGGAGTGCGGTTACGATGCCGACGCCCTTCACGGCGATCTTTCCCAGCAGCAGCGGGATGCGGTCATGCAGCGATTCAGAAATCGCAGGCTTCGTCTTTTGGTGGCCACCGATGTGGCGGCAAGGGGCATCGACGTTGAAGGCATCTCACACGTCATTCACCTGGGGCTGCCCGACGAAGTGGCGGCCTATACCCACCGAAGCGGTCGTACCGCACGGGCTGGCAAGTCCGGAAAGTCTTTTGTCATTATGACCTGGAGGGATCGCCGAAAGCTTGGGCTTGTGGCGGCTCGATGCGGCATTCGTTTTACAGCCGGCAAGGTTCCGGGTGGCGAAGAGATTTGCCGTTTGAAGATGGCGGATATGGTGGAGCGTTTTAAAGAGGTGGAGCCCGAGCACGAGACCATCGGCGAGTACCTTCCGGCGGTTCACGAAGCGCTGGCTGATTTGAGCCGTGAGGAGCTGATCGATAAATTGGTTGCCGAACGTTTCAACCGCATTGCATCCGATTACCGAGATGCTCAGGATATCAACGATATGGGTGCTCCCAGGCGCAACAACGGGCCCCGCCATCAGGGCCGTCGCCGTGAGGGAGATTCAGGCCATCGTTCCGGAGGCCGCATGCAGCGCATCAGTTTTGACAAGGGTGCGGAAAACCGCATCAACCATGGCGCTGTGATTCGTCTGGTCTGCGAGCGTACCGGCATCACATCCCGCCAGATCGGTCGCATTGAAATCGGTAAAGAGCGCTCCTGTTTTGAGGTGGAGGGCAATGTGGCCCGGCACGTGTTTCACGCCATGAAAGGGGCGGTGCTTGATGGGCAGCGTCTTTTTGTGGAGATGTCCGAGGGCGGAGAGGGAAACCATCGTGGCGGCCGCAAGCCCTACCGAGGCCCTCGGCGTATGCAGGGCAGACGTGCTTCTTAAAGCATAAGCCAGATAGATAAAGATTAAAAAAGGGTCGATGCCGCGTGTGCATCGACCCTTTTTTAGTTTGGTGAGGAGGTTAAAAGAAAAAGCCTCCGATGGTTGCCGGTACGCTGAGAATGGTGGTGACAGCTTGAGGCGCAATGAAAAGGCTTTTGTGAATTTGGGCCACCTGCGTCGTGGTGTGTGCCATGTGGTAAAAGGCGCGTTGCCTTTGGCCTTCATCATGGAAACTCTGAATCTGAGCTGGAGAAAAGAGAAGCGGGATGAGGTGAAGGGGTTGATGGGTGTTTTTTTGGTTGGGTGCTGGGACCTCTTGGGATTTGATTCCCTGTTGGCCGGTGACCATGGCCATCTCTTGGTCAGAGAGCCCTTGGGGTTGGGCCAGAGCTGTGGAAGAGGCGCCCACGATGCAAAGGATAACCAGAAGAGGATAAAAGGATTTCATGGGAACTCCTTGGGTCCAGCCTGGCCTCCGGTAAGGAGGCCGGATGGACCAAACCCGAGGCCGTGGCCTCAAGGATAGAGGTGGCTTAGGGTTGACCAGGAATGAGAGGGTAGTTGGGGTTCTTCTCCTGGGTGATTCGATTGGCCTCATCGATAAAAAATTGGGGAAGTCGTCCCGGCTCACCTTCTGCAAAAAGGTCGGAGATGGTTTTGCCTGATGTTTTTCCTACGGTCAAGGTGTTGTATCGATCAAAAACCATGTCAACCCGTTCCACCGGGTATTCGGTGACTGCGTTTCTGCGGAGGATTTCACGACCAATCTCTGTGGTAAGGGCGGCGTCAGACGGTGGTGCTGCACGTTTGATCAAAAGTCCTTCGGCACCGGCGACTTGGTCGAGGTTTGCTTCCGAAAGGGCAAAGGGGGTGGCTATGGCGTTGGTTCCCAGGGCAAAAGCCAGGGTGATGGTGGCGAAGATGATGAAATAGACTTTTTTCATGGTGATCTCCTCTGCCGATCTGCGCGGCAGCTTCTGTTTTTGAAACACTCCACAAAGGTAAGTGGGGTTGCGGGGCTTGAGCCCGTGATGGCATCACCTTTCAGACACAAGAGGTTTCATCGCTTGAGGGGTTGTGAGCGCCGTTGAGAGACTCAGAGGAGAAAACCGTGGGTGAGAAGGGGTGCTGTGCATGATTTGATAAGATGGTTATACATATTCCATGCCAGAAACCGGTGCGGGTAAGAATCCGTGGAGGAAAGGCTCTTTTTTGGGGGAATAGGGAAGAAAATGTTTAACGAGAAAGTGTGGAGTATACGACGATAGGGTGCAGGTGTTGGAGAACAAAAAATCCTTTTTGTGGACACCGTATGAAAGACGGTGAACATTTTTGTGTTTTAGGCTTCACCCAAAATATGAAGGGTGATTTCCGATGGTGAACCCAGGCGAAGAGGCGGCCCCCAGAAAGCACTGCCTCTATTAACATAGAGGCGTGCTTCCTTTTGTTCATAGAGTCCGGCTACCCAGGGCTGAGCCAGGTGGATGGCGAGGTTATAAGGGAAATACTGTCCGCCATGAGTGTGTCCGGAGAGGGTGAGGTGGCAGTGGTTTTTTTGTGCCTCTGGAAAGCTTAAAGGTTGGTGGGCGAGTAGGAGGCGATATGCCTCTTCGGGAGCACCTTCAAGGGCCGTGGCAACATCTGATGCGTGTTGGGGAACCATGCGGCCAGCGTGGTAGTCGGTGACGCCTGCGATTACCAGAGGGGTTTTGTTGTGCGTGAGAACGGTGTGGTTGTTTATCAGGCAGGTAAAGCCCAATTGCCTGACCTCTTCGATCCAGGGCATGACGCCCGAGTAGTATTCGTGATTTCCTGTGACAAAAAAAAGGCCCATGGGGGCAACCAGTGTTTTTAAAGGGGCCACATCCTTTTTAAGCATGGGCACCGAACCATCCACAAGATCTCCGGTAAGAACCACAATGTCGGGCTTTAAGGCGTTTACCTGCTTCACAATGCGCTTTACCATGGGGCGTCGAATGGTGTGACTGACGTGGATGTCGCTGATCTGAACAATACGGAGCCCATAAAGCCCTTGTAGTTTTTTCTCTAAGGGATGAGTGATGGTAACAATTTGAGCAGGTGCCATGGCTTTAAAAAGAGCCGTTCCGGTGATTCCTGTGGATATTCCTGCGAGTCCTATGTTGACTCCCTGAATGAGAAGCCCACGTCGGGAAGGATCTTTCAGTAGAGGTGCGCCATTCCATTTTTCTATGAGATAGCAGAACCCCAAAAAAATATCCCTTCCAATGACGCCACAAATGAGGATGGAGTAGAGTCCCATGAGGAGGTAACCAGACCAGGCAACAAGGTCAAGTGTTGTTCCTTGGAGACCAAGGGCTCTGAGGTAAAAGAGAAAGGGTGCAAAGAGAAGTCCATAGACAAGGGTGAACCAGAGGAGGGCTTTTGTGTAGTTTCCTACAGGAAGTATTTGGATAAAGCGAAATCCGGTAAACCAGATGAACAGGGTGAGGGCCGAGAGAAGAAAAAGAATAAAGAGGCTCATGGTGCCTTTTCCAGGAGAGTGGGGCATGGTCGAAAGAGATCAGGGTTAGGAGGGGTAGCCATTTCAAAGTGGCTATCTCTTTTTTTTGTTTTATATGCGGAGATTATTGTACTTATCAAATGATGGTTTCACAATGATAAAAATGGAATTGTGCCTTTGATATGAACATGAGAGTTGATTGTTTTATGGAAAAAAGATTGGCATCAAGATGTGGTCGAGGTGGTGGGCTAATTGCATCCTTTGTTGTTTTTTAATATGAACAATGCACACGGTTTTGGGTGAGGATTTTGGTTGTGGGCGGTCTATTTCCTGTTTTTGTGCAGTCGGTTACGAAATAATGCGATAAAAAACTTATCGGTTTTGATTGTGATAAAGAGCTATAATTAGTTTGAGGCTTTTTTTGTGAATTAGATATTTGTTTTGTATTTATATGTTGAATGATTTTGATGTGTAATGTTTTTATTTTGATTGTTACCTTGAGTTGGGTAGATAATATTTTAGGTAATAAATGGCTTGACCGTGTGAGAATTTCTAATTATCATCTTTACCTGTGGTTTGGATAATTATTAACGGGAAAGGTTTGGAGATTCGTCAATGGCAGCAGGATACGATTTAGAAAGCGCATTTTCGCATGTGATAGAAACCATGCGAAGCGATTTTGTTCCGAAGGTCCACTACAATAAACTTCAACGGCAAGTGGATCGACTAGAGGATCAGGTAAGAATTCTCAGTCGACAGCTGACACGGATGGACAGAAAGCTATCTGGTAACGGAAAGCGAACATCTGCTACTCGAGTCAGAAAAAACACAGGAAAACGAACCTACAGGGCAGATTATCTGAAGATGATGGAGTTGCTTCAGAGCAATCCAGATAAGGAGTTTACCCTGAAAGAACTCATTGACGGAACGGGGTTCAATGAGAAGAAGGTTCGTAACATGGTTTTTATCTACAGCCGGGAGAAGTTTGGGTATGTGGAGGTGGTGAAACGTGGTGTCTACAAGGCTGGAAAGCCGGTGATCCCTACAGCCGATGAGAATGACTTCCCCAGAGAGCTGCTGGAGGAACCAGAAGCTGCGGAGAGCAGTTGATGGGTGTATGGCTTTTGAAGCGTTAATGAATCCCCCCCCCCCTTTTTTTTTGTACAGCAGTCAATGCAAAAACGGCGTCGCTTATCGACGCCGTTTTTGCGTTTTAGAAAAAGGGGGCCTGGCCCGACCAGGATGGAGAATTATGCTGTCTCTCTGGAGGGTTCTGTTCGAATGGAGCCCAGGGCTTGCTCGGCAACAAGGTAGACACCGATGGCGGCCAGAACGCTGTTGACCGGAGCGATGCCGGGAAGGGTTTTAGCAGCAACGACCCCTGCGGCCCAGGCGACGATGGCGCTTACGCGAACCGTTTCAAACCGGGTCTCGTCAAGGCGGCCGTAGAGTCTTTTTCTTACCATAAAGTAGTCGGCAATCAGGATGCCACCGATGGAGGGGAGCATGGTGTTGAGAAGAGAGAGCCAGCCCACAAAGTTGTTGTAGAGGTAAAGGGCGGCCAAGGTGCCGAAAATGCCGTTGGCGAGAACCACATACTTTTTGGGGAATCCGGTGATATTGGAGAAACCAAGGCCTGAGGCGTAGAGGGCGTTGTCGTTTGTGGTCCAGATATTGAACCCGAGAATCACCACAGCCCAGACAATCATCCCCTGTTCCATGAGCACATAAAAGATATCAGACTGCTGGTAGAAGGCGGCTCCCACGGCGCCAAAGAGAAACATGAGGCTGTTGCCGAGGAAAAAGGCGATGAGGGTGGTCCATACGGCGGTTTTGCTGTTTTTGGAAAATCGGGTGAAGTCGGGTGTGAGGGTGCCCCCGCTGATAAAAGAGGCGACGCAGATACCGATGGCGGTAAAAAGCCCAAGGGGCTCTTTTGGGGTCATGGCAAACCAGGCATCAAGGCCTCCAAAGGTTGAAAAGGCTTTTCCCACAGAGAGGCTTCCCAAAATGGCAATGGAGGGAACCGCCACAAAGCTGAGAAGTGTCAGGGCTCGAATGCCGAACCAGGCGGTGGCGGTCATGAGAAGGCCGGATGCGATAATCAGGGCGTGAATATTCCATCCGGTGATCTTCTGGACGGGCAGGGCAAACATGGCCACCCCAACGCCGAACCATCCCACCTGGGTGATGGAGAGGAGAAAGGAGGGAAGGTATGAGCCTTTTTCTCCAAAGGAGAACCGAGTGAGCAGATGAGTGGAGAGACCTGTTTTGGCGGCAACATATGCGAGAAGTCCGGTGTAGCATCCCAGAAGCAGGTTACCGACCATAACGGTTGCAATGAGCTGTTTTGCGGTGAGGCCGGCACCCAGAGTGCCTCCGGACCACATGCTGGCGGAAAAGAAGGTGAACCCAAGCATCACCACCAGCATGGGCCAGAAGCCTTTGCGGTGGGAGTCGGAAACGTGGGTGAGGGCAAAATCGGAATCGGGTGCGTTCTCTTTTTTCATGGTGCTCTCCTTGGGTGCAGTGTCGGTCATCTCTTCTCAGGGCAGGGGGTGAAAAGAGCATGGGATTTCAGCATGCGCCTTTGTTCTATAATAAAGGCTGTGCCAATGGGCACAGCCTTGTGTTTGCTTATTTGAGCTGGTCGATCTGCTCTTGGCAGATCCGGGCCAGGTCCACATCGCCGAAGCGGGTGGGATCCAGCTCCGGGAATCGTTCAGCCAGAAGCTGACGGTAACCCACGCCTCCTTCGGCCAGTTTTAGAGTCTCTCCCCAGTAGTGGGTGAGGTCCTCAATGTACTCAGGGGTCCAGAACGCTCGGGAGCCTGCATCGTAGATGGTGCATCGCTGAATGGGGTAGGCCGGGTGCTCGTACTGGGACTCCACAAACTCTGGGGCCATAAGCGCACCGGTTCGAAGAAGATCGGTGCCGGTGACTTTGATGGAGAGCGGGGTTTCATCCGTGGGGATGATGAAACGCCCCTCGAGGTAGACGAGGGTGGTTCCCTGATAGTGGGGAAACCGCTCGCGGCACATGGTATCTGCGGTTTTCAGGATCTCTTCGGCCCGAGGCCCGCCATAGGTGAAAAAGAGGATGGAGCGAAGGCTGGTGCCCTGTTTTTCCGCTTCGGCCACCAGGGCTTTCATGGCGTGCTCCAGGCTGGTGCCGGTGGCCACCACATCCCCAATCACAATGCTGGCCCGTTTGGGCATGTAAACTTTGGAGTATTCGCTCTCGACAATGTGCCACTTTTCAGGGGCGTCGTCGTCGCGGGCCCTCTGGGCGCTGATAAAAGACCCACCGTGCCGGTTCCAGGAGAAGGCGTCGGCCAAGGCCTCCCGAAGCCCGAAGTTGAGGCCCCCTCGAAGAATGTCGTAGACAATGGTCTCCTGCTCTTCCAGGCAGATCTGCTCCTCCTTTTTTAACAGAGAGAGGATCTGGGTGCAGGCGGTTTTGAGGCGTCTTGTGTAGTCCACACCCATGACCAGAGGGTCGTTTGCAATGGCACGGGTTTCGGGGGTGGAGACCACAAGGCGGTCTACGGGGGTATTTATGGTGTCTTCAATGCGATGGATGGCGCACTGGGGTGTTTGAATGAGGGGGGTGAGCATGGGTTTCTCCTTACAGCTTAAAATCCCGGCATGTACCATACCTTGCCGGAGCCCGCTGCACGTGGGGATCACCACCTCCTTCAGGCCATAAAAAAACACCTTTCGGTGTCGGTAAGCGGGTCTGAAATGGGTGAGGCTAAACCGGCAGGCATAAAAAAACCCGCGTGTTGACGGGATTTTGTGCATGCGGTCCATGGATCTCCATGCTACGAGCTTACGTCTTTTAATCAGAGAATCGTCTGGTGTCAAGCCCCTTTTTTGAGAAGGATGGGCCTTCCCTGCTGTTGTGGAGGGCAGGGCGTTTGTGGGAGTATGCAGGAGGTGCCGCAGTGCCAAGCGGCAGATGCTTATCGTAAATTGAGGGAGCCAATGAATCGGGTATTTGAGGCTTGCGGCCCTGCCATGAAGGTGTGGAAGAGGCTTGTGAGCAGCGGTCATAGAAGCTTTATCGCAGGCGGTGCGGTGAGAGACTCTCTTTTGGGGCGAGAGGTTCATGATTTGGATATTGTAACGGAAGCACGGCCGGAAGAGGTGATGGCGCTTTTCTCTTGGGTTGGACCAGAAAGAGTGGGGCGTCAGTTTCCTTTGGTTCTGGTGCGCGGTGTGGAGGTGGCCACATTGAGGGGAGAGACCCTTGAAGAGGATCTTCTGGCCCGGGATCTCACCATCAATGCCATGGCCTGGGATCCTGAAAAAGAAGAGTTGATAGACCCTTGGGGGGGCCGAAGAGATATTGATTCAAACGTGCTTCGGTTTACCGAAGACGGGGTCTCCCGCATCACCGAAGACCCTTTGCGCATGCTTCGTATGGCAAGGTTTTCTGCCGATCTGGACTGGCCGGTGGCTTCGGAGAGCATCGCTGCCATGAAGGCTCAGAAAGAGCAGATGGAAAAGGTGGCTTTTGAACGGATCCACCACGAAATCATGAAAGCCATGGCAGGAAAAAGGGCGTCACGTTTTTTTGACGTGACCTTGGAGTCGGGTATTTTGTCGTCACTTTTCCCGGCCATGATCGAGAGTGTGGGGCACGACGGGGGGCATCACCACGATGAAACAGTCTGGGAGCATATGATGATGGCCGCCGATGCCATCTCACCTCGTTTTCCTCTGCTTCGCCTTGCCATGGCCCTCCATGATATGGCCAAACCCGGCTGCGCCCAGTGGAGTGAAAAGGGGCTGCGGTTTATCGGCCATGAGAAGGTCGGGGAACCCATGGTGGCGAGAGATTTAAAACATCTGGGATTCAGCAATCGGGAGAGGGCTTATGTTGCAAAGATTGTACGCCATCACATGCGCCGTATTGCAGAGGAGACCACGCCCAAGGCAGTGCGAAGAATTTTGCGGGACCTTGCGGCAAGTGAGCTTCCCTGGAGAGACTGGATGCGGGGGGTGATTGCCGATGCCAAAGCCAATCGAAAGAAGAGAGGGGGCTACTCTCTGTCTGAAATTCGGCAGATGGTAAGAGCCGTTTATGACGAGATTCACCCTTTAAACGAGGGTGCCTATACCCTTTCTCACCTTGATGTGAAAGGGGATGATCTTATGGAATACCTGAAAATTTCCAGAGGGCCCGAGGTGGGGCGTATTTTAAAAGCCCTTCTTGAAAAGGTGATCGAAGACCCCTCTTTGAATCGCCGTGAGCGTTTGCTTCGTGAGGCAAAAAAAATGTAGAGATTCTTATTTGCCTCCGGCGGCCCTGCGGGAGCCAAACTTTTAAAAAGTTTGATAAATAGGTTTTTGGTTGCATCTGTTTACATGTCGATGTTTTTATTTCTTATGCGTGGGGAAAATAGGAAAGTTTTTTGCGGAGCCATGCCTTACAGCACCTTAAGGGAGCGGGCCCGGTTGATGACAGCTGCCAGCTCCAGCCTTCGAAAAGAGGCGAGATCTCCCCTCAGGATATCCGTGAGAGCTTCCAGCCCCTCTTTTTCAAGAATTTCTTCTATTGCATCAAGGATTTCCTCCAATCGCCTTTTTCCGTTCATCAAACCCGCAGCCAGACGCACGGCCTCTGCCAGGGCCCGGGTTTGGGACGGGCAGGTGAGTTGCTCCACATCATCAAAGCCGATGCGGGTTTTTCCAAGGACCATTTCGTGAAGTCCGTAGGTGGCCACTTTCACCCGGCCTCGCCTCTCTTCCATGGGGATGCTTTGGGGCAAAGGCGCTCGGTGGTGAATGAGGGGCAAGGGTGAGAGTGTGGCGATCTCTTTTTTTTGGGGGGTGTTTCGAGCGATGGTATGAGCCTTTTCTGTCACCTCTTCGGCCCTGTAGTCGGTCATGCGAAGCACCAGATCCGAGGCGGAAAAATAGTCTCCGGAGCCGCCCATCACGAGAATGGTGGAGACCCCTTTCTCTTTATAAAGGTCTCGCACCCTGTGGATAAAAGGGGTAATGGGCTCTTTTTCCTGGGAGACGAGTTGCTGCATCTTCTCGTCTCGAATCATGAAGTTGGTTGCCGAGGTGTCTTCATCCAGAAGCAGAAGGCGGGCACCTGCTTCCAGCCCCTCGCAGATGGCCGCCGCCTGGGACGTGCTTCCGCTGGCGTTTTCCGTTGAAAAGGAGGTGGTGGAGCGTTTGAGTGGAAGGTTGTTTATAAAAGAGGAGATGTCGACACCAGAAATGCTTCGGCCATCTGCCGCCCTGATTTTTAAAGCATCGTTTCGAGTGATCACCCACTGCCTTCCGTCATCAGGAATATGGTTGTAAACCCCCAGCTCCAGCGCATTTAAAAGGGTGGACTTTCCGTGGAATCCGCCCCCTGCAATAAGAGTGACCCCTTCGGGAATGCCCATGCCGGTGATGGGGCCTCCATTGGGGCGATCAAGGGTGACGGCCAGGGTTTCAGGGGGTTCAAAGAGAACGGCTCCCTGGGTGAGGGGGGCGGGATCAATACCGCTGGAACGTGCAAGAGAAGCGCCATTGCCCACAAAGGCCACCAGCTTTTTCTCTTTGAGCTGGCGTCTCAGGGCTTCGGCGTCTTCAAAGCCTGTGATGTGTCTCAGGAGCCCATCACTCTCTTTTTGATTTTTTCTATTGCAAAAAAGGGCCAGCTTGGTGATTTCAGGAAGCTCTTTCATGAGCATTTCCGAGGCATCGCGGCCTGCAATGCGCCTTCCAAAAGCGGGCAGCCCGAGAAAAAAACGGGCTTCAATAAAGGCGTCGGTGACCCGCATGGCCGTGCGTTCAAGGATCTGCTGACCAGGGGTATCAATAAGAATGGTTCCCCCTTTTCCAGAGCCACGGCTCCCTTTTGCAATGCGTTTTGCTGCCTTTGCAAAGCGCCGGATCAGCCAGTCTGAAAAGGCTGTGGTGCGGCTGGCGCTTTGCGTGAGGTGAGGCCCAAAACCGCTCTTATCTCTATCTACTCGAATACGCAGCCGTGACGGTTGGGCAAAGGGGTCTCCCTGAACATGGTCGATCAACAGGGTGAATCTTTCAAAGGCATAGACGCCTTGAATATCTTTGTAGGCTTTGTATCCTTTGCCGTCGATGCGGCTCAGCATATTTTTAAGATGATGCGCGGGTTTTGTCATGGTTTTCAAAGTTTCGTATGAGGTTGTCGAGGGTATGGGGTCGTCTCGTGGCAGCCCCTGTATGTACTCTCCCCGTTTTGACGCAATCTTGGACTCTTGAATGTATGGTACACAGCACCATGGGGGCGTCAAGGGGCAACTTTGCGAATGTGTGGATGTGGTCTGTGTCTTTGTGGGTGAACAATGTTGTTAATCCGTTGACATCTTTATCGGGGAGGAGCTACATTTCACTCATCGAGTGAAAACATGGAAAGACCCATGAGTTCTGTCTTTACACTCATTTTTAATGGATCTCATTTTAAAAGATCAGAATGTTGCAAAAAGTCGGTGCCCCGACGCCACAACCTCCTATGGAGGTAGCGGAGCGGATGTCTTCTGTGGTGTAGGCTGATTTTTTTGCGGCACCATCAAAGTTATTTTCTCCCAGCTGAGTCTTTCAAATGGTTTATTCCCAGCAACCATACAGGCGAGGTGTGATGAACAGGCTCATTGATTTTTCAGTGGATCGATTCAGGCTGGTTCTTTTTTTGATTGCTCTTTTGAGTATTCCTTTTGGCTGGTTTTATGCCAACCAGAGCTTTCGAAATCATATCAGTGATTTTTTTGAAAGCGATAGTCCAGATATTGCGTACTATACCGAGTTTCAAGAGATCTATGGCAACGATGAGGTGATGGCCATTGTGTTTCATGTACCGAATGTTTTTATTCCTGAAATGCTTTCGGTGGTGAGGCGCATTACCCAGGTGGTGGAGCGTCACGAGGGGGTAGAGCAAGTGCTCTCTCTTTCCAATGCCGAAGTGGCCGTGGGTGATGAAGATGTGATTGAGTTTATTCCGGTGATACCCGATGGCCCGCTTACCCCTGAATCGTCTCAAAAAGCACGTGAAGTGGCATTGTCTCGAAAAACTCTGGTGGGGCATCTTATATCTGTCGATGGTACAACCACCTGCATGATGGTGGGGCTTGCACCCGCTTCATCCAATGAGGTGAAAGCCCAGATTATCAAGAGCATTCAGAAGAAGGCCAAAGAGAGCGCCGGTGCAAATATTGAGTTGAGGTTTTCCGGTGGCCCTTGCGTGGAGGTTGAGATCAATGGGCTTACAGGCCGCGACAACCTTCTTTTTACCCCCATCACCCTCTTGATAATCATCTTTATTGTCTATCGGTTGCTTCGAAATGTGGTGCTCTCCTTTTTGGGGATTGCCAATATTTTGATTATTGTGATGTGGGGCGTTGGTTTTCTGGTGATGTGCGGAGAGCCCATCAATACGGTTACCGTCATTATTGCCCCGGTGCTTTTGGCCATTGCCATCGCAGACTCCATTCATATTCTCTCTCACTATCGAAGTCTCTATATCAAAAGGGGAAGAGAGCATGCTTTCGCAGTGCGGGAATCTGCAAAAACATTGTGGATTCCCTGTCTTTTCACTAGTTTGACTACGGGTGTCGGTTACCTCTCTTTTGTCACAACCACGGTGCGGCCGGTGAAAATTGTAGGAATATTTACCGCCGCTGGGGTGATGGTTGCCTTTGCTATGTCCGTTGTTTATCTGTCGGCCCTTCTCATGTTTTTTGAAAGTTCCATCGTAAAACGAAATGATGTCGCCAGGGGGTTGCGGAAAAAGTCAAAGCCAGCTTTTCTGCCCATATTTCTTTCTCGGTTAGGGCAATGGGTGATGGATCACAGCGTCGGGGTGGTGGCGCTCTTTGTGCTGGTGGCTGTTGTTACGGGTATGGGGATGGGGCGTCTTACCTTTGATACCGATTTTGCCGGTTACCTGAAAAATGGCAATCGAGTGAAGGACGACCTTCGTTTTGTAGAGCGCCATATTCGGGGCACGGTACCTGTTGAGATGGTTTTGGAGGCGGTAGATCCAGGGATGGATTTCACCCATCCCAAAGCTCTGGCTGTTCTGGACGAAGTGAGCCAAAGCATGTTGGCTCATATGACGGGTCACTATACCAATGCGTTTTCTGCGGCAGATTACTTTGGTGAGATCCATGCGGCTTTTACCAAAGGCGATGCCAATGCCGATGCGCTTCCCAAGGCGCAGATAGATCTTCAAGACTACTACGAGCTGGCAGATGAAGAGGTGCTGCAGCGGTTTATTTCACCGGACCGGCGCAGCGCTCGCATCTCCTTGGCCTCGGTATTCGGGTCCAACGCCAGCGCCAAAAAGACGCGAGAGTTTGCCGAAACCCATGTGAAGCGCATCGTGGGAGACGCTTTTACCTATCGGTTTACAGGGCTTTCAGCCCTTTATGTCACCATGGATGAGAATTTGAAGGTGAGTCAGGTGAGAAGCTTTGGTACTGCCTTTGTGCTGATTTTTATCATGATGTTTTTTGTCTGCAAAAATCCTATGTTGACCCTTCTCTCCATGGTTCCCAATCTTTTTCCAATCTGCACCACCTTAGGGATTATGGGGTGGCTCGGTATCCCTCTGGATACCTCCACCATCATGATCGCAAGTGTTACCATTGGCATTGCCGTGGACGATACCATTCATTTTATTACTTGGTTTCGTCGCAACTGCGAGGCAGGCCTTTGCCGTCAAAAAGCCCTTGTGAAAACATACAGCGATACAGGCCAACCCATTGTCATGACGTCGTTGGTTTTGTGTGTGGCCTACTTTGTTCTGATGACCGGATCGGTGAAGCCCATCATAGCCTTTGGGGCGCTGGCGGGGTTGGCCATGTTTTTTGCCCTTCTGGGAGATCTTCTGGTGCTTCCTGCTCTGATCAACCTTTTCAAGCCATCGCTTTGTGAGGAAGAGGAGATGCAGCCAGAGGGAGATGTCTCTAATGTTTAGGGCTGTTTTTTTGTTCTTTTGTCTATGGCTTCTGCCGGTCTGGAGCATGGCTTCTTTTATTCCACTACCAGAATCGGTGGACGCGCAGTGGACCGCGGGTTTTAAAAGTGTGACCCCATTAAACAGCGATATTCGATCCGACGATGGTATGGCAACCCATGAGTTGAGGCTCAAGGGCAAGCTTTTTTGGGGAGGAGAGGCCTTTTCCCTCTATGGGACCCCTGAAGTCCGTGTGAACGATGGCTTTACTTCCCATCTTCCCGGAGGCGATATCCCTTACAGTGACGGGCTCACTCTGCGTCGCAACCTGACTGTTTCTTCCCGGTGGCTTGAAGTCTCTTTTCGAGAGCTTTATGTGGAAAAAGAGATTGGTGAGACACGGTTTCGAGCGGGAAATCAGATTTTCGCCTGGGGAACAGCGGATTTAATGAATCCTACCTCCTGGTTTAACCCGCAGGATCTTCGTGAGCTCTTTCTAAAAGAAGAGGATCAGGTGGCTCAGGGTGTACCAGCTCTATCCATGCTTCGATTTTTTGAAGAGTATGCGGTGGAGGCTGTGGTGATGCCGGTGAGTATTTCTCGGCTTCAGTCGGAGTCTGGGAGTTTTTTTTACGTGATGCCCGATAATTTTGCGCTGCCTATAAGGGTTCAGGAAAATGAGCCAGCGGCAGCTACCTTTGAAAACATGGGGTTTGGCATGCGAATCTCTCGAAGTGTTGGCGCTTGCGACCTCTCTTTGAGTTTTTACCATGGCCCGGATAAAGAGCCTCATCTGATACCGGAGAGAGTGGATACGACACCCGGTGTACCGGTGTCGGTGCATGTGGACTCTTTTCACTCGGTAATTACCGGTATGGGGGGCGATTTTTCGATCAATTTGGGAGATGTGGTGGTGCAGGTGGAGGGGGCCTGGACCTTTGATAAAAGGGGGTATGTGAACCAGGATGTTTCAATACCTTCAGAGATTCTTTTTCCCTATACTGTAAAACGCTCAGGATACTGGGAGTGCTCCGCAGGTTTGAATTGGTTTGTGCCTGTGGTGGAGTGGTTTCCGAGGCACGAGGGCGAAACCGTGGCCACGGTTGAGGTGCATGGCAGCGGGTTCGATCGAGATGGCCTTGGAGCTCCTCTTTACAGTCGGACACTGGCTGTGAGGCTTCAAGATGGATTTTGGGAAAACCGTATACCTGTCTCACTAGCCTGGATGGGAGACATTGAAGATGACGGAGAGATTGTGTGGGGATCGATTGGGTATGATTTTTTTAATGGCGTGGTGGTGGAAGCCTCTCTTTTTCTTTTTGATGGAAGTCCGTCAGATGCCAGTGAAGTAGGCTCTCCCTTCTGGTATTTGCGGAAGAGAGATGTGGTGAATGTGTCGGTGAGCTGGGAGTTTTAGGTTTGGTCGCCGGTGGGTGTTTTTATGAATGGGAGGAAGTTTATGAGACGAGTCGCTGGAATACTGTGTGTTGTTTTGATGATTGGAATCGCCCCTACAATGGCCATGACAGGGCGTGAGGTGGTTGAAAAGTCAGATAATATTGCCAAGCCTACCACCGTGCAAAGCCATGTGGTGATGGAGATTGCAAAGGGTGGAACAACAACTGAAAAGGTGTTTACCTTTACGTCCATGGACGGGAAAGAAGGAGAGGACAAGGCGCTGATTGCATTTCATAAACCATCGCGAATTAAGCTTTTGACCCACACACACAAAGGGCGCGATGACGACCAGTGGCTTAAAATGTCTTCGGGCCGGGTGAAGCGGATTTCCCAGTCGTCAAAAAAGAAGTCTTTTGTAAACTCTCACTTTACCTATGAAGATATTTCCTCTCGGGATATTGACGATTACACCTATACCCTTCTTGGAAGCGAGAAGGTGGCAGAGGAGAGCTGCTTTAAGGTGGAGAGTGTGCGGGTGCGTGGTAAAAAGGTCTATGAAAAAACGGTTCTTTATATCAGTGAGATAGACTGGTTTGTTCGGCGTGTCGATTTTTATCAGAAGGGAAAGTATATTAAGCGCCTTGAAAACAGGGAGATCAAGCGGATTGATGGGTACCTTACACCGCATTTGGTGGTGATGCATCATATAGAAAAAGGTGGGGAGACGCGACTTACGCTCAAAAAGGTGGCGTTTAACGCATCGATGAAGCCGACTGACTTTAGAAAAGAGTCGCTGAGGTAAGATGGTATTCCAAAAAGTGGGATTTTCGATGCGACGCCTACGATATCGTGAGACGATGTGATCCAACAGATACTTTTCAGCCCACGGGTAAAGGGACTTTGGTTGTGACGGGCGGCTGATTTTTCGTTTTTTTGTCTTTTTTGCATAGAAGAGATGAAAAAATGTTCGTTTGACGTTTGAAAAAAATTTACCATATGTTAAAAAGTGGCCATTGTTCTGTTTCCCCTGTATGGGCAGGGAAATAAGGAGAGAATGAGGCTAGCCAGTTGACGTGTTTTGGTTGCACAATGTTCTGCCTATAGGGGGCTGAACCCTTGTTTTTGGTACCATCTGAGCTTGGAAAGGCTCAATTTCTGTTTCAAATTTCAGGTGGTATGATATGAAGGGTGAACTCGATACGGCAAAAAAATAACTGTTCGCATCAATGAGGGCCGAAGGCAGGGGGGATCATCGAAATGTCAAAGTCTGCTGAAGAGGAGACAGCAGACAGGAATCGGCCTGAACAGGAGAAAACCTTATGACCATTAAGAAAACGGAGCCTATGGATTCAACCATAACGGAACGTGAAACCCCGTCACGAAATCTCTCCAAAGGAGAAGCCACTCGACGTCGCATTTTAGATGCCGCGCGCAAGGTCTTCTCAGAACATCCCTACCATGCGGCGAGTGTGCGCATGGTTGGCAAAGCAGGCGGCTTTGACCATCCTATTATTCACTACTACTTTCCCAAAAAAGCAGGTCTTTTCGAAGCGGTCATTGAAGAGCTTGTGGTTGAGTTTCGTGATTTTATGGCCTCCTGGTTCGATGAGCTGGACACCTTTTCACCTTCCAGGGGATTGAGTGTTTTCATTGAACGGCTGATTCATTTTCACCTCAAAAACAAAGATCTTTTTCGAACCATCATGCAGAACACGGCCCATGTGGAGAACTTTGATCAGTTTCCTGCGTCGGCTCAGTACCGTGTGTTTCATGACAGCGTGATGCGAACCTTTCGGGACAAAATTCATCACCATGCCCCGGATGAAGAGGTGAGCAAGTTTGTTTACAGCTTTACGGTGCTGGCCACCAACTATCTCGGTGCCAGCTCCACCTATGCTCGGTTTTTAGGGTTGGAGGATGAAAACGACACCTACTGGGAGTGGGTGAAGGAGACCATCCACTATCTCTTTTTGCCTCGCATGGAGAGAATTATTTTTGATTTTCGCAACGATGAGGACGATGCCGGCGCATAGTCCTTGCGAAAACCTCATGACGCCCGGCCTTGTGCCGGGCTTTTGTTTTTAAAAGAGTCTAAGGAAGTTATGGCGAAAAAGAAGCACTCCACCAATTACCCTGAGCCGACACGGCTCTTTTTCCCAGAAGCAGAAAAGAGTGTTGAGTGGCTCCCCATGCTTTTGGACGCATATGCCATCGCAGACAAAACCATTCACACCAGCGTGGAAAAGGAGCTGAAAAAAGGTCGTCGCCTGGCCTGTGCCAAAGGGTGCAACTCCTGCTGTACCACCCATGTCACCATTCCGGTCTACCCTTTGGAGCTTGCCGGGATTTACTGGTTTGTCATGGAGCAGCTCAAGGGCGAGGCCTTTGGTGTGATCCAGCAGCAGCTGGCTCGGTTTTCACCGGGTGCGGGCTGCCCGTTTCTTCTGTCTGGGGGCTGCGGCATTCACCCCATGCGCCCCTTGGCCTGCAGGCATTTCAACGTATTTGACAGGCCCTGCAGTGAGGGCGAAGACCCATTTTATACACGCAGAAACGATGTGTTGACCCCTGATGAGAAGGGAAAAGAGAAGGCCCTTATGGCCATGCTTCCCTACCACGGCATCACCGAGCGTGCCGAAAAGCGTGAGGTTATTCGAAAAGGGTTGATTCACAATACCGTGAAAAACATGCAGGAGATCGAGTGGGTGAAGCTGGCCCAGCGCATGGTGGCGGCAGGATAGGGCGCTTTCCTTGACCTGTGGGGCGTTTTGAGATTAGTTTCAATGATTGGTCATGCCTTTGGCGGGTCGTTTTTTGAAAAATGAAATCACTGGATTTTGAGCCGATGATTTAAAAAAACGGTTTGTCGTATTTTTCAACGGCTTGTATGCTGGCAGGGCCGCCCAAGGTGAAACGGATTGTAATCGATTTACAAAAAAGAGCAGGTGAACTCCATGGTGATCCCCGTTATTCTTGCCGGAGGCTCCGGCACCCGGTTGTGGCCCCTTTCTCGCGAACTTCATCCCAAACAGTTGCTGGATCTGGTGGACAAACATACCATGCTTCAGAGCACGGTTTTGCGCCTCGCCGGATTTGAAAATATGGTCTCGCCTATGGTGATTTGCAATGAAAACCACAGGTTTATGGTGGCGGAGCAGCTTCGGGGGATCGGGGTGGAGCCTCGGGATATTATTTTGGAGCCTGTGGGACGAAACACGGCTCCTGCTCTGGCCGTTGCTGCGATTCGAGCCTTGGATGAGCAGGAAGGTGCCACACTTCTGGTTCTTCCGGCAGATCATACCATCGCCTCCAAAGAGGCCCTTCATCAGGCCATGACCTTGGGCG
>JAKSCC010000217.1 GCA_022360815.1 Desulfobacterales bacterium
CATCAACCGCTTTGCACAAAAAGCACCGCAAACCTTGGCCGTGGCCGTGCTCGCTCCTTTCTCAGGATTCATCGACAAAGAGACCGCTCGAGGCGAGCACCCCATCACACGAATTAAGATGGCGTTTCAAAGCGGCACCGTACCCACGGGGGTCGGCACCTTCTGTGCCGTGATCTTTATTTTTGTACTATTTGTGTTTAAGGGGTAGCCTCCTGTTCCCCAGACTCGTAAATGCTCCGAGGCTTCACCTCGTCACATTTGCCAACGGCCTTCGGTCACAAAACAAAATTACGCGCCATGCATTCTCCATATGGAGACAAAATAGCTTTTAAGGAAAAAGCCATGATCTCAAGAGATGATTTACGGAAATCCTTTATTTTTCAGACACTGCCGGACAGGCTTCTCGATGCGGTGTGTCACATTGCAACCACCAGAGCCTGTGACGAAGGCGAACAGATTTATGGCGAAGGTGAAATTTCTGGAAACCTTTACATGGTTCTTTCAGGCGGTGTTCTCATTGAGCAGGATATCTCAGACGAAATCACCGTGAATGTGGGCAACCTTGATGCGGGTGAGTGCTTTGGCTATTCATCGGTCATGGGCGAAAGCTCTTTTACCGCAAGTGCGGTGGCCTCTGAAAAAACCGAGCTGGTGGTGATTAACGGCCAAGAGCTTCTCAAGCTTATGGAAAAAAACCACACCCTGGGGTACATGATCCAGACTCAGGTCATCCGCATCATGTCCCAACGCATTGAAAGAAGAACGGAGCAATTCTTAAGAGCTCTCTCCACCCACCCAGAGATCCATGATCTCAAGAAGTAATCCAGCTTTATCTTTTAAAAAAATAGAAAAGGCGACCCTGCAAAAGAGCCGCCTTTTTCGATTTTTTTAAGCCTTTAGGATGCCACTGGGGGAATCTCAACCTTCCTTACCTAAATGATCTATCCCCAAACCCCTTTTCCAAAAAAAACCACCACGGCAAGAACAGGTGGAAGCAAGGCAAGCCTCAGCTCACGTTTGCCCGGTTTCAGCTGAACGGGATAACGAAGGGCCATGCAAACAATAAAAAAGAGGGCCAAAACAGGTAGAGCGGGAAGAAAGATATCAAAAAGATGGGCCAGGGCTGCCGCTAAAAAGAGCCCCAATACGGCCAGGGGTACCCTTCCGATGGTATCTGAAAGGCCGAAAAAACGTGCTCCGAACGAGAGAAAGACCACCATAAACCAGTCTGCCACGCCAAAAAGAGGAAACAGATTTCTGGAGCCGGGAGTGGCAAACTTCATCAAAAGCACTTCAGAAAGAGGGTAGACCCCCTGCCTTCCACCACCATAATAGGCGGCCACCTCTTTGGCGATTTCATGAGTGGGGCCAGCCAGAAAACTCACCACATCGGAGCAGATCATCACACTGATAACCGGAAGCAATTCCGCAGGATGTTTCAAAAACCTCGGCAGATACCCTGCCGCCACCACCACAAAAAGAATCTGACCGCAGGTGGAGAGAGACTCCCACACACTCCTTAAGGGAGCTCCCTGCCTCACCGCAAGATAACTGACCGAAACAAGCCCAACACCCAAAGCCAGGATCACCCATCTCTGCCACTGGGGAACCTCGGGCACCGCAATCCGGCTCACCCCAACGTGGGTCACCCAGCTCAAACAAAAGAGATGAAACCCGAGAGCCAGAACGGAAAGCCCCGGCAGGCGCCCCACCTTATCGGGCAAGCCCCCCAATATAAAAGCGCCTGCCAGGCTAATGGCAAGCCAAAGCAAAATCAGACGACTGGCTGTTTTCATGGCTGAAGGTGATTTTTTTTTCATGCTCTCATTTAACCATAAGACCCCCTAAGACGCCAAGAATTCTCCTCACCCTTCTCCTATTTGCTTACAACCTGCAGCAAAAAAAACGCCCCTTTCGATTTCACCGAAGGGGCGTTTTTGTATCTCATTTTTTTCGCGGGCAAAGCCCGCAAGCGAATGGGAAGCCCAAGGGGCTGAGCATTCGCAAACCGTCTACTCGGACACTTTAGAGCCCCAGGTCTTTAAGGTGGCCATGCCGCCCTGAACGCTGACCGTATTGGTGATGCCCATCTCGCGCAGGTTAAGCTGCGCTTCAAAAGAACGAACCCCGGTGTTGCAGACCAGAACCACAAGCTTGCCTTCGGGCACTTCAGCGATACGCTTCTTCATTTCACCCTGGGGAATGGTCATCCACTTCTCGGGAAATTTCTCTTTAAAGGGTGTGGAGTCGGGCAGTTCACGGCAATCGATAAAGACACATTCGCCCTCTTCCCAAAGGCCCTCAAAGGTCTCCACGGGAATGGGGTTCAACAGACCGTCCACCACATTGTCTGCCACGTTGGCCAGGGCATTGACAATATCCATGGCCGAGCTGAAAGGCGGAGAATAAGCAAACTCCAAGTTGCTGATATCCAAAATGGTGGGTTTGTACTTGAGAGTCGCTGCCACGGCGTTGATTCGGCCCACCATGGCGTCACCACTTCCGGCAAAGCCCTGAATGCCGAGCACGCGTTTGGTTGCTTTTTCCACCACCAACTCCAAGAACATCAGCTCCTTTTCGGGATAGAAGTGGGCGCGATCCAGCTGGCACATGGAGACACTGATGGCGTCAAAGCCCGCCTCTTCCGCGGCTTTTCGAGTAAGGCCCGCTCCTGCCAGGGACTTATCAAAAAGCTTCACCACAAAGCTGCCCACGGGGGCTTCGGTGGTTGCGGAGCCCCCACACATATTGGTGCCGATAACCCGTCCCTGGCGATTGGCCAGAGAGCCCAAGGGCCAGATGCCGACTTTCCCGCTGATGGCGTGTTTGAGTTCAATGCAATCGCCCCCGGAATAGATATCGGGGTCGGTGGTCTGGAGTTTTTCATTGACCACGATGCCGCCGGTGGCGCCCACCTCAAGGCCGGCATCCCGAGCAAGTTCGCCATTGGCAAGAATTCCCACGGCCATGATCACGAGGTCTGCTTCAAGGGTGCGCTTGTCGGTGATCACCTTTTTAACGGCACCCTCTTCCCCTTCAAAGGATTTTACGGTTTCACCGAGATAAAAGGTGACATCGTTCTCTTCCATGGAGCGCTGGGCCATGTGTGCCATCTGCTTGCCCACAAACCCTGGCATGATCTGATCGCCGATCTCCACCACAGAGGTCTCGATGCCCCACATGTCGGCCAGGGCTTCTGCCATTTCAAGGCCGATAAAGCCGGCACCGACAATAACCGCGCTCTCCACAGAGCCACCGGCGATTCTCTCTTTGATGGCCATGGCATCTTCAAGGTTGCCCACCGCGTGGATTCCCGCCAGCTCCTGGCCGGGAATCTGGAGATCTCTGGTGCGGCTGCCAGCTCCGATGACCAATTTGTCGTAGGGGTAGCTCTTTTCGACACCATCCTTGCCTTTGGCCCAAACCACTTTGGCTTCCCGATCGATCCGGGTCACCGTGGTTCCGGTAACCACCTCCTCAAAGCCTTTGATGGTTTTGAAAAACTCTTCATTTCGCACCATGTGATAAGCGGTGCTTTGAAGGGCGGTATGATCTGCCACATCACCGGACACGTAGTAAGGAATCCCGCATCCCCCATACGAGATGTATTCATCTTTATCAATGAGGGTGACCTGGGTTGTGGGATCAATGCGCTTTGCTCTGCAGGCGGCTTTGGTGCCCAAGGCCACGCCACCAATGACAACAACTCGTCTTGACATCTTTTGTCTACCTTTATCTTGTACGTTTAGACCGTTGGCCAACTCCCGACCTTTTATGGGTGCCTCGCAAAAGCCTATGAGACCCAACAAGGACATCCTTAAATTAGAGGCCAAAAAAGAGTGACTCCTTTTCGCCAAAAGGCGATCTCCGGCCTGAAAAAGAGCCTGGTTCACCGTCAAAAAAAGTCTGGGAAACCAGGGTCTTCGTCAGATCGGCTGCTTTTCGGTTGTAGTATCTTATCCTTCGAATTACAAGAAAAACCGAAGTATCCCCTGGTTCGCTATAGAGACAAGACCCCTATTTTTTAAGGGCTAAACAAAAATTAAGGTAGGCATAGGCAGAAAGCAGCGGCTAAACCCTTAAATGGTGCTTCTCCTGCTTGAAAAGAGTCGAAGCATCTTCAAGGGAACCCACATCAAGAATATCCAAACCAGACTCAGAAAAAATGCTGTCCATCATCTTCTTAACTGCTTTTGGAATCTTTTCAGAAATTCGCACCACACGTGTAACTTTTAGCTGGGCAAGAGTACAAACCATTTTTCTTACATGAAAAGCGTTTTTCTTATCCCCATTCTCCTTGATTTGTCGAATATCCACCACCACTTCACAGTGTGGGGCGAGGGTATCAAGAACCGAGAGAACCTGGTTGGAAAATTGTTTGGAGCTCTGACAATCAAACTCGCCTGCCATCTTCACGTAAATGCGATTTTCTAAAATAAACCCACGTATTGCCCACATAGCTGTGCGTGTACGCCCCACGCGGTTCATTCCCCTTTTGGCTCGTCTCAACTCTTTGATCCGAAGACGGGCCATCGCAATTTCCCTCTCCTTGGCTTCCACCTCACCAATAAGATAAAAAATATCGCTGAGGATTTCATCCTCTTCGAGCCCACCAATGGAGCCCTCTCGATACTTCTCAGCCAGCTCGGCCAATCCACTCCCCATGTCGGTCATGCCCGCCTACCTCGTATTTGATATATGTACTTTTTTCTATTCTCTTGACTTTATTATCGGAATGACACTATTTTTTTTTAGCTTAATTTTTCATATGTCATTATGACAGCAAAGGTTGTCTGACCTGAAAACACAGGCATTATGATGTTTCAAAGAAATATTATGATTATACCATTGAGTATTCAAACGTAGCTTTTTTAGCAAAACACAATGCCTCGTAACAAATTTGGTAAACTTTATTTTTAGACATTTCACGGCGCATCATACCCCAACCCCAAGAGAGACAGTGAATACATGCTCACCTTTCGCGAACTCTACCAACTTTTCAAAGACAATGAAGTCAAATCCCGTAAATTCAGCCGAATCGAAACCAAGATACTGAACATCCTTAACTTCAAAGACCTTTTCGAAACCCTGCTTACGGAGATATCTCAGGAGTTTGCTGTCCCCTTCATCTGGATTACCCTCATAGACGGAACCGACACCTCAAGGCTGCTGCTCAAAGCAGCCCACAGCTCCGGCTTCCTTCCAGATCGCCTTCGCATGGTCTCCCGATCTCAATTCCACGGCCTCATTGGAACGGGAACCACGCCAACGCTCATCAACGAAGAGATCTCCTCGTACCGCTGCCTGGTTCCCGAGGGTGCCCCCTGGATGATTCGCTCCATGTCCATTGCCCCCATTACCCTTGACGGGGAAATCATCGGGAGCCTCAGCCAAGGAGATCAAAATCCAGAACGGTTTACACCCGATATGGACCCCATCCTTCTGGAGGAACTCGCCTTAAAATTTTCTCTTTGCCTCTCCAATGTCACCGCCCACGAAAAACTCAGGCTCCTTGCCTTTCACGACCCTTTGACCGAACTATTAAACCGGCGGGCCATGGAGCATGCCCTGGAGCAAGAGTTCAATCGTTCCAGACGTTACAAGCGAGAACTCACCGTGGTCTTTGCCGACCTCGACAAGTTCAAAGCGGTCAACGACCAGTTTGGTCACGATGCCGGAGACCAAATGCTTATGCACGTGGCCGATCTCATTCGTAGCCTTACTCGAGAAAGTGACATTCTCTGCCGATTCGCCGGTGATGAATTCGTCCTTGTTCTGCCTGAAACCACTCAAAAGATGGCCTCTTCCATGATGCTCCGTATTCAAAAACAACTTCTGGCTACCCCTATTTACGTGGATGCCACACCAATATCCCAAGAAATCAGCTTCGGAATGGCCTCCTTAAGCACCTTTCAGGGAAAAAGTTGGGCCGAACTTCTCAAAGAAGCAGACAAAGCGCTCTATATTCACAAAAACCGAAGAGCAACCCATCCAGGAACATACCACAACGAACCACCTGATATTGTAGGATGATACAGACACAACCCACAACATAATGAAAACAGAGCCGCAACAGCGACAGCCCATTGCGAAATGGTCTTTTTTGGTTACTTCACCAAGGTACCAAACACTGTTTTTTGTTACCTGTCCTATCACCACGCTTCTCGAAACAACCAAATATCCGTTTCCCACAGGTTGATCACCCATCCCTTACCCTGCCCACAATATGAAATGATTATTCTATAATTCCGGGCCGATAACAAAAAAGCCGTCACACATCCAACGTTCCCACCAAAGGAGAACATTGGACTCATCTTTTTTTCTTCTTGACTTACTCTGTTTTCACTGAAATTTCTTATCTAACAATTGACTTTCTCTCTCAAATAATTCTGTATCCTCGATGATACAGTTATAAAAAAACAGTCAAAAAATTCAGATTACTTCTTGGGCGACTCTGCTGATATGGAGAAACAGGCCCACCAAAGAAACATAGTTTCCCGCATAGAACAAAAGGCTTAACTGGTCAACCAGTACCACACTCCATTTAAGTTGCGGCTTTTCACTTGATGTTGTCTATCCGGAGGCAAACCATGATCCAAAAATCACCTGAAAAAGGGTTTACCCTTCTTGAACTCATGGTGGTGGTCGCCATGATCACCATCCTAGCCGGACTCTCGATTCCCAATCTCAATCAGTGGGTCCAAAAACAAAAGCTCTCCAAAAACGCTCGAGACATTCTTGGCGTCATGCAGGAGGCAAAGGCCCATGCCATTGAAGTCGGCATCCCTGTGGTGGTGGGCTTCTCAAATGGTGTTGGGGCAGCCGGCACATTTACATCTTTTGAAGACCCCAACAGAAATTTCATCAAGGACGCCAAAGAGAAGAGTCTCTGCTCTGGTTGTGTCAACAAATCCGTAGAGATAACCATTTCGTCATTTGAAACCACGTCCACTGATTCCACCAACACCAAAAAGGTATCCTACACCTGTTTCAATGGTATGGGCCTTGCTGTGGGACACAGTGGTGAGGTGAGACTCAAAGACATATACAACCAGACCGCCACGCTCACCCTTAGCAATGCGGGAACCATTCAAATCACCACGGGGAGTTAGTATGAGATTCTCCACAGACACGCCCCAGGGGTTTACCATTCTGGAACTCATCATTGCCTTATTCCTTGGAGGGCTCGTAACCACAGCTGGTTACGCCTTTTATACGAGTCAGTATCAAACCAAAATTGAGCAGGAACGTGTGGCAGTCATGCAGCAAAATCTCCGCTCCGCCATGGTCCTTCTCTCCAAGGATATCAGGCGAGCCGGGTATGACCCCCAAGAGGCCACAGCCGCCGGCATCACTTTGGCAAAACAGGATCAATTCTCTCTTTCTTACTCCATTGAGGGGGAAGACAACGGTTTGGATGATGATGGAGACAATGCCATTGATGAAAAAGATGAAGCTCAGCTCGTCAACGCCATTTCCTACATCCTTGAAGACGGCAACAGTGACGGAACGACTGACCTTTTAAGAAAGATAGGGACAGGTTCCTATGTGATTGCTGCCGAAAACATTGATGGTCTTGAGTTCAGATACAAACTTAAAAGCAGCTCCACCTCCTCCACCACAAAATATGACGATATTTTAGCCGTTGAAGTGGCCCTTCTCATCAAATCACCACGAAAGGATAGGGGATTTAAAAACACAAAAGAATACAAAGGATTCTTCAAAACATGGGGGCCATACAATGATGAATTTAAGCGCCGCCTTCTCAAAGGGACCATTCAATGTCGAAATCTGAATCTGCAAGGCGGTTAAAAATGAAAAAATTTAAAACCGCTACCTCACAAAACGGTATGACTCTCATTGAGGTGATGGCTGCCCTTGTCATCTTCTCCATTGGAATTCTCGCCCTTGGCTCTCTTCAACTCAATGCCATTGGAGCCAACAGCTCGGCCAAGCAAATAACTGAAGCCACACGCCTCCTGGCTGATCAAATTGAAATCCTCATGGCAGCCGAGTGGAACTCCGGAAAAACAGCCACGCCTCTGCATCAAGGCGAACACCTCTCAACAGCCTATCCGCCCTTCACCTTAAATTGGAAAATCGCAGATACGGCGGCACCCATTTTCAAAAAAGAAATTGACGTCAAGGTCACCTGGAAAAAAGGGGGCCGCCATCATGCCTTCGAACAGAGCATTATCAGAGTAAGAGATTAAAAATGAGCCACCCATCCCCCCAAAAAAAGCTGAATAGGCAAGCCGATAACCGCCAGCAAGGAAATGTGATGCTGGTGGTTCTTGTGCTCCTTGTGCTCACAACAATCATCGGCATTGCCGCCACCCACACGGGTATCACCGAAGTGCGTATCGCCCGGTTTGACCGCATTGCCAAACGCAACTTTTACAATGCGGAAGCAGGCCTCAACGAGGCTCGAGCTAACTTTGAGCGGATCTATGACAACACCCCCGATGCCGAAGGAAAACGCATCTACTCCTTTAAAAAAGATGAGCCCCCAGCCATCCGTGATCGAGATATTTCCACCGCTGGCGTAGCCTTTGCGTCTCCAGTAAAAGCAAATGGCATTCCTGTGGCATGGATCGAAATAAGGGCTATCCTCTTAAAAACCAACAAACAATCGGCCGACCTCACCGACATGGCCGAAAGCATCCCCTCCATGAAACATGTGGGGCCGCCTCCCCAAGGATCTGGAACGGCCGCCTTTGTTTCCAGGCGCTTTGCCATCACCTCCACAGCCATTGACCCGACAAACTACGATCCGACGTCCCCCAGCAAAAGCCTCACAGGGGTCTCAATTCAAGGGGGAATTCAGATAGTTGAAAACAAAAACAAGGTTCTTCACCTTATAGGGCTTTAGGCGTTAACCCCACGCAGGAACACCCAACAACTTCTTTAAGGACAGATCGTCATGAAACGTACACTCTACACCCTTTTTTTCTGCGTTATGGCCTGGGTTCAATGGGCTTCTGCCGATGATGTGGCCATCTACGGAACCCAATCCGTCAACCTCAAGCCAAATGTTCTGATTATCTTCGACAACTCCGGCAGCATGAACGAAAAAGATGTTCCAAAGCCAAAATACGACCCCACCATCCCCTACGACGGGGGCTACACCAAATACAAAGCCAATGCGGTATACGAAGAAAAATACGATCACTGGGCAGGGCACTATTGGAGCAAACTCACCGACGATATCGAAAACATCCTCTGCAAAAAAACCAAAGAGGCCCTCAAAACCAATGGCTATACTCGAGACTTTCTCAAACCCAACCTCACCTGTGGAGGAAGAGGAAGGCGCCTAAGAACGGGCAACTTTTTAAACTATGATAACTCCGAGAACGGACAATACGCCTCCCGACTTTCCGTGGCCAAACAGGTTGTCATTTCTCTTCTTCGTGAAACAGATAAGGTTCTCTTCGGGCTCATGGTCTTTAATCATGAACATGGAGGCCGACTGGTGGAAGCCTGCGGTAGCACCCTCAAAACCGATGGTGAGGGCAACCAAATCATCGACAACACCAATATCATCGACGCAGTAAGAAACTTGATCGCCAATGCCTGGACGCCCCTTGCAGAGACCATGGCCGAAGCAGGACGCTACTTTCGCGGAGGCCACAGCTATTTCAACGGAGATTTCAGATACACCTCGCCCATCACAGAGACCTGCCAAAAAAACTATGTCATCATCATCACCGACGGTGCCCCCACAAAAGATGATGCCCCCATTCTTTACAGCCCCCATATCAACTACATGAACGGCAACCCCATCTGCGATTACAGCAATGGAGGGCATTACCTCGATGATGTCACGGCCTTTCTCTTCGAGGAAGATGTCCACGCCATGGGCGCAGGAACCTCTTATGCAAAGCAAAATATTATCACCCACACCATTGGGTTCCGACTCACCCATCCCCTTCTCTCCTCTGCAGCCAAACGGGCCGGAGGAGATTACTACACGGCCAACACATCCAGTGCCCTGAAAGAGGCTTTCGAGCAGATCCTCAACACCATTGCAGAAGAGTCTTCGGTCTTTGTCGCCCCTGTGGTTCCAGTCAACCGAACCAATCCCACCCAGGACAGCAAACACATCTACCTCGCCTTTTTCAAACCCCAGCAGTCTGGGGAGTGGCTGGGCAACCTGAAAAAATACAACATTGGAGCCAACGGTAAGGTACTGGACGCCTTTCATCAACTGGCGGCCAATGAGAATGGAGAACTCAAAGAAAACATCCGCTCTCTATGGACCACAGCCGCTCAAAACGATGGCAACCAAGTTACATTGGGGGGCTTTGGAGAAAGGATTCTCGCTCAGAAGAGAAACATCTACACCTACCAGGGAAGCAATCCAAATCTCACGCACAATTCCAACCAATTTATCAAAAGCAACAACATCACCTACAACACCACCGCTATTCCTGATGACCAAATCGATGCGGTACGAAATGGAAACGCCAACTGGCAGGTGGGTGCCATCATCCACTCCACGCCTGTGGTTGTTCACTACACCAATGGAGCACCGGGGCCTGAAAAGTCTGTTATCTTCTTTGGAACAAACGATGGGCTCCTGCGCTGCGTTGACGATTACAATGGAAAAGAACTCTGGTCTTTTGTACCGCCAGAGCAGCTGGACCGCCTAAACCTGCTTCTTGATGACAACCACGACTACTACATGGACGGCTCACCGAGTATCGGCTATGGAGAGCTGATTGAAGGCAAAAAACTCTTTCAGCCCAAGCTCCTTGCCATTGGGGAGCGGCGGGGAGGCAATCACTATTATGTTCTGGATATTGAAACTATAACGTCCCCCAAATGGAAGTATCAAATCAACCCCGATATCCTTGGTGCAGCGACCGATGGGGGCGAGACGTTGGGGCAGTCCTGGGGCACACCGACCTTCTGCAAAATCAAAAAAAACGCCACAGAAACGGAAGAGGTCATCCTTCTTCCTGGGGGGTACGACAGCCAGCAGGACCTTCAAACACCAGAGGCCACAGACTCGGTGGGAAGAGCCCTTTTCGGGGTCAAGCAAAGCGATGGTACGCTTTCAAGTTTCAACCTCAACCATGGAAATTGGGACTTGATGACCCACAGTATTACAGCTTTAAACGCCATTGATCATGATATCGATGGAATCACCACCCGCATCTATGCCGGGGATATGGGGGGCAATGTCTTTGTTATTTCTGACGACATTACCCTTGAAACCCAAGGAAACACCACAGTCGCTCTGAAAAAGACACCTGACGGAACCTGGTCCTACAAAAAACGTCTCTTCACCACAGGAGGGACCAAAATATTTTATGCTCCGGTTTCTGCAAAGATGAAAGGCTCCCAACGCTATCTTTTCTTTGGTACCGGAAACAGGGAGAACCCCTTTGAACTTACCGAAAAGAATGCCATTTACGCCATCAAGCACAACTGGCTCAATGAAAACCTTACCAAAGACGATCTCACCCAGATCCAAAATACAGACCAGAATTACGCCCAGGATATTGTCAACAGCAAAGGGTGGTATTTGAAGTTTACCCATCGCGGCGAAAAGCTCATCTCGCCTCTGCACATCTATACCGGTCGTATTATCTTTAACACCTACACCCCCCCCGCCACCACCTCCGACGCCCCATTGGACCCCTGTTCCGGAGCCGGAGCCAGGGGACAGGGACGCAAGTATACCATTCAGA
>JAKSCC010000051.1 GCA_022360815.1 Desulfobacterales bacterium
ATGGATCTAAAAACGAGGTGAGACAATGAAAAAGTATGAGTGCACTGTATGCGGCTATATCTATGACCCTGAAGAGGGCGATCCCGAAAACAGCATTGACCCCGGTACCTCTTTTGAAGATCTGCCCGAAGATTGGCTTTGCCCGGTGTGCGGCGTTGGCAAAGAGGAGTTTGAAGAGGTTTGATTGTTCACGTGGCCCAGGGCCACTCAAAAAAACCCGGACTTACCAGCACGACTGAGAAATCCGGGTTTTCCATCCGAACGTTAGATAGACATTTTTAGTCATTGAAAGCAACTGGCTTTGCAACACAGCTGAGTCCCCAAGACCAACGCTTTGCGAAACCATTTAAAATAGAAGAGAGAGAATCATGAGACCACTAAAACTGGCCGAAGGCATCTATGATGTGGGGGTCAAAGACTGGAATATTCGAGATTTCCACGGATACTCCACCCACATGGGGACAAGCTACAATGCGTTTCTCATTGTGGGATCGCAAAAAACCGTTCTCATTGACACGGTCAAAGAGCCCTTTGTCAATCAATTCATGGAAAATATCAGCAAAATCATCGATCCCAAAGAGATCGACATCCTTGTCAGCAACCATGCCGAAATGGATCATTCCGGCGCACTCCCCCGTATTCTTCATCAAATTGGTGCAGACAAACCGGTCTACTGCTCCAAAATGGGCGAACGGGCTCTTTCAGCTCATTTTCCTACACGCCAAATCAACTATCAGGTGGTGAAACCCGGCACCGATATCTCATTGGGAAACTATACCTTAAGCTTCATTGAAACCCGCATGCTTCACTGGCCCGACAGCATGTTCACCTTTATCAAAGAGGCGGGTATCCTCTTCTCCAGCGACGCCTTTGGCCAACACTACGCCTGGCATGAGAACTTTGACGACGAGATGGGCGAAGGACTTTTTCACCACGCCAAAAAATACTTTGCAAACATCCTTCTCCCCTACGCCGGAAAGGTTGAAAAACTGCTGAAATCCATGGAGGAGATGGATCTGGATATCAAGATGATCTGCCCCGACCATGGCATTCTCTGGCGAAAAAACCCTCGAGAAATCATCAGGCGCTACGGCAGGTGGGCACGCCATCAAAGCAAAGAGAAGGTGATTGTTATCTACGACACCATGTGGAACTCCACAGAAAAAATGGCCAAAGAGATTGTGGATGGTGCCCGTTCCACTGGAGTGGAGGTCATCCCCATGAGCGTAAGAAACTGGCACCGAAGCGATATCATGACCGAACTCATAGACGCTCGAGCGCTGATGGTGGGTTCTCCAACGCTCAACAACGGCATCTTTCCCACCCTCTGCGATGTGCTCTGTTACATGAAGGGGCTCAAGCCTCAGAAGAAACTGGGAGCTGCCTTTGGATCTTACGGATGGAGCGGGGAAGCGGTAAAACTTCTCAATAAAGAGTTGGACGACATGGGATTTGAACGCCTGGATGACGGTCTCAAAACCCTTTATGTACCCGATAAAGATCAGCTCACCGCCGCCTATGACATGGGCGTTCGAATGGGGGAAGCCGTAAAAGCCAAAAGCAACCCCACAGAAGAGATCAGTCCCCCTTTACTTTAGCTGACGGTGAGGAGAAGAGCCAACGCATGACAAATAGACTATTGTTGAGAGATGAGCTTCTCGCCTTTTTAGAAAATCCCCATATCACTCCCCTTCAAGAGGCCCTGAAGCGAATCCCTTTGAGAAAAGCTGTCAGCCCTCTCATCGGGTTCTTCTGCCACCCCAAAGAGCTGGTACGGCTTCGAGCCATCACCGCTTTGGGCATGCTTCTTGATTTCCTGGCGCAAAACGAGATGGAGGAGGCCCGTGTGGTCATGCGACGGCTCATGTGGACCTTAAACGACGAATCCGGTGGCATTGGGTGGGGGGCACCAGAAGCCATGGGAGAAGCCTGCGCTCGAAACAGCGCCCTCGCCTCGGAGTATCACCGAATACTCTGTTCTTATGTGAGTGAAGAGGGAAACTTCCTGGAGCATGAAACCCTTCAGAGAGGAGCCCTCTGGGGGCTTTGCCGTCTGGCGGGGGCGGACGCCCCCAAGGTTTACGCCGCAGCTTCAGACGTGAGAAAGCACCTCATGTCACCCGACCCGGTAAAACAAGGGCTTGCTCTTATTTTTGCCACCCGCATAAAAGACAAAAAGGCCCTGGAGCTCGTGGAACCCTTTTTAAAAGATTCCAGCCCCATGGCCTTCTTCACCGGATGGAGTCTCACCCACACCAGTCTCAAAGAGTTGGCCCGTGAGCTTAAAATGACATTTCCATTAAAATAGTCTACCAAAGCAGCGGTGGGGCCGGACAGACCCACTCATCCAAAAACCACCACACTCTGCCGGGATACAGCCACCAACTCTCCGTCAGGATTCCAGAGACGGGCTTCTTCAGCAACATACCCCTGCGAGGCGGTCTCCACTGCCGACTCAAAGGCCCACCACGCCCCTGTCGAGCCATAGCTGACGGGGTGCAGAAATTCCAGATTCCAGGAGAGCGTACTGGCCGGAGACGGTGTTTTCAGCATGGAGAGTGCCGGAGAGGGCCAGGCATCCATCAATGCCAAAAGGTGAGATTCGGTCGCAACTTTAGACGGACCATGACAGCTAATCCACCCACCATAGCACCCTTCGGTTTTTCCCTCATAGGGATATGGCCCTCTGGCCCAGCAATACCGAAGGTGTTGTGTGAAGCTGGGTGCCAGCCCCTCCATAAAAGGAAGCTCCATCAACTCTTCTGGCCGGGGCCAGATGGGGGCCGGTTCTCCGGGTCGTTCCACACAGGAGCTGCGCCCGGCACCAAAACAACCGTGAAGCGTAGCACAAACCTCACCCTCTTCTGTTTTCACCTCGGCCTGCACATGGGTAACCGATTTCCCCTGACGAAGCACTCGGGCTTCAGCTCGAATCTCCTTTTCACCTGTGGGACCCACAAAGGCCATCTGAAGGGTTCTCAAAGGCAACTCGGCTGGCACCTGCGTCCGCAATGCCGCATGGCCCACCATGGCCACCACACCGCCAAAGACGGTTCGTCCTTGGAGCCAGCTTTTATCAATGCACAACCGCGCTCCTTTGCCATCCACGGTAATGGTATCGACCACCTCACTCAGATTCACCGCTCCCCCTTCTCACGTTTCGTTATGATGGCTCTGCAAAAAAGTCAGTCTGTGTCATAACAACCCACAGCTACACGATAAACAACCCCATTTAAAATGTACAGATTAACGAATCAACTCAGTGGTGATGGTCACCTTTACATCTTTTCCAATGACCCCCATCTTTACATATTTTCCATCTCCCACACCGTAATCAAGTCGATTTAAGATAAATTCTGCCGTAAAACCAGCCA
>JAKSCC010000106.1 GCA_022360815.1 Desulfobacterales bacterium
CAGAGCTTCACCACTCAATTTGAGAAGAACACGTTTGAAGGCTGGCTTCGCCGATGTCATCTACTCTCCTAACTGGTAACGGACAAAACGGCTGATACGGATGTTCTCGCCCATTTTGCCAATCACCTCTTTCAAATAGTCCTCAACGGTGATCTGGGGATTCTTCACGTAAGCCTGGCTGAGGAGGCATGCGTCTTTGTAGAACTTCTGAACCTGACCATCAACGATCTTGTCCACAATGTTCTCGGGCTTGCCCTGTTCCAGTGCGCGCTCGCGGTAGATCTCCCGCTCCTTGGCCACAACCTCTTCAGGAATGTCTTCAGGGGCAAGGCCAGCAGGGTTCACCGCTGCGATGTGCATGGCGACATCCTTGGCAAAAGCCTGGAAATCTTCGTTTTTGGCAACGAAGTCGGTCTCACAGTTGACTTCAACCATCACACCGATTTTTCCGCCCATGTGAATGTAGCTCATGATGGTGCCTTCGGATGTGGCACGTGCGGAACGCTTGGCAGCAGCAGCCAGACCCTTCTTGCGAAGGAATTCCAGTGCTTTTTCCACATCACCGTCGCTCTCCTTCAGGGCCTTTTTGCAGTCCATGATACCGGAGCCGGTTTTTTCACGAAGTTCTTTTACCATTGCTGCGCTGATTTCTGCCATGACTACTCTCCTGCTTTCTCTGCTGCGTCAGCGGCAGCGTCGTTTTCGGTTTTCTTACGAATCACTTCCACAACGGGGCCTTCGGCTTCGTCTGCAGCAGCTTCTGCCACAGCGGCAGCCTGAGCTTCCATGGCCTCTTCACTCTTGTCGCTTGCAGCCACACGCTTCTCTTCGAAACGCTTGCGGCCTTCGATGCAAGCATCGGCAAGCTTGGAAGTGATGAGACGGATGGAGCGAATGGCGTCGTCGTTGCCGGGGATCACGTAATCAATGGGGTCAGGATCGCAGTTGGTGTCCACAAGGGCGACAATGGGAATATTGAGACGCTGAGCTTCTTTGACAGCGATGCTCTCTTTTTTGGGATCCACAATCACGATACAACCGGGAAGACCGTTCATGAAGCGGATACCACCGATCACCGCCTCCAGCTTGTCACGCTCTTTTCCGAGCTTGAGACGCTCTTTTTTGGTGTAGCTTTCGATGGTGCCATCGTTTTCGATGGTGTTGAGGTGGTTGAGACGCTCGATGCTGTTTTTCACGGTCTGGAAGTTGGTGAGCATACCACCGAGCCAGCGGTTCTGAACGTAGAACATCTCGGCACGGTTTGCTTCTTCGTAGATCGCTTCGCGGGCCTGCTTTTTGGTGCCCACAAAGAGAACACTCTTTCCGCTTGCAGCCACATCAGCCACGTAGTCGTAGGCGTTTTTGAACATGCCCACAGACTTCTGGAGGTTGATGATGTAGATGCCGTTTCGGGCGCCGAAAATGTAAGGCTTCATCTTCGGGTTCCAACGTTTGGTCTGGTGGCCGAAATGGCAACCGGCTTCGAGAAGCTCTTTCATGGTAACGTAAGACATTTCCATACTCCTTTAGGTTTTTTTATCCACCGCTCCTGTCACTCCCGGAATCAACTTTGACTTTTTTGTGATGGCATGCAAAGAGGCGAACCTGCCGCTTGAGAAGCACCTGCTCTTTTTTTCAAACCACCCAATCCGTCGAAGCACCCTGACCCGGGTCAAGGGGCGTGTGTCATTTTAGGCATCCACCCGTCCATCGGGCAGATTCAACAAAAGCGGCCTTATTTCGAAACAAGAGCCGCTTGAAACTTGCGGAAATAAAAGATATCCCGCAGCCTGCCAAAGGTGTTCATACACCTTTTTGACAAACCGATCATTTGTAGCAAATTTCACGCCCCCCCACAAGAACAAATCACCCCAGATTTACCATCTTTTGCGACGCGCCCTGACCACCCGGTTGTTCCCTGCATAGTCATTGATATGAGAAATCTCCTCGAACAACCGAGAATCGTCCAGGATCTCTCGAACAGCCTCTTTCTGGTCCCACCCCATTTCAAAGAGGAGCCAGCCCCCTGGCTTGAGATGATACATACACTCACCAACAATCGCGCGATAGTCCCGAAGCCCGTCCTCATCGCCATCCAGAGCCAGCCTCGGCTCAAACACCGAAACCTCTGGCTCCAGCACATCAATATCTTTTGTAGGAATGTAAGGTGGGTTGGAGAGCACCATATCAAAAGAGGGGGCTTTCCGCGAAAAGGGAGAGAGCCAGAGGCCACACACAAAAAAAAGATTCTCCTGCAGCCCATTTTTTCTGGCATTGGACCGAGCCACATCAAGGGCCAAAGGACTGCGATCGGTGGCAAAGACAAGATGCCCGGGAGAAGCACTGGCCATGGAAAGGGCTATGGCCCCTGAACCCGTCCCCAGATCCACCAAACGACGCTGCTTCTCCGTGGCAGCAGGAAGCACCTCAAGGGCTGCCTCGATCAACGTTTCGGTATCGGGACGGGGCACCAAAACACCGGGTTTCACATCCAAATCAAGATCCCAAAAGCCGGTAGATTCTGTAATATAAGCCAACGGTTCACGACCGCAACGTCGCTGTACGAGCGCTTGAAAACCAGCCAAAACATCTTGAGAAACAGGGTCTCTCTGGACCATAAAAAGGCCGGTGCGATCAACCCCCAGCTGATGCATCATCAAAAGCTCTGCATCCAATTCAGGGGTCGATATTCCGGCCCTGGAAAGGTGCACCGCCGCGCACTTAAGAAGCGCTTTAACGGTGGCGCATGCCTTAAAATCAGAGTCCCTGTTCATTTTTCAGAGCCTGGGCCTGGGCATGGGTACGAAGCGATGCAATCACCTCTTCGATCTCCCCTTCCATAATGGAGTCCAGCTTGTAGAGGGTCAAGCCAATACGGTGATCGGTCATGCGACCCTGAGGGAAGTTGTAGGTACGAATGCGCTCACTTCGATCGCCACTACCGATCTGACCTTTTCGATCAGCAGATCGCTGTGCTTCCTTCTCCTGGATCATCTTATCCAAAATTCGTGAACGAAGCACTTTCATGGCCTTGTCTTTGTTTTTGTGCTGGGACTTTTCATCCTGGCAGGTTGCGGTAATACCTGTGGGAATATGGGTGATACGAACCGCAGAATCGGTGGTGTTCACGCTCTGCCCACCCGGCCCAGACGACCTGAAAATATCGATTCGAAGCTCATTGGGCTCAATCTTGAGCTCCACATCTTCGGCCTCGGGAAGCACAGCCACCGTTACCGCTGAAGTATGGATTCGCCCTTGGGTTTCTGTGGCGGGCACACGCTGCACCCTATGCACTCCGCTCTCATATTTGAAAGAGCTGTATGCCCCCTTGCCATTGACCTGAAAGACCACTTCTTTGAAACCCCCCACATCCGACTCGTGGGAGTCCATCAGTTCCACTTTCCAGGTCCGACCTTCGGCATAACGGGTGTACATCTTAAAAAGATCACCGGCAAAAAGAGAGGATTCGTCGCCACCCGTTCCCGCTCGAAGCTCTACGATGACACTCTTTTCATCCAGAGGATCCTTCGGAATGAGAAGCACTTTGAGCTCCTCTTCGCAGGTGGTTTTCTGCTCTTCCAAGGAGTCCACCTCTTCAAGAGCCATGGCCTTCATCTCAGGATCGTCGTCCATCTCGACCATCTCCTTGGCCTCGTCAAGATCCGAGAGAACCTTGCAGTAGTGGCGATACGCCTCCACCAGCTTGGCAATCTCACCATGCTCCTTGATGTACTTCTGGTACTGTACTCGATCGCTCACCACAGCCGGATCGCTCAGCAGCTGCTCGAGCTTTATGAAACGATCTTCAACACCCTTAAGTTTATCAAACATTGGCCCTGCCTTTTGCCATCCTCTCTCTGCAAAAAGCGAAAAACTCACCCTTGCAGACATTGCCTTTCATCCGGATACCCCGGACGACAAAAAGGGAAATCGTAGCATTCCCGATTCCCCTTCGTCTCTAAACCATATGGCTTTCTGTGGCAGCCACCTTTTTTAAAACACCAAAAAAGAGACCGCCACATCTATACGCTTGTGCTGCCTACTTGGCCATTTTGGAAGCATCAAAGCCAGCAAACTTCTTGCGGAAGCGATCAATACGACCCGCAGTATCCACAAGCTTCTGCTTGCCGGTAAAGAATGGGTGGCACGCAGAGCAGATTTCCACCTTGATCTCATCACGGGTGGAACCCACTTCCATTACATTACCACAGGCACAAGTTGCAGTGGTCTTCTTGTATTCGGGATGAATGCCCTTTTTCATGGTACAAAAACTCCTTCGAAAATAGAAAAAGTATAATTATGACAGGCGCATCGCGCCCCGGTATTTAAGAGTTCATGGACTCCAAGAACTCCGCATTATCTTCAGTTCCGCTAATCTTGTCAAGCAAAAAGCCCATACTGTCCACGGTGTTAAGGGAGGCCAGGAGCTTTCTCAAGATCCAGATGCGGTCCAGCTGGCCCTTATCCACAAGAAGCTCTTCCTTACGGGTACCAGACTTTTTAATGTCAATGGCGGGGAACATACGACGATCGGCCAACTTGCGATCAAGAACCAGCTCCATGTTACCGGTCCCCTTGAACTCCTCAAAAATCACCTCGTCCATGCGGCTGCCGGTATCGATAAGAGCCGTGGCAATAATGGTCAGGCTACCGCCCTCTTCCACGTTACGGGCCGCGCCAAAGAAACGTTTGGGACGATGCAGAGCGTTGGAGTCCACACCACCGGAGAGAATCTTGCCTGAAGGGGGCATCACCGAGTTGTAAGCACGGGCCAGGCGAGTGATACTATCCAGCAGAATCACCACATCTTTTTTGTGCTCCACAAGACGCTTGGCCTTTTCAATCACCATCTCAGCCACCTGAACATGGCGCTCCGCCGGCTCGTCAAAGGTGGAGCTGATCACCTCGGCCTTTACAGAACGGGCCATGTCCGTCACCTCTTCTGGGCGCTCGTCAATCAGAAGGATAAAGGGAACGATATCGGGGTGACTTTTGATCATGGAGTTGGCAATGGTCTGAAGAATCATGGTCTTACCTGAACGGGGAGGCGAAACGATCAACCCCCTCTGACCAAAACCAATGGGAGCCATAAGCTCGATGATGCGGGTGGAGTAGTTATCTTTGTCGTTTTCCAACTGCACCTTCACCTCAGGATAGAGGGGGGTGAGGTTGTCAAAGAAGATCTTTTCTCGAGCCACCTCAGGGTCTTCGTAGTTGACCGCCTCAACCTTCAGCAGCGCAAAATAACGCTCAGACTCTTTGGGCTGGCGAATCTGCCCCGAGACCGTATCCCCGGTCTTCAGATTGAATCGCCTAATTTGAGAGGGGGATACATAGATATCATCTGGACCGGGAAGGTAGTTGCAATCGGGAGAACGGAGAAAACCAAATCCATCGGGAAGCACTTCAAGGGTCCCTTCGCCATAAATCTGCCCTTCACGCTCAATCTGAGCCTGCAGAAGCAAAAAAATCAGCTCCTGCTTGGGAAGACCTCCAGCGCCCTCTATCTTGAGCTTCCGAGCCATTTTGGCAAGGTCTTCGATCCGCATCTCTTTCAATTCAACAATGTTCATTAACAAGTACCCCACGTTTTATATACTCATGAGAAGCAACACACCCTGTTGCCCCAATCCGCTTGATTCGATTTGATAAAGAGTCCGCCTTAGAGCCGCCATCTCCCCCTATTCAGATACACCCTATGACATCCCCATACAGCTTTGTCGGTGTTGAAATTTTGTCCATCTTGTTATTTGGGAAAAACTTTTTTGCGGCGTTCTCTTTTTTGACTGCTTTCGCTCTGGCATTACCGTGGCTGAAATGAAAGGCACTCCCAACAGGGACAGTGCGGCACAAAAGTGATATGCCTGTTCGACGCGTTACAGATTTTTGTCGATGAATTCTGTAAGGATGAGTGTCTTACCTGCGGTTTCCCTAAGGATCATTGCTTCGGTAACGGGTTTAGAAGCGGTACAAAAGTGTAGATACAATACCGCTTGCTGCCGTGTCAAGTTCTTATAAATCGACCCCTGCTATTTTTTCATAATTTTTTCAAACACCTCATGAAAACAACACTCAAGTTCCTTCAACCCACCACTGTTCTCAATCACCCAATGGGCCCTGCCCCTCTTCTCATCATCGGAAAGCTGAAGAGCCAGAAGCTTTTCAGCCGAAGCCAAAGAGACCCCATCCCGCACCATCAGACGCTCCAACTGAACAGACCGCTTCACCCCCACATGCACTGTCACATCAAAGAGTTGACAAAGATTCAGTTCAAAGAGAAGGGGCACCTCACAGACCGCCATGGATGCACCAGCTAACGACTCTTTTATAAGGAAGGCTTTCATGAGTTGAACAACCTGGGGTTGCACAATGGTCTCCAGCACCTTTCGATCTTCCGGATAGCTTACCAGGCGATCACGAAGCCAACTCCTGTCGAGCTCCCCTTCTGATGTCACCGCCTTCGGCCCAAAATGATTCACCACGCCCTGAAAACCATCAGAACCTGGGGCCACCGCCTGCCGCGCCAAATCATCGGCAATGCAAACAGCCACGCCTTTTGCTCGAAACAGACCGCACACGGTTGTCTTCCCCGAAGCCGCCCCTCCGGTCA
>JAKSCC010000265.1 GCA_022360815.1 Desulfobacterales bacterium
TGATCGGGCGCCTCTTTGCCCAGGATCCGGACCTCTATGCCGCCATGGTGGGGGACAATCCCCATGTGGCTGAGATGGTGGGGGCTTTTGAAAATGCACTGGATGAGACCGTCAACGAGATGATTCTTGGAGAGCGGCAGGGGGCCCTTGATTACATGGCTTCGATCCGTGAGTTTCTTGGCCCATGCTGTGAGGATGGTCTTAAGGAGTCAAACAGAATACTAAAATCCATGGTTTAAGGCTGAGGAAATAAAGGGAAGGGGGTTGATAAAGTTACTCGAAAAAGATAACCTGTATCTGCTTTGTGAACCCTGTTTCTTTTTGCTACGCCTTTTATATAACCTCAGTTCCAATTATCTACCATGGAGGCAGCATGTCTGAAACGCTTTATAGCAAAAAGCCCTGGCTCTCCAGCTACGGAGAGGGAGTCCCAACCCATGTGGATTTCCAAGAGACTTTTTTGACCGATTTTCTTGAACGATCGGTGGCCGAGTTTCCAGATCGATGCGCCTTGAACTTTCAGGGGTATCGTCTCACCTACAGTCAGATGGATGAGATGGTTCGATCTCTGGTGGGATATTTGGAGTCCATTGGGATTTCCAAGAGCGATCGTGTGGCGGTGCTTTTGCCCAACGTGATTCCCTGTGTGGTGGCCTACTTTGCTATTATGCGCCTGGGGGCCATTTGTGTGATGAACAACCCCCTTTATACAGACCGGGAGCTGGAGCATCAGTTTAACGATTCCGGTGCAAAGGTTTTAATTACGTTGGACCTTTTGGCAGCCCGTATGATTGCCCTTCGCGAAAAGACCAGCATTGAAGAGATCATTTGGACCTCCATTGGTGATTACCTTCCCTTTCCCAAAAATTTGCTTTTTCCTTTGGTGGGCAAGCGTAAAAAATTGGCGGCTGATGTGCCCCAGGCTTCCCGGGTGGTTCATTGGAAAGAGGCGGTTCAAACACCGCCTTCTTCCAGCCGGGCAAGCTTAAGCCTCGATGATGTGGCCATGTATCAGTATACCGGAGGAACCACGGGTGTTTCCAAGGGGGTGATGCTTACCCATCGAAACCTCTCCTTTCAGGTTCAGCAGGCCGGTTCCTGGTTTCCTGGATTTGAGAAGGGGGCTGAGTGCTGTCTCACCGCACTTCCCCTTTTTCATATTTTTGGACTTACCTGCTCCATGAACTACCCGGTCTATATGGGCTGGGAGATGGTTTTGGTTCCCAAGCCACAGGCTCCTCAGCTTTTGGAGGCCATTAATAAATTCCGTCCGACGTTTGCCCCTCTGGTTCCCACCATGTACATTGGCATGCTCAATGACCCCGGCCTTGCCAAGGCGGATCTCACCTCCATCAAAGGGTGTTTCTCCGGCAGTGCGCCGCTTCCCGTTGAGGTGACCCGTGAGTTTGAAAAGCGGTCGGGATCGGTGATTGTGGAGGGGTTTGGATTGACGGAATCGAGTCCGGTAACCCATTTGAACCCGTTCAGTGGGGGCCAGCGAAAAGTGGGAAGCATCGGCATTCCAGCCCCGGATACCGAGTGCCGTATTGTGGATTTGGCCGATGGGGTCACCGATATGCCCGTGGGTGAGGTGGGTGAGCTTCTGATCAAAGGACCTCAGATCATGAAAGGGTACCACAACAGGCCCGATGCCACGGCAGAAACTCTGGTGGATGGGTGGTTGCACACGGGCGATATTGCCAAGATGGATGAGGATGGCTACTTCTACATTGTGGACCGCAAGAAAGATATGATTCTTTCGGGTGGATACAACGTCTATCCACGGGACATTGATGAGGTGCTCTACGAGCACCCCAAGGTCCAGGAAGCCTGTGCCATTGGCATTCCCCATGCACACCGGGGTGAAGCAGTAAAGGCTTTTGTGGTGCTTAAAGCCGGTGAGACAGCAACCGAAGAGGAGATGATCTCCTTTTGCAGTGACAAGCTTGCCAAATACAAGTGGCCTGTCTCTGTGGAGTTCAGGGAAGAGCTTCCCAAATCCACGGTGGGGAAAATTTTGCGGAAGGATCTTCGAGTAGAAGAGGCGACGAAATCTCAGAGTTAAAGAGTTGTTGGTTGAGGAATCCTCACTAACAAAAATGGAAGGCGGGTGCCACTAAGGGGCCCGCCTCTTTTTTTGCGCTTGGAAAAAAGTTGCTTTTGTTTTCGCTTTGTTATTGTTTTGTAACTGTTGTTTTTTAAGTGTAAACTTGGTGGTGGTAAACAGATCTTTATATGGTGTTGACAGGACACCTTTTCCTCCCTAAATGCATAGCAAGGTGACTCCAGTCGGCTGGTCTCTTGAAACAGCCGGTATCCGTCCTCAAAGAGGTATGCCTTGTTTTTTCGCCTTGCACTTTTTTGACATTTTAGCAGAGCCGATGTGGCTGACATCTGCAGGGTGAACACTTGGGTTTAATGGACGTGACAAAGAGTTAAGCATTTGTGCGGCACACGTGGTGTGTTGGAGCAGAAGCTCTTTATCCATTTATGAAACAAGGCATCGCCTTCTTATTCTCATCTAATCAAGGAGAGATCCGTGACCGAACAGGTGACATACGCGAGCAAGCCATGGTTGAAACATTACGAATCTGGAATTCCTGAAGCCCTGGATTTTAAGGAAGAGCTGCTGACCGACTACCTTCAGGCGTCTGTGGCCCACTATTCAGATAAAACAGCCTTGGTCTTTCAGGGGTATACCCTTTCTTATGGCCAGCTGGACAAAATGGTCCGGTCCATGACTGCCTGCCTGAAAGGGTTTGGTGTAAAAAAAGGGGATAGCGTAGCTATTTTACTTCCCAATACCATTCCTTGTGTGGCGGCTTATTACGCCATTCTCAGGCTTGGGGCCGTAGTGGTGATGAACAATCCTCTCTATACAGACCGGGAACTGGAGCATCAGTTCAACGACTCTGGAGCCAAGGTACTCATCACCTTAGACCTTCTGGCCGATCGCATGGTAAAATTGCGTGAAAAGACTGGTATCAAAGAGATTATCTACACCTCCATCGGCGACTACCTTCCCTTTCCCAAGAATCTTCTTTTTCCCCTGGTGGGCAAGCGCAAAAAGATGGCAGCCAGCGTCTCTCCTGCGCCAAGCGTTTATAAGTGGAAGGAGATGATTGCCGCACACACCCCTTCCGATTTCCGAGAGGAAATAAGCCTTGATGATGTGGCTATGTACCAGTACACGGGTGGAACCACCGGTGTTTCCAAAGGGGTGATGCTGACCCACCGGAACCTCTCGTTTCAAATTCAGCAGGCGAAGGCCTGGTTTCCACAGTTTATCAGGGGTGAAGAGGTTTGCCTTGGGGCGCTTCCCTATTTTCATATCTTTGGCCTGACAGCTGCCTTAAATCTTCCCATTGCCATGGGTTGGAAAACCATTTTGGTGCCCAAACCACAAGCGCCACAGCTTTTTGAGGCCATTACCAAGTTTCGCCCCACCTTTGCCCCTCTGGTGCCCACCATGTACATCGGCATGGTGAACCACCCGGACATTGAAAAGACCGATCTCACCTCCATCAAGGGCTGCTTTTCCGGAAGTGCGCCCCTGCCGGTTGAGGTGATAAAGGCCTTTGAAAAACGGTCGGGCTCTGTTATTGCTGAAGGCTTTGGCATGACCGAGTCATCGCCCGTGACCCATATCAACCCCTTTGCCGGAGGCCCACGAAAGCCGGGGAGCATTGGTTTGCCCTTAAGCAGCACTGAAGCCCGTATTGTGGATCTTGTGGATGGGGTGACCGAAATGCCTGTGGGCGAGACCGGTGAGCTTGTGGTGCGCGGACCCCAAGTGATGAAGGGGTATCTGAACCGCCCTGATGCGACAGCTGAAACCTTGACGGATGGGTGGCTTCACACCGGAGATATTGCGAAGATGGATGAAGATGGGTATTTCTTCATTGTGGATCGCAAGAAAGATATGATTCTTTCGGGCGGTTACAACGTTTACCCAAGAGATATTGACGAAGTCCTCTACGAGCATCCCAAGGTGCAGGAGGCCTGCGCCATTGGTATTCCTCATGCCCATCGCGGAGAAGCGGTGAAGGTGTTTGTGGTGCTCAAAGAGGGCGAAGAGGCCACAGAGCGTGAGCTGATCGACTACTGCGCTGGAAAGCTTGCCAAGTACAAATTGCCTGTGGCTGTGGCGTTTCGCTCTGAGCTTCCCAAATCGACTGTGGGAAAGATCTTGAGAAAAGAGCTTCGGGAACAGGAAGGGTAGGTTACACGACCGAGACATTGGATTTATTACGGAAAGGCGGAGCCGAGATAAAGGGTTCCGCTTTTCTGGTTTTACCGGTTTTACTATGAAAATTAAGGGATTCGAAACCCGGACGCTGTTAAAAATATCTTGCAAAAGAGGGCTCGATCCGATATTTCCCATACGTTTCAGATAAAACCATCACACTTTTAAGGAGATTGTTATGAAAAGAGCGGTTATCGTCTTGTTGTGCCTGTTTGCCATGACCTCCATGGCCTTTGCAAGTGACGGCTCCTTTGACCGTGTCAAAGCCAAGGGGCAGCTTATTCTCGGCCTTGATGACTCTTTCCCTCCCATGGGATACCGAACAGCTGACGGTGAGGTCGTTGGTTTTGACATTGACGCAGCGCGTGAAGTGGGAAAACGACTCGGTTTTGACGTGAAACTTCAGCCCACCGCCTGGAAAGGCGTGATCAACTCCCTGTATGCTAAAAAGTTTGACTGCATCTGGAACGGCATGACCATTACGGAAGAGCGTGCGGCCAAAGTGAACTTCACTAAGCCCTACATTCTTGACGGTCAGGTGGTTGTGGTTCGTTTTAAAGAGAAGCGCTTTACCGATTACAAAGATCTGGGTGGTATGATTATTGGATGCCAGGAAGGCTCTCCTGCTGTAACAGCCGCTAAAAAACTTCCCAATGCGCCTAAGGCGATCAAAGAGTATGAAGACAATCCCAAAGCGCTTCTCGATCTGAAGGCCGGTCGTTTGGACGCTGTGGTCATTGATAATGTTACCGGACGCGATGCCATTGCCAAGCAGGTCGGCGCTTTCAAAACCCTGCCTGGTTTTATCAGCAAAGAGCCCTTTGGTGTGGCTTTCCGTAAAGAAGACAACGATCTTCGCGCTGCTGTTCAGGGTGCTATTGATGCCATGATCGCCGACGGAACCATGGGCAAGATCTCCAAAAAATGGTTTGGGGAAGACATCACCAACCCCGAGACCTGGTAGTTTTTCCACGGCCCTGGTGCTGTGCGTATATAAATGATCAGACAGGCGAGGGCGGCCTTACCAGGCCATGTCCCTTGCCTGTTTTCACGTGGTGACAAAGGGGATTGCCGTTTTGTTACCCGGCCGAGACAATCAAGGCGTAGCTATTCATGAAACCCACGATCCGCAGATTTTTTCTGCTTTTGACCTGCCTGACGCTTCTTTTCTGTACCTTTTCTGGAGCCCTGGCCGGTGAGGTCAACCCCCAGCAGGTTTTTCGCAAGGCAAGCAACCTCATGGCATCGGGCGACTATCAGAGTGCCATTGAGATTCTGGACACCATCCCTGAGCCAGCCTCCACTGATGAGGCTGCAGATTATATTCGAAGTCGTATTCAAAGGGCACAGCTTTTCTTTGCCCTGGAGATGATCGAAGAGGCAGAAGCCGCTTGCAATAAGGTTTTGGCCATCTTTCCTGACCATGTGGAAGCGAAAAATGTTCTCGCATCCATCGCCTCTTCAAAAAAGAGTAAATTTGCTCTTTTTATGGAGGATGTAAAGCTCTTTATGCCTCCCCTGATTCAGGGTGCTGGTATGACCCTTTTTTTGGTGGTGATCACCATGGTGATCTCACCCATTGGCGGCCTTCTTATCGCTTTGGGGCGTATCAGTGGGCTGCCGCCTATTCGTTGGCTCTGTTGGTTTATTATTTGGTTTTTCCGCGGAACCCCGCTTCTTCTACAGCTCTTTTTTATCTATTACGGTATGCCGGCTTTGGGAATAACCCTTTCGCCTACGGCTTCTGCAGTGATTGGACTTGGGGTTAACTACTCCGCCTATTTGGCAGAAATTATTCGTGGGGGTATTGAAAGCATTGATGACGGTCAGATGGAAGCGGCCAAAGCCATTGGCATGAGTTACACCCAGGCCATGCGGCGGGTGATTATTCCACAGACTTACAAACGCCTTATGCCTCCCATTGGCAATGAGTTTATTGCTTTGATTAAGGATACGGCCCTTGTCTCTACCATTGCCATGGTGGAGTTGATGCGGGCGGCAAACCAGATGTTTAATACCTATTTTAACGTCAATGTATTGATCATCGCAGCCATGATTTACCTTTTGTTTACCACCGTGTTTACGGTGACATTTGAGAAGATTGAAAAGCGCGTGGGGGCTTATGAAAACAGATCGTAACGCAGAGAGCACAGAGCCCATCTTAAGCCTTAAGGGAATCACCAAGCGCTTTGGAAAAACTGTGGCCGTAAATGCCGTGGATCTTGATGTGATGCCAGGTGAAAAAGTGGTGATTATCGGGCCATCTGGCTCTGGAAAATCCACACTTTTGCGCTCGGTGAATATTCTCGAAGAGATTGATGAAGGGCGCATCTTTTTTGAGGGTCAGAACGTTGGGTATGTGGAGACAAAGGGAAAACAGGTTCTTGATACCCAGAAGAATATCTGTGCGTTAAGGGCCGAAATCGGCATGGTGTTTCAGCATTTCCATCTCTTTCCACACATGACGGTTCTGCAAAATATCATGGAGGGTCCGGTGACGGTTCAGGGGAAAAGCGAAGAGGCATCGCGAGCCATTGCCCTTGATATGCTGGAAAAAGTCGGCCTTTCCGATAAACGCGATGTGTTTCCTGCCACCTTGTCTGGTGGTCAGAAACAGCGTGTCGCCATTGCTCGGGCCCTTGCCATGAAGCCGAAAATCATGCTTTTTGACGAGCCCACAAGTGCGCTGGACCCCGAGCTGGTTGGAGAAGTGTTTAACACCATCAAAGGGCTTGCTGTGGAAGGGATGACCATGATCATTGTGACCCACCAGATGGGGTTTGCCCGTGAGGTAGCGGATCGCGTAATTTTTATGGAGAAGGGGAGTTTTGTCACCGAAGCACCGCCCGAAGAGTTTTTCGGCTCTTGCATGACCCATACCCGTGTGGCCAGCTTTGTAGACTCTATATTATAGAGTTTTTAAAGGCATCGCTTTTTTAAGAGGCCTCTCCTCTTTGGTTTTTCAAGAGGAAGAGGCCTTTTTGCTTCCAAATATAGCTTGATTACAATGCGTCGAAAGATTATCCTTAAGAGACCTCGGCAGGGTTTGCCTTGACCCCTTTTCTCTGTTTTTTCTCCTTTGAATATCTCCTTAAATTTTCCACATCTTGCCTTGCCCCGTGGCGGTTTCCTGCCAGTACCCTGGCCATATATCCCTTGCAATGCATTCAGACTGTTTTACTTTGTAACAGAGCAGTGAGGGGGAACAGACCTTTTGGTGTTTCCCAATTTTTCATGCCCCTGTGCCAACAATCTTGCGTGTTTATTCCGTATTGATCATAGAGGATGAATCGGTCCTCTTCGAGAAAGGAGCCTCATCATGGAAGAGAACGAACCCATCACCCCTGAAGTGATTGAAGAAGAGGAGAAGGAGAGCTCATCCAGCCTTGCCATTCCCCATCAGATTATGCCGGACACATTGATGGTGATGCCGGTCACCGGTCGGCCCTTTCTCCCGTTTCAAGCCCAGCCCCTGATCGTGAACCAGGAGAAGTGGCAACCCACCATTGAGAAGGTGATCAACGAAAATCAAGGCATGGTAGGCCTTGTGATGGTAAAGCCCGAGGCTGCAGGTGACCTGACACCTGATAGCTTTTTTAAGGTGGGGTGTGTTGCCCAAATTCATAATGTGATGGCCGATGGAGAGAAACTTCAACTGATAACTCAGGGCATTCGGCGGTTTCGTGTGGAGGAGTTTTTAACGGATGCGCCACCGTTTAAAGCACGGGCCAGCTACCCTGTGGAGAAGAAGGGTGAGCCGGAAAAACTTCGAGCTTACTCTGTGGCCATAATCAAGGCGATTCGCGAGATTATCCCTCTAAATCCCCTTTATGGCGAGGAGGTGAAGAATTTTGTGACGCGTTTCAGTCCCAATGACGCATCGCCTCTGGCCGATTTTGGCGCATCCATTACTACGGCTCCAGGTAAGGAAATTCAGGCGATTTTGGAGACCACAAGCCTTATGGATCGCATGAAAAGGGTTCTGGTGCTTTTGAAAAAAGAGCAGGAGTCGTTAAAGCTGCAAAGCGAGATCAGCCAGGAGGTGAACAAGAGTTTAAACGAGAATCAGCGCAAGTTTTTTCTCAAAGAGCAGCTAAAGGTGATTCAAAAAGAGCTTGGTATTGCCAAAGACGATCGTGAAGCAGATATCGAGCAGTTTCAAAAGCGCCTGGAAGAACTCGATCCTCCGGATTATGTTTTAGAGCGTGTGGCCAGTGAGATAGAGAAGATGCAGGTTCTGGAGAAGGGGTCCCCTGAGTATGCGGTTTCCCGCAACTATCTGGATTGGATCACCTCGGTGCCCTGGGGGGTCTACTCAGAGGACAAGCTGGATATCAAAGGGGCGCGTAAGATTTTAGACCGCGACCACTCTGGTTTGATGGATGTGAAGGATCGGATTATCGAATTTCTGGCGGTGGGTGTCTATAAGAAGGAGGTCTCTGGCTCGATTCTTCTTTTGGTTGGGCCTCCGGGGGTTGGGAAAACCTCCATTGGCAAATCGGTGGCCGAATCTTTGGGCCGGAAGTTTTACCGCTTCAGTGTGGGCGGCATGCGCGATGAGGCCGAAATCAAAGGGCATCGGCGTACCTATATTGGCGCACTTCCCGGTAAGTTTGTTCAGGCCTTGAAGGAGACAGGGGTTTCAAACCCAGTGATCATGCTGGATGAAATTGATAAAGTGGGAGCCTCTTTTCAGGGTGATCCGGCATCGGCCCTCCTAGAGGCCCTGGACCCAGAGCAGAACAGCGAGTTTCTCGATCACTATTTTGATTTGAGATTGGATCTCTCCAAGGTCCTTTTTATCTGCACAGCCAACCAGATGGATACCATTCCGCAGCCGCTTCTGGATAGAATGGATGTGACTCGGCTTTCAGGGTATATCACAGCAGAGAAGGTGGAGATCGCCAAAAAACACCTTTGGCCCAGGCTTATGGAGAGAAGCGGGATTCCCAAAAAACAGTTGAAGATAACCGATGCGGCCATTCGGACCGTGGCTGATGGCTATGCCCGTGAAGCCGGGGTGCGAAATCTTGAAAAGCAGCTCAACCGAATCGTGAGAAAATTGGTGGTCACCTTTCTCGAAGAGGGCGATCATGCGGTCTCAGTGGGCGTAAAAGAGGTACCCAAGTATCTGGGGCCTGCTATCTTCAGGAAAGAGCGTACCATGGACGGAGTCGGCATTGTCACCGGTCTGGCCTGGACCGCCATGGGCGGGGCCACGCTTCCCGTGGAAGCAACCCGGGTTCATCAGTTGAACAAGGGGTTTAAGCTGACAGGCCAGTTGGGTGATGTGATGAAAGAGTCGGCCGAGATTGCCTACAGCTTTGTCTCTGCCAATGCCAAAGAGTATAAAATCAAGCCCGAATTTTTTGAAAAGGGATTTATTCATCTTCACGTTCCAGAGGGTGCAACCCCCAAAGATGGGCCCAGTGCAGGGGTTACCATGACTACGGCATTGATATCTCTTGCCACCGGGAGGCAAATCGACAGGCCTCTTGCTATGACGGGTGAGATGACCCTTACAGGTAAAGTGCTTCCCGTGGGAGGCATTCGGGAGAAGGTGATTGCTGCAAGGCGGCTCTCCATTCGCGAACTGGTGCTTCCCGATGACAACCGGCGTGATGTGGATGAACTTCCCGATTATATTACCGATGGTTTTACCATTCACTTTGCAAAAAAATATCGGGATGTGTATCGAGTCGTGTTTGGTTGATAGGATTTAAAACAAAAGCCTTTCCATTTTTGTGAGGCTTTTTTTTGAGACACCTCTGTTGGTTTTTGAGCCAGTCAGGGGTGTTTCTGTTTTTCAACCGCTTGATCTTCTTGAGTAATAACGATAAAATAATAGGCGTGTCTTTTCAGTATTCCTCCTCACTGTTTCACAATTCTATATCAACCCCTTCAAAACAGATTTTCACCGGAGAAAGTATGACTCCGTCACACACAACACGCTTTGCCCCGGCCGATCGATTGGATCGGCCAGAGGTAATGGCCCAGTATCGCCTTTTTGATAACTTGAGTATGCACGAAATTTTTAAATCGGTCCCAGTTATTTTTCTAGTTGTGAACCGATATCGACAGATTGTCTGTGCCAATGAGCGATTTTTAGAGATAGTAAAGGCACCCTCTGTGGAGGCAATTATGGGCATGAGACCTGGAGAGGCTATGGGGTGTGTGAAGGCACTCTCTGCCCCTTCGGGGTGTGGTACAACGGAATTTTGCAGCACCTGCGGTGCGGTTCGAGCGATTCTTGATGGCTTAGGTGGTGAGGCTTCGCAAAAGGAGTGCGAAATTGCTTTAGAGGGTGGGGCGATTTTGGAACTTCAAGTCTGGGTGACCCCCACGGAGAGGGAAGGCGAACCCTTTACGATTTTTACAGCCATCGATATTGCGCATGAAAAGCGGAGAAAGAATCTGGAGCGCACTTTTTTTCATGATATTTCCAATACAGCCAGCGGTGTGTGGGGGCTTGTAGAAGAGCTTCTTGAAGAAAAAAGGGCTCCTTCCAAAGAGAGGCTTAAAGCGATCCACACGGCCTCCCAGTGGTTAATTGATGAGGTCCGTTCTCAAAAAAAGCTTCTGGACGCCGAGGCCGGATTTGCCAAAGTGGATTGTGAGGAGGTTTTATCCCTTACTTTTTTAAGGGAGTGCATTGCGCTTTATTCCAGTCATAAGCCTTTGGGCATGAAGCAGTTGAGTATTTTGCCGGACTCAGAGGAGGTCGCCCTTAAAACAGATCCGGTTCTGCTTCGCCGGGTGCTTATCAATATGATTAAAAATGCACTGGAGGCGAGTCCAAGTGGCGGCCATGTCACGGCAGGGTGCCAGATGAGACGAGGCATGGTCCGTTTTTCAGTTACCAATCCCGGATACATACCACGGCATGTCCAGATGTGTCTTTTCCAACGCAGTTTCTCCACAAAAGGGGAAGGCAGGGGTGTGGGGACCTATGCGATGAAGCTTTTTGCTGAAACCTATCTGAAAGGCTTTATCTACTTTGCAACCTCACCGGAAGAGGGAACCACATTTACGCTCTCGGTACCTCTGGACCTGGAAGGTTCTGCCACTTGACCACGAACGCGTTTGGGATATGGGGCTGTGTAAACTTTGCACACCGTTTCCCCCTTTTTTCACATCGTCCGTTAGAAAAAACTTGTGGTTTTATGGATAAAAACAGAAAATAATTATGTAAATCAACGTGCTAAAAAGAGTCTCTCTTTTTTGGCACAGTCGATGCTTTCTTCCCTGAAACAGAATGCTTCAATGCAGGAGCATTCGAAACATTACGCGGATTTTTTATATTTGTGATGCCCTTTTTTAGCCCCACAGGAGTGGTTTAAAGAGGGGTTTTTTTAAGGGAGGAGAGCACTATGATCAGAGCACTTGCGGCGTTTTTCAGCAAAATTGTTCGTCGGTGGCTGCCGGATGCCTTTTTATTCGCAGCTATTCTGACGTTTCTCGTTTTCATTTTTGGAATGCTTTTCCAGGGTCAGACCCCTGTGGCAATGGTCAAGTACTGGGGTGAAGGTTTTTGGAAGCTTTTGGCCTTTGCCATGCAGATGGTTTTGGTTCTGGTGACCGGCCACACACTGGCCCGTACCAAGTTGGTGGAGTCGTTTCTCACCTCCATTGCCGACGTTGCCAAAACACCGGGACAGGCTATTGTTGTAACCACTTTTGTGGCCCTGGTAGCGTGCTGGGTGAACTGGGGTTTTGGCCTCATTGTTGGCGCACTTTTGGCACGTGAAATGGTCAAGAAGATCAAAGGCATTGACTACGGCCTTCTGGTGGCTTCTGCCTACACTGGCTTTATTGTTTGGCATGCAGGGCTCTCGGGTTCCATTCCCCTTAAGGTGGCCGATGCCAAGGGGTTTATGGCCAAGATCACCGGTGGCGTTCAGATTCCTGTTTCCGAAACCATTTTTGCTTGGCAGAGTATTCTCATCGGTGTGATTCTTCTGGTGACGCTTCCTCTTATCAACAAGATGATGATGCCCAAAAAAGAGGACGTGGTGGAGGTGGACCCCGCTCTTTTTGCTGATGAAAAAGAAGAAGTGATAAGGCCGAGAAGTGAGATGACGCCTGCTGAAAAGCTGGAGAACTCCATGGTGATCTCCATGATTCTGGGGGCCATGGGTTTTGGCTACATCATCTACTACTTTGCAAACGGCGGAAAGTTGGGACTGAACAGCGTCAACCTTATCTTTCTTTTTGCCGGTATTGTTCTGCATAAAACCCCGGCCAACTACCTGCGTACCATGAACGATGCCATTAAAAACACCGGTGGCATTGTGCTTCAGTTTCCCCTTTATGCCGGTATCATGGGCATGATGGTGCACTCGGGTCTTGCGGCATCTATTTCCCAGTGGTTTGTGGAGATCTCGACTGTTACGACCTTTCCTTTCTTCACCTATCTCTCAGCCGGTATCGTGAACTTTTTTGTACCCTCGGGTGGAGGGCAATGGGCGGTTCAAGGACCCATTGTTATGCCGGCGGCTCAGCAGCTTGGGGTACCCCTTGGAAAAGCGGCCATGGCCATTGCCTGGGGTGATGCCTGGACCAACATGATCCAGCCTTTCTGGGCGCTTCCCCTTTTGGGAATTGCTGGCCTTACCATTCGGGACATCATGGGATACTGCACCGTGGCCCTTATTTGGGGTGGCGTGGTGACCTCTCTGATTCTGATGTTCCTGTAGCAGAGTAGGGCGTGACATAAAATCAAAGGTGTCCGGCCCGAAACAAGTGGTGCCGGATACCTTGCCTTTGAATTTTGATAGCGATTCATAAAAAGTGCGTGGTGCGTTCGCAGTGGGTCGGCTCCCACAAGCCTTGAGAGGTCAGAGTGATTTTTCGAGGCTGTTGGCCTGCTGCGGGGGCAGCATGTAAAATGCCTGAAACCTGGAGGCTCTCTAAGATGAATAAGATAAAATGCCTGGATGACGCGGTCCGGGATATTGGAAATGGTGCCACCCTGATGATTGGTGGTTTTATGACCGTGGGAACGCCTGAACGTCTGGTGGATGCCGTGGTTGCAAAAGACCTCAAAGATCTTACCGTGGTGTGTAACGATGCCGGTATTCCAGGAGGGGGTGCTGGCAAGCTGGTACGCCAGGGAAGTGTGAAGACCTTTTATGCCTCGCATGTGGGGTTGAACCCTGAGTTTGGCAAGGCGATGACCGACGGAAGCATTGAAGCGATTCTGGTGCCCCAGGGGACCCTTGCCGAGCGCATTCGCGCCGCAGGCGTTGGCCTTGGTGGGATTCTGACTCCCACCGGTGTTGGGACCGATGTGGAGAAGGGCAAAGAGGTGATCACGGTGGATGGAAAAGCCTTTCTTCTGGAGCCTCCCATCAAAGGGGATGTGGCGCTTATCAAGGCCCACCGCGCGGATCGCAGTGGAAATCTTATTTTCCGAAAGTCAGCCCAGAACTTTAACCCCCTTATGGCCATGGCCTGTGAGTATGTGGTTGTGGAGGCAGACCACATTGAGGATACGGGAACCATTGACCCGGATCAGGTGATGCTTCCCGGAATTTTTGTGGATGCGGTAATCAAAGCCGGGGAGGTGAAGCATGACTGATCAGCTTTCAGGACGCGAGCTCATTGCGAGCCGAATTGCGCGTGAATTTAAAGACGGTTCCATCGTGAACCTGGGCATCGGCATGCCGACCATGGTGGCCAACTACATTCCTGAAGGGGTTGAGGTTCTTCTCCATTCGGAAAATGGATTCATCGGTATCGGACCGGCCCCTGCAAAAGGAGAGAACGATCCCGATCTTATCAACGCAGGCAATCAGCCCGCTACCA
>JAKSCC010000168.1 GCA_022360815.1 Desulfobacterales bacterium
CTCGACGGTTGAAAAGACATCCTGTCCAGGCTGTGTAAATCGGCGTGTTATCCTCATATGCGCAAACCCCTGCTGCTTGAGCTTTATTCTGAATCAGCGGCTTCCTTACCACTGATCATTCAATGCTTTTCTGAATCGACTGGCTCAGGTTCCTTCCTGAACACCAGATCCCATTCCCTAAATCCTGCCCCTTTTCCCTGATCCCTCCACCTCTCTGCGTGCTTGTCATTGTTATGCAAGCGGTTTTATTCAGACCTCTGTTTATGGCCGCATCATGCGGTTATGCAGAATCTGAACAATATTTTGGAAAGCTGCTACATGGCAAAATCCGGTTGCAATCGCAAGCAGTTTTCCGTTCATACTAAGCCCCCAGGTTTTCTCCCATCCGATCGAATCGATGATGCGGATGCTGATACTCACCTTTTTACCCCAGGCTTTCTCCCCTCCAATTACCCCCGTGGTTTCCAACGCAGCCCCTTGTTGTTCAAGTAGCTGTGGATGATTGGCAATGTGCGGGTCGGTTGCCAACTCTTCAACGAATCTTGCTGCGATTGCGAGCGGCTTGATTGAATGCAACCCTGCCAACTCGTATTCGAGTATGTCGTCCTGCTGGTCTTGAGGTTCCGTGACTGCGAGGCGGAAGCCACAATCATGTAGTGGGACGAAATTGCGTACCTGCACGAGTGAGCCTTGGGTTTCACCGGGCCTGCGATGAATCGCAAGGTTGCCTGCTGTGATGCGCGGCTTGGGGTTGGTGAATGATGTTGAGCGGCTGTTGTGCATGTGTTTGTTTGTCAGTTTGTTCATCTGCATCTGAAACAGTCAGACACGGAGGCAGTTTGTTTGCTGCCCTCGATTAAAGGGCTTGAATCAGACGAGCACTTAAAATTGTGCATTTGACAGCACAGGCATAGCGTTACGCCTTTTTGCCATGTCAGGCGTTGTGCGAACGAGTCTGTGATTTTTGAGTTCGGCTCTCTCGTGAGCTTCCCTACTCGAAAGGGTCCGATTGATCAGCCCGAAACGTTAACATAAATATATGCTCATTACATTAACCCAATCACAAGATTTTAGGCACTTGTTCGGTGCTTTTCAAAAAGATTGAAACACCAAGCACAATCCGTTGTGCTATTTGGTGTCCGGGAACCAATATTACCCCCATATATTGTGGCTGCAAGCAATATATTCCCCAAACATAGTATGCC
>JAKSCC010000066.1 GCA_022360815.1 Desulfobacterales bacterium
ATTGCCATTGATTTCTTTGGGGCTATGGCTATGAATCGATGTTGTTTTACAAAAAGCAAATTTGCCCCCCTAAAAATATTTCCCTGCCGATTGTGTAGGCCGTTCTGTTATCAAACTGTGTCCTTCAGGTTGGAATCGTATTTGAAAATTAGCCTGTTAGAAAAAAGAAAATACCAAGCGTGTTAGGTTTTATACTTTGTCTAAATCCTTTGAATTTTTTGCAAAATTGAAACAATAAGATAGGTAAAGGTTTCAGACAAAAAGGCCGATAGGGAGGGTAGTTTTCAGTGATAAGGTTCTCTGAAGGGGGATGACTTGTTGCCTAAAAAAAGGTGAGCTGTCTGTGCGTCGGATGAATTGGATATGAGCCTGCTTGGAGTAATTGCATGAAGAGATGGACGATTAAGAAAAAATTGGTGATTTCATTTGGTCTTGTGGCCCTTTTGCCAGTGGCTGCGCTTATGGCTGTTGTGGCGTTAAACGTGAGTTCCTACTCAAAAGCCTTGTTTGTGAATGCTGCTGGTAATGAGATGAAGCAGGTGGACAAAGCCATCTCTTTGTTTGTGGAAAATATAAAGCAGACGGCGGGATTTTTGGCTGATGCTGAGTTGACTCATCAAACCGATGAGAGCCTGATGAACTATGTAGGTGTGCCTGAAGGTACGACTTTTGACCCTGAAGAGATGGGAGGCCTCAGTGCCTCAATCTATAAGTTCTTTGGGGGACAGCCTCGCGTGAATCCTTCCATTATTGAAGTCTACATGGGGAGCCGGTGGGGAGGCTGGGCCTCCTCTTCCAAAGAGATTATGCCGGCCGGATATGATCCACGCACCCGCCCTTGGTATGTGGATGCAGAGAGAGCGGGTGTTCCCATTATTACGCCCGCTTACCGATCTATGACAGCCGGAGATGTTGCTGTGGTTACTGTGGCAGCACCCATTTCGAATTTGGATGATGCGTCAGGGAAGGCCCTTGGGGTTGTGGGAATAGATGTCTCTCTGGGGGTTTTGACAGATATGGTGCAGGAAATCCATATTGGTGAAAGTGGGTATGCCATGCTTGTGCAGGATGATGGGACCATTTTGGCGAACCCGGCTGAGCCGGAGACAAACTTTAAAACCATGGAAACTTCAGGGGTCAAGGCACTTCAAGATCTTTCAGGGATTTCATCCGGCCATGTTGAAGTGGAGAAGGGCGGGGTGCGTTATCTTGCAAAGGTCTATACCTCTCCGGTATTGGGATGGAAATTGGTCGGTTTTATTGAGGTTGATGAGGTGATGTCAAAATGTCGTACCGTTATTGGAATGGTCGCGGCACTGGGTTTTGTGATTTTTCTTGTGGTTTTGATTTGTGGTTTCTGGCTTGCCAGTGCCATAACCCGTCCCATTTTGTTTACATCAGAGATGCTGCGCGATATCGCCGAAGGAGAAGGCGATCTCACTCGACGGCTGGAGGTAGATAGCCAGGATGAGCTGGGTGTTCTGGCTATGTGGTTCAATGCTTTTGTAGAAAAAATTCAAGGGGTGATGAGGACTTTGGTTGAAAATGCTGAGGCGGTGAGAATCTCAGGAAGCCAGCTATCGGATCTTTCGGTGACGATGTCCGATGGGGCTCAGAGCATGACCCAGAGGGCCCAGGAGGTATCCGGTTTTGCAGAAGATATGAATGCGTCCATGCAGGGCGTTTCAGCGTCAAGCGAACAGACGTCGGCCAATGTTAATGCCGTAGCAGCCTCCACAGAAGAGATGCGTGCCACCATATCAGAAATTGCGGAAAACTCTGAAAGGGCAAGGCATGTGGCTTCAAATATGGTGGGGCAGGCAAAAGAGGTTGGGGCGATAATGGATACTTTGGGAAAGGCGGTTTCAGAGATTGGAAAAGTGACAGAGACCATCAATGAAATTTCCGAGCAAACCAATCTTCTCGCCTTGAATGCCACCATCGAAGCGGCTCGAGCCGGAGAATATGGTAAAGGCTTTGCCGTGGTGGCCGGAGAGATTAAGGCCCTTGCGTCGCAGACAGCAGAAGCCACAGGTGAGATTCGTAAGAAGATTGAAGGCGTTCAAGGGTCCACGGGCAGTTCTGTGGAAGGGATCAATCGAATGGCCCTTGTTATTGACGAAGTGAGCGAGTTGGTGGGCACTATTGCAACGGCAGTTGAAGAGCAGTCGGCCTCTACAGCCGAAATTGCCGAGAACCTCTCCCAAGCGTCTTGCGGTTTGGAGGAAACGGCATCCCAAGTCGCAGAAACCGCTCATGTTTCAGATGGCATCTCTTCCGACATGGCTGGCGTCTCTCAATCGGCCAACGATTTTTACAAAGGCAGTACCACCGTGAACCAACGTGCCGATGAGTTGGTGCTTTTGGCAGCAAAACTTCACGAGGTATCGGGGCGATTTAAAATCTAAGACGAAAAATACATTTGATGCATAAAAAAGCCGTCTCCTTGCTTTGGCGGCGGCTTTTTGCATGTGCGCAAAATGGAAGGCTGGTTACTTGAGAAACGCCTCGACCCCAGCCATAAGAAAGGCCACGGCATCTTGTCCCACTTTTAAAATATTCACTTCATCTTCGTTCCAGAAGAGATAGGTGTAGGCCACCCTTTCATAAATGCCCACAATACTGACGGCAAGCACCTCGGCAGAATCTGTGGAGGTGAGGGGGCGCTCCATCTTTTCGGCCATGTGGAGAATGGCTTTGCGCACATCTTCGGTGAGCCGTGTAAAGCTCTCTTTTCGAACTTTTTCCACTTCGGTGCTGTGGCCCACAGCCTCCCTGAAAAGAAGGGTCACCTTTTCGGGGTAGGGAATGCAGAAATCTTTGAAAAAGGCGATGCCCGCATTTTGAAACCCCTCAAGGGTGCCGTCGGAGCGGGTAAACTCCGAGCCCACCAGTCGGCGAAGCTCCATGCCGATCTCCTGGGTCAGTCGAATAAGAAGGGCCTCTTTGTTTTTGAAGTAGAAGTAGACGGTTCCCACAGAGACTTCGGCGGCATTGGCGATTTCATTGGCGCTGGTCTGGTGAAATCCTTTGAGAACAAAGAGCTCCAGAGCCGCGTTCAAGATGGTGCGTTCACGGTGGGCTTTCTCCCTTTTGCGACGAAGGGCAG
>JAKSCC010000292.1 GCA_022360815.1 Desulfobacterales bacterium
GAGACGACAATGATGTCACCGACGCCCGCATAACGCTTTTTGGAACCGCCCAATATTTTGATGCAGTACAGCTCCTTGGCACCGGAGTTGTCTGCCACGGTCAATCTAGTTTCTGTCTGAATCATCGTTGCCTTCCTTCTTTATCAAACCGCCTTTTCGACAATCTTGCTGACGCGGTGCCGTTTGTTTTTGCTGAGAGGACGGCATTCGGTGATGATCACCTTGTCACCAACTCCGCATGCGTTCTCGGCGTCGTGGGCTGCATATTTGTTGTGGCGCTTGATATACTTCTTGTAAAGAGGATGCTTCACCAGCCTTTCCACAAGAACGACGACGGTTCGATCCATCTTATCGGACACCACAGTTCCCTGCAGCTGTCTTTTCATTCCACGTGTTTTCATAGCGCTTAGTTATCTCTACCTTTAAGAAAGTTCTGATTCTCGAATGATCGTCTCGACCCTGGCGATGTCACGCTTGACGCTCTTCAGCTGAGAGGTCTTCTCAAGCTGGCCGACGCCGTGCTGGAAACGCAGGTTGAAGTGCTCTTCCTTCAGGTCCTGAAGTTTGGCCGCCAGATCATCCTTGCTCATGGCACGAATATCTTTGATCTTCATTAGTAGTCGCCCCTCTCTACAAATCGCGTTTTAATGGAAAGCTTGTGGGCGGCAAGACGCATGGCTTCGCGAGCAAGCTCACGGGGAACCCCTTCGATTTCGTAGAGGATCTTACCGGGCTTGACAACGGCAACCCACGCTTCGGTGGAACCTTTACCTTTACCCATTCGTACTTCTGCGGGTTTTTTGGTGATGGGCTTGTCCGGAAAAATACGGATCCACATCTTACCCGCACGCTTCACGCGACGGTTCATGGCGATACGGGCGGCTTCGATCTGGCGTGCGTTGATGTAGCCGCACTCCGTGGCCTGAAGACCGTACTCACCGAAGCTCAGAGATGAACCTCGGTAGGCCTTGCCCGTCATTCTTCCACGCTGCTGTTTTCTGAATTTGACCTTTTTAGGGCTCAGCATTTGGAAACTCCTTCAATATCCTAATCAACCAAGCGGTATGGCCGCTTAGTTGAGGATCTCTCCCTTGAAAATAAACACTTTAATGCCGATGACACCGTAAGTGGTGTGCGCTTCGGCAAAGCCGTAGTCGATGTCCGCGCGGAGGGTGTGAAGGGGCACTCTGCCTTCCCGGTACCATTCGGTACGGGCCATCTCAGCACCACCTAAACGGCCGGCGCAGATGATCTTGATGCCCTTGGCTCCAAAACGCATGGAAGAGGAGACACAGCGCTTCATGGCACGGCGGAACGCCACACGACGCTCAAGCTGCATGGCCACATTCTCGGCCACCATGGTCGCGTCCAGCTCGGGACGTTTGATCTCCTGGATGTCGATCATGACGTCACGCTTCTCGCCTTCGGTGGAGATGAGCTTCACGAGATCCTGCTTGAGGAGGCCGATCTCAGAGCCCTTCTTACCGATAACAATACCGGGGCGAGCGGTGTGGATGCGAAGACGGATCCTCTTGGCGGATCGTTCGATTTCTACTTTGGCAAGTCCGGCATGGTACAGTCGCTTTTTGAGAAACTTGCGGATGCGGAAGTCTTCCATAACAAAATCCGCATACTGCTTGTCGGCGTACCAGCGGGAGTCCCAGGTCTTGTTGATCCCGAGTCTAAGTCCGATTGGATTTACTTTCTGGCCCAACTTATCTTCTCCTTATTGTTTACGCCTCATCAGCCACGACGACTGTGATGTGACTGGTTTTTTTCAAAATGCGAGAACCACGACCGCGAGCACGAGCTCTGAATCGTTTCAAGCTGGGCCCCTGGTCCACGGTGATATTCTTAATAAAGAGCGCGTCCACGTCGAGTTCGTTGTTGTGGTCTGCGTTGGCAACAGCAGAACGCAGGGTCTTCTCGACGATGGCAGCGGCTTTCTGAGGCATAAATTTGAGCGAATTGATTCCTGCTTCCACAGGCATCCCTTTGACGGCGCCGACAATCTTACGCACCTTCAGAGGTGAGATTCGCACATACCTTGCTACAGCTTTGACCTCCATTGTAAGTATCCTCTACTTATAAGGTTGCGGGGCGCTATTTGCCCTTGGTCTTTTTATCAGCGGCATGCCCCCAGTAGGTGCGTGTCGGTGAAAATTCTCCCAGTTTATGTCCGACCATGTTCTCGGTAACGAAGACCGGAACAAACTTTCGGCCGTTGTGTACCGCAATCGTCAGACCCACCATCTCAGGAA
>JAKSCC010000069.1 GCA_022360815.1 Desulfobacterales bacterium
GATTCACGATTTGAGCGAGCATTTTGAGGCAAGGTATCACACCGTTCATCTCTGGACCCTTATCGCCCTTGCCATGGGGGTTCTGGGGCCGGAAGAACGGGTCTATCTGGGGCCGGATTTGGCCAAAGTGGGGCTCTGATAAAGCCCCATTGATGGGGCAGAAGAGAAGGTGACATCAAAGCGCTGGGGCAGGTTGTATCGCTCTGGCGCTTTTTTTTGTGTATGATATCGGGCAGTGTATTTAAAAAGTTTGGTAGCCATTCAGCTGTCATTCGCCTCCGGCGGACCTGCCGAGGGCCAAACTTTTGAAAAGTTTGACAAACAGGTTTTTAAATTGTTGGACACACGCTTCAGTGATTTCTGACGTGTGAGAGAATAGAAAAGTTTTTTGCGGAGCTTTTTTTCAAAAAAGCGACCCGCCGGAGGCGAAGAGCGGCTGGGTCGTCGCTTGATTTTGTTAAAAACTGAGGTGAGGGTGGACTTTTTTAAAAAAATCACAGGACGGCAGATGGTTCTTGTGGGGCTTTTGGTTTGCGCGATTTTGGCCAAGGGTCTGGATCTGCTGTTTCCTTTGCATCTTCCCCATGGGCCGGGCGCTTTTTCGGTAACGGTGGTGGATGAAGAGGGCGAGCCTCTTCGCATTTTTCCCGACGCAAAGGGCGTCTGGCGCTATCCCATCTCTCTGGAGGAGGTCTCTCCCCTCTATATAGAGTCTCTTCTGGCCTATGAAGACCGCTATTTTTACAGGCATCCCGGGGTAAACCCTCTGGCTTTGGGAAGGGCTCTTCTGGCGGCTTTAAAACACGGGCGCATTGTCTCAGGGGGGTCCACCCTGACCATGCAGGTGGCGCGCATTTTTCATCCTCACAAGAAAACCCTTTCAGGCAAGCTGACTCAGATGCTTCGAGCCCTGCAGCTGGAGTGGCACCTCTCCAAAGATGAGATTTTAACCCTTTACATAAACCACGCCCCTTTTGGCGGGATGGTGGAGGGGGTCGAGGCGGCGGCCCTCACCTACCTCGGAAAATCCTCGGCAGAGCTGACCCGGGCCGAGGCCGCCTTTTTTGCGGTGATGCCCCAGGCGCCGTCAAAAAACAGGCCGGATCGCCACTTAAGTCGATCGGTTGCCTCTCGAAACAAAGTGTTGGGCCGTCTTGCCCTTCAAGGTGTGATCTCCCCACAGGAGGCCAGAGAGGCCATGGCCGAACCCCTTTCTGTGGTTTCCTGGTCGCCTCCTTTTCGAGCGCCGCTTCTGGCGAGGCGTCTTAAAAAAGGGTTTCCTGAAAAAGCGATTATTGAAACCTTTATCTCTCCTGCACTTCAGGCAGGGGTCTCTGAGCTGATTCTCAATATGAAGGCAGAGCTTCCGTCCGGCTGTTCGGTGGCGGTCATGGTGATGGAAAATGGCACAGGGAAGGTAAAGGCTTACAAAGGGTCCATGGATTTTCTGGACAAAACCCGGTTTGGAAGTGTGGATATGGCAAGGGCCCTTCGCTCTCCCGGTTCCACCTTAAAGCCTTTTCTCTACGGCCTTGCTTTGGATGAGGGGATGATTCACTCCGACTCCCTTCTTATGGATGTTCCCACAAGCATTAACGGCTACACCCCTTTGAATTTCTCCCGGCATTTTTCCGGGCCGGTGTCGGCATCGGAGTCTCTGGTTCGCTCGCTTAACGTGCCGGCGGTCTCGCTTCTGGATCGTGTGGGGCCAGCTCGTTTTGACGC
>JAKSCC010000347.1 GCA_022360815.1 Desulfobacterales bacterium
AAGGCGGAGCCAACTGGGATAAAATGCTTCGAAAACCCGATTCTGCAACTTAAACTACCGAGTTAAAAAAGAAACCCAAACTTCCTATTGCCTAACGCTTGAGCTTAGGGGCCGCCGAGCGAAGCGAGGGGACTGGGGCGCAGCCCCAAGCGGTCCCTTAAAGCGACTTGTTAGGTGCTAAATATTATGAATAAGGCACTTAGCTTCCGACACTGAGAGTTGTAACAATTTTTGAGTTATTGAATCCTATTCAAACTGTTATGTCAGGTGGCCTCGTGCCTCTTTGATAAATTTATTCGCCGTAGACAGTAACTTCGTACTCACCAAAAATTCCGAGAATATTTTTGGCTTTCCAATCTACATGGTGAACTTTTGTGATACCACCATTTTTTTTAGCAGTTTCTATACTTGCGTCACCGGTAGCAATTAAACTTAGTATACTAGTACACTTTGCAGTACCAACTTTAAGCGTTTTCCCTGCATTTGATGTTACTGTGACAGGTAATTTTAATTCAGTGTAAAGACCACCTACAGGAACATTAGTAGCACAACCCGTTAAGCATAAGAACACTGATAAAGCAAGAATACCGTAAATAACTCTTTTCATCGTAGCCTCCTTCAACATAGGGATTATTAATACTATACACAAGGCAACCGAGAATACTTCCCTCCTAAAAAATAAAAACTTTTGAAGAATTATATTCGAAAATCAGGAAATATTTTGATTCAGTCAGAGCACCTAACGCTTGAGCTTAGGGGCCGCCGAGCGGAGCGAGGGAACTGGGGCGCAGCCCCAAGCGGTCCCTTAAAGCGATTTGTTATATTTGTTTTACTTACAGAAATTTAACTGGTTTTTACAATCGGTACAAGAACTTCTGTTTTTAAAAAATTCTTTGGCGTTTCTCTTGGGTCATTTAAATAAAATTCAATTGAATAGTTGTCTGTTTCAATTTTCTCTCTTTTCACATACTCAAGAATTTTTTCGTAAGTTTCACCGACTTTTTGATAAGGACCTTTGTGAATCATACGAACATAATCACCAAAAATTATATTCATTTTATCCAAGTTACCTTCAGGAGAAATTGACTCTGGACAAGTAATACCGATGCTTAAATCCCACTTGTAAAAAAACATCAAATTTATTGCAGATAGAAATCCTTTTTTATTCAATTGATCCCAATTTACATTATTGTACTTAGCAAAAGGCATGCAATTATCGCCAAATTCAATATCATGTTTCTTTAGAATTTCAGATATTGACTTGTAGATAGGTGCCATCACTTTTCCAAGGCTCAAAGTTCCGACAATCTTTGATTCACAAAGAGCATATTCCTGTTTTTTCTGAACAATTGTAATTTCAGACATAACACCCCCACAAATAACTATTTGATGAATATTTCGATAAAAATATAACGCTTGAGCTAATGGGCGCCGAGCGAAGCGAGGGTACAAACTGCGCAGCAGTTTGCGTCCCTTTAAGCGATTTGTTAGGCAATGATTGCGTGCCAAACTGCCACTTCCAAACCACACCCCTACTCTAAAAAT
>JAKSCC010000077.1 GCA_022360815.1 Desulfobacterales bacterium
GTTTTAAGAGGCGTCCACTCCAGAAAGTTCATGGCGTTCTTATCGTTGCCCTCCAAAGATGCCCATGTAGGTGTTGCTGGTTCCGTTGCTGGTCTTAAAGTTTCCGGCAATGGCTTCGGCGTTTGGACCAAAGAATGCACCGCTTAGTTGGGTGTTATTTTGCGAATCGGTAAGTGAGAACCCTGAATTTATTATACCCTCACCTCCATTGATACTGAGGATACTGTTTCCGTCAAAGGCAATTTGGGCATCAAATTTATTGGAACCAAAGTAAAATGTGAATTCGGATGTTCCGTTGGTCAGTTGGCTTACATCCCCTGTCCCGGAGATCATGATGCCTTGGGCTCCCCCTTTGTAGGTGGCTTCAGGGTTGTTTGAGATAAAATTTTGCATGTTGCTCTCCGGAGTGCGTTCTCCGGCAATCCAGAAGTTGTTGGGCGTGCTCAGGTGGTAGGTGTCACCTGAAGCATCTTTGTAGGCGGTGCCCCAGTACCCCCAGGTGACGTAATCGGAGAATTGCTTATCAGGGTGTGCAGTGTAGATGTAGGAGCCGCCCTCTTGAATCAGGTTGATATCGGTGCCATCGGTGATCAGGCTGGCAAAGTGGTCGTCAGAGACGTAGGCGGATTTTCCCTTGCCTCCCAGGCCGAGCTTAAGGGATTTGCCATCTTTATCGATGACCTCGATGTTCCCGGTAAGAGTGCCGGAGTCCTTATCGATCTCGAGTTTGAAATTGGAGGCATCGGTATTGGTAAATTTGCGCTGGGTTGGGCCTTCCCCTAAGCCTGTGGCAAACCCGCTCAAACTGCGGGTGCCGCCCGGTGAGGTGGCGATCGTTTTGTCCGTCTGCCTCATGCCACCTCCGATAAAAGAGGTTTCTCCGGTGGTGGCGTTGGAGGGATTGTCCCATTTGGCCCTGCCATGGAACCCAAAACCTTGCTGGGATGATCCGTAGATGGCACCTGCCACCGAGGTGCTGGAATCGGAATCGGATGGGGCTGGTGTGGTGTAAAAGATGATTCCATCTGGCGTGATTTCTCCAAATATGACGCCGCTGTTGTTGGGATTTCCATCTTTTGGGGTCATGTGGGCCATAAATTTTCGGTTTTTCCAGTTGGCTTTCATATCGCAGGTGCCGGCGATTGTTTCTTGAACGTTTTGATTGCCTGAAGAGAAATTGTTCACGTTTATAAATGCACCCTGGTATGAGAAAATGCCATCACTGGGAAGTGAGGTGGCCTTGATCCCTGCAAATCCGATATCCGAGAAGGTGTAGCGCTCACCGGAGTCTGTAAAGGCGGCACCCTCGGTTGTAAGGAAGATGAATTCTCCCGTGGGGTCTGACAGGAGGTTCATGACGAAGGTGTAGAGTTTTCCGCCCAGGGTGACACTGTGCTCTTGGGTGGTGGAAATGGCACCGGTGTAGGAGGCATCGGGGTTGTAGTTGGGAACCCTAAAAAAGAAAGAGACCTCTCCCATTGCCTGGGGGTTGAAAGAGGCTTTTATGGCACCCTCTTCAAGTGTGAGGTTGATGGAGCTTTCCCATTTGCCTATGGTTTTACTGGTTGAGCTTTGGAAGCCCAAGTAGTACCCGGGCAAGAGGACGGGGTCTGGGGCAGCTGTTGGTGGGTCGTCGGGTATATCCACAGGGTGGTCTGATGGGGGGTCTTCTTCAGGTATCATGGGAGGAACCGCATCTTCCGGCTTGGATGCGGCGACCTCATCTGAGAAGTCCACCTTATCGTCCTCTGGCTTGTTGTCAAAAGAGGTTTCTGTAGAAGGCGTCTCCTCTTCGGACTTTTTTTCATCCCTGGTATTCTGGTAGGCAGTATCTGAAGATTTGTCGTCCCTCTTTTCTTCTTCGGACTCATTTTTGTCGGGGTTGTCCTTTTCGTCGGAGACCTCCTCTTTCGATTCCTGCTTGTCAGAATTCTCTTCTTTTGCCCCCCTCTCGTCGGAGTCTCCCTCTTCAGATTCTCTCTTATCGGCGTCATTTTTTTCAGAGTCTGTCTCGTCGGCCTCCTCTTTCTCAGAGTCTTCTTCGCCGGAGTCCTCTTTATCAGAGTCTTCCTCGCCGGAGTCCTCTTTATCAGAGTCTTCCTCGCCGGAGTCCTCTTCTTCTGAGTCTTCCTCGTCGGAGTCTTCTTCCTCAGAGTCTGTCTCGTCGGAGCCCTCTTCTTCAGAGTCTGTCTCGTCAGACTCTTCTTGCTTATCACTGGCGGTTATGGGTTGGAGTTCCAAATCTTGGATATCTTCGCCTGTAAAGGGCTCGGGTTCTTCCGGAGGAGACTCTTGGGAGGTGACGCGTGTGCCAAATCCTGGGATGGTGACCGGTACTGAGCCCGCCTCGTTGTAAACATCAATGCCTGTACCGCCCTGGAAAAGGACTTTGAGTTGACCGTCTTTGAAGGAACCCATGTAAATGGAACCACGAATGCCGTTGGTGGCGACGGGCGTCTCGGTTCGAAATTTTTTGGGGTCGCTTTTGGGGATA
>JAKSCC010000017.1 GCA_022360815.1 Desulfobacterales bacterium
CGTCGCCGGGGAATTCGTACTTGTCGAGGAGTTCGCGAACTTCCATTTCGACCAGCTCGAGGAGCTCTTCATCATCAACCATGTCGCACTTGTTCAGGAAGACGACCATTGCGGGGACACCGACCTGACGAGCGAGCAGGATGTGCTCACGGGTCTGGGGCATGGGGCCGTCGTCGGCGGAGACAACCAGAATAGCGCCGTCCATCTGGGCAGCACCAGTGATCATGTTCTTGATGTAGTCGGCGTGACCGGGGCAGTCTACGTGAGCGTAGTGACGGTTGGGGGTCTCGTACTCAACGTGGGCTGTTGCGATGGTAATGCCGCGCTCCTTCTCTTCAGGGGCCTTGTCGATTTCGTCGAAAGCGACGGCCTCGCCTGCACCGGCTCGGAGGGCGTTCTGCTTGGTAATCGCAGCGGTCAGCGTGGTTTTACCGTGGTCAATGTGACCAATGGTACCGACGTTTACATGCGGCTTGGAACGTTCAAATTTTTCTTTTGCCATGTCTCTCTTCTTTCCTCCTCCGACCTGGCGGGTCGGATGATGATGTGGTTTGCCTTCAGGCAGACGAAGGTTAAGCGGCTTCGCTCACGCGGCGCAATCGGTCGCGTGGGAATTGGATCCAGACTACCACCTGTAGTGGGCGAAAGCCTTGTTTGCGTCTGCCATTTTGTGGGTGTCTTCACGCTTCTTCACAGAAGCTCCACGGTTTGATGCGGCATCCATGAACTCTGCGGCCAGCTTGGCTGCCATGGATTTTTCAGACCGCTTGCGGGAGTACTCGATGATCCAGCGGATGGCCAGGGCACGACGCCGTGAAGGACGAATCTCGGTGGGAACCTGATAGGTGGAACCACCCACACGACGAGATTTTACCTCAATGGCGGGACGTACGTTTTCAAGGGCCTTTTCGAACACCTCAAGGGGTGCCTGACCGGATTTTTCTTCGATAATATTGAAGGCACCGTAGAAAATTTTCTCAGCCGTGCTCTTTTTACCATCGAGCATGATGGCTGCCACAAACCGGGTTACCAACTCGCTCTTGTAGCGGGGATCGGGCATGACCGGTCTCTGGGGAACTTCCCTTCTTCTTGGCATAGCTACTCACTCTTTTAAGCAAATCTTTGGTTAACGTTGAAGATGAAGAGTCTTCTTACTTGGGCTTTCTGGCGCCGTACTTGGATCGACTCTGCTTTCTGTCTTCCACACCCAGCGTATCAAGGGTACCCCTTACAATGGTGTAACGGACACCGGGAAGGTCCTTCACTCGCCCACCGCGAACCAGAACCACAGAGTGCTCCTGGAGGTTGTGGCCGATACCGGGGATATAGGCTGTCACCTCCACGCCTGTGGTGAGACGAACCCTGGCTACCTTCCTGAGTGCTGAGTTTGGTTTTTTCGGAGTCGAAGTGTAAACTCGCGTGCAGACACCACGCTTCTGAGGTCCACCCATCAGGGCAGGCGTGCTGGTCTTCTTGCGTGCGCGCTTTCTTCCCTTCCGAACCAACTGGTTAATCGTAGGCATTTCGTACCAAACTCCTTTAATTGTTTGTCATTTACCTAAAACGCAAAATACGGCATGATACATACACCATCCCGCTTTGTCAAGGAATTATTTTCCTTACCTATTTGTACCAAAGGCGGGCTTTCGAGGCATCAAAAGCCCGCCTTATTTCCACACTGTTTTATTTACAGATCGATAACGTTCGCCTCTTCGCTGAACTCTTCCTGCTCGCCTTCCACGTCGATGCCGCGGTACTGAGCGATACCGGTTCCGGCGGGAATCAGGCGACCCATGATGACGTTCTCTTTGAGGCCCCGGAGGGTGTCTACCTTGCCGCGGATACCCGCTTCGGTGAGCACCTTGGTGGTCTCCTGGAAGGAGGCGGCCGAGATGAAGCTGTCGGTCGAGAGCGACGCCTTGGTGATACCCAGAATCAGCGGCTCGCCCTGTGCAGGCTCTGCCCCCTCTTCCACCAGCTTGCGGTTCACGTCAGCAAACTCGGTTCGATCCACCTGCTCTTCCATAATAAAGGTGGAGTCACCGGGATCGATCACCTTCACGCGCTTCATCATCTGACGCACGATCACTTCAATGTGCTTGTCGTTGATGCGAACACCCTGCAGGCGGTAAACCTGCTGCACCTCGTCCACCAAATAGCTGGCCAGAGAGACCTCGCCTTTGATGTTCAGGATGTCCTGGGGGTTTTCGCTGCCACCGGTGAGCTTCTCACCGGCACGGACATAGTCACCCTCGTAGACGTTAATGTGACGCCCTTTGGGAATCAGGTACTCACGCTTCTCGTTCACCTCGGCATTGGTGACGGTCACCTTCTGCTTGCCTTTGGTGCCTTTTGAGATGGTGACGTAGCCGTCAATGTGGGTGAGAACCGCGGTCTCTTTGGGCTTTCGAACTTCGAAAAGCTCGGCAACACGCGGAAGACCACCGGTAATGTCCTTGGTTTTGGTGGTGGCACGGGGCAGCTTGGCGAGAATATCACCGGCTTTCACCTCGTCATGCTCTTCCACCAGGATAACCGCTTCCACCGGCAGGCTGTAACGGGCCAGAGCCCCGCCGCCCAGCTGAACGGTCTTGTTGTTCTCATCTTTCACCGAAATCCTCGGACGGGCATCGGCCGTACGGCTTTCGATGATGGTTCGGCTCGACTTGCCAGTGACGGGGTCCAGCTTCTCCTGCATGGTCTTGCCGGACTCGATATCGCCAAACTTCACCTTACCGGAGACTTCCGTGATGATGGGCACGGTAAAGGGGTCCCAAGAGGCCAAAAGCTGACCATTTTGAACGGGACTTCCGTCTTCCACGAGAATGTGGGCACCGTAGATAATGTGGTGCTTCTCACGCTCACGGCCGGTGTCGCTGACGATGGAGAACTCACCGCCGCGGCGGTTCATCACCACCAGCTCGCCCGCTTCGTTCTTGACCACCTTCAGATCGTCAAGGAACTTGATATTGCCATCCACCCGTGCCTTGATCTCAGCTACCTCAACCTTTCGGCTGGCGGTACCCCCGATGTGGAAGGTACGCATGGTGAGCTGGGTGCCGGGCTCGCCAATGGACTGGGCAGCCAGAATACCCACGGCCTGACCAATCTCCACGGTGTCCCCGTGGGAGAGATCGCGTCCGTAGCACTTGGCGCACACCCCACCGCGGGTCTTACAGGTGAGAACCGAACGAATCTTGAGGCTGGTCACACCGGCATCTTCGATGATGGCAAGAACCTTCTCATCGATCTCCACACCTTCGGGAACAAGCACCTCGTCGGTAAAGGGGTCGTAGACGTTCTCAAGTGTGGTACGACCGAGAATACGCTCACCCAGACGCTGGATCACCTCGCCGCCCTCCATAAGGGCTTCCACTTCAATCCCCATGGTGGTACCGCAATCGGGCTCGATTACCGCGCAATCCTGGGCAACATCTGCCAGACGACGGGTGAGGTAACCGGAGTTTGCGGTTTTAAGGGCGGTATCTGCCAGGCCTTTTCGAGCACCGTGGGTCGAGACAAAGTACTGAAGTACCGAAAGACCTTCACGGAAGTTTGCCTGAATGGGTGTTTCGATGATCTCGCCGGAAGGCTTGGCCATCAGACCACGCATACCGGCCAGCTGACGCATCTGGTCTTTGGAGCCCCTTGCGCCGGAGTCTGCCATCATAAAGATCGAGTTGATGTTGTCGATATTTCGATCTTCCAGACGGATATCGGGCTCGTCACGCTCGGGAGAGGGAACCGGAATCTTGGGCTCACTCATGAACTCCATCATGGCGTTGGCGATATCGTCGGTGGCCTTGGCCCAGATATCCACCACCTTGTTGTACTTTTCGCCCTGGGTAATGAGACCTTCCGCATACTGGCGGTTGATCTCCACCACCTTGTCTTCGGACTCCTTCATGATCTCCCACTTGTTTTTGGGAATCACCATGTCGTCGATGGAGATGGAAAGACCACCCACCGTGGAGTACTTGTAACCGATATCCTTCAGGCGGTCGGCCAGAAGAACCGTGGCTTTGGGGCTGATGTAGCGATAGGCGAAATCGATCAGATCGCGGCTCGCCTTTTTGTCCATCACCTTGTTGATCATGGTAAAGGGCACGCCGGGACGCTTTTTATCGGCAAAGAAGACGTGGAATCCGCCGGAGGTCTCGATGGGCGCGCTGTAATCGCCCACCTCCATGGCGAACATCTCGTTTAAGATGTCGTCGTTAACGCGGAACACCTTGCGCATCTCTTCGTGATCGAGCCAGCCGATCTCACCGCCGCGCTTCTTGTCAGAGCTTTCAGAACGGTGAACCAGCTCGTCAAAGGAGACACCCTTTTCGATCTCTGCATGGATCTCTTCGGCAACAGACTTCTCCTTAACAAGGATGTGCCGCAGACGAAGCTCGGGGAATGAGGGGATCACCTCCCAAAGAAGGATGCGGCCCACAGAGGTCTCCACGATCTCGTCATCCATGCGCACCTTGATACCCGCATGGATACCGATCTTGCCATGGTCGTAAGCGCTTCTCACCTCATCAATGCTTCCGAATACCGTCCCTTCGCCTCGAGCTCCGGGAACCTTTCGGGAGATGTAGTAGAGACCCAGAACGATATCCTGGGTGGGCACGATCACCGGCTGACCGTTGGCAGGCGACAAGGTGTTGTTGGAGGCGAGCATCAGCACACGTGCCTCCACCTGCGCCTCAATGGAGAGCGGCAGGTGAACCGCCATCTGGTCACCGTCGAAGTCGGCGTTAAAAGCGGTACAGACCAGAGGATGCAGTCGAAGGGCTTTGCCCTCAACCAGAACCGGCTCAAAGGCCTGAATACCCAAGCGGTGAAGGGTGGGAGCTCGGTTGAGCATCACCGGATACTCTTTTACCACCTCATCCAGAGTGTCCCATACTTCGGGCACCTCACGCTCCACCATCTTTTTGGCGCTCTTCACGGTGGAAGCAAGGCCCTTTTTCTCAAGACGGTTGTAAACGTAAGGTTTGAAGAGCTCCAGAGCCATCTTCTTGGGCAGACCGCACTGGTGCAGACGAAGGTTCGGGCCAACTACGATAACGGTACGGCCGGAGTAGTCCACACGCTTTCCGAGAAGGTTCTGACGGAAACGGCCCTGCTTGCCCTTAAGAGTGTCCGAAAGAGACTTCAGGGGACGCTTGTTGGTGCC
>JAKSCC010000201.1 GCA_022360815.1 Desulfobacterales bacterium
AAAGGTGACAGCTCATGTGAAAGAATCATGGCTGGACCCTTCCACAGAGGCACTGTATGTCTGGATGGTGGCAAAGTGATCTTTGATTGGCCATCGGGCATACAGGGGTTATCCTGATACGAAGGAGCACAACTGATGAATGGTGATAGATTAAAGCAAGTGGTAAGTTGGGGGGCCGCACTGGTTTTTTTGACTGTGGGTACCACAGCCATGGCTTCAAAGACGGGTAAAACCACTTCCATGCAGGATGAATACGAAGCCTACCTGAAAGAGGATATGGATTTTCAAGCATATCAGAAGCAGGTTGAGCAGGAGTTTAAGGCGTACAAGACCATTTTGCGGGAGGAGTTCAAGTCGTACCGGGCTGATATTTTGAAGGTGTGGGATAAGCCCGAGGTCTCTCATAAAAAACGGTATGTGGGCTACTCTTCGGATTATAAAGTGAAAAAGGTGGTGGATTTTGAGAAGGGTACGGTTAAAATCAGCGCGGTGGTTCCCGAAGGGACATCGAACACGCAAAATTTGTTGAGCAAGCACCTTCTGGACCTTCTGAACGAGAGTACCAAGAGTGCGTTTGCGGGCAACGCCTTTGCAACGGGTGTGGAGAAAAAGCTTAAAGCGGCTCTGCCTCCGGAGCGAATCCAAACCGCAGCCATTGCTCCCAAACCTGTGGTGGGGGATCTTTTTACCGGTAAAGCCGTTCCCACAATGAAAGAGACCGCCCAGGCCGTAAAGGCGATCATGTCCAAGGCTCAGGTGACCAAAGCCAAAGCGCCCAAAACGCTTGGATCCAATGTGGTGGCTGTGGAGGTGAAACTGCCCCCCAAAGGGGCTGGGGTCAAGGCCAAAGCCTATCTTCCAGAGATTAAGCAGCACTCTCAGAAGCGAAAACTTCCCCCGGCCCTTATTCTTGCCGTCATGGAGACGGAGAGTGCCTTCAATCCCATGGCAACCTCCTATGTTCCAGCTTATGGGCTGATGCAGATTGTGCCCAAAAGCGCAGGGCGGGATGCCTCCAAGCTGGTTCTGGGAAAAGATGTGGTGCTCTCTCCCTCTTACCTTTACAACGGCAAGAACAACATCGCCATGGGAACGGCCTATCTCTATATTTTAAACGACCGCTATCTCGCTTCCATTAAAGATCCCATGAGTCGTCTTTACTGCGTTATTGCAGCTTACAACACCGGCGCCGGCAACGTGGCCCGCGCATTTACCGGAACCACCAGTGTGAAAAAAGCGGCTCCCAAAATCAACGCCATGACCCCTGAGAAAGTCTATCAGCGGTTGATGAGAAAGCTTCCCCACCAGGAGACCCGTGACTATCTGAAACGGGTGACCACCCGTATGAAAAAATACGAGTCGGCCTGATGGGGCAAAACCATTGGATTTAAAAAGGCGCGAAAGCCCATAAAATTTACGTGGCTTTCGCGTTTTTTTAGGAGAGCAAAGAGAGGGTGCATTGTGTGAAAAGGGCCACAGCAGGTGCCAGGCACCCCTCGTCAAAATCAAAGTAGAAGTCGTGGTGACCGGCGGAAAGCTCGGTACCCACCATGAAGTAGGCACCAATCCCCCCATTTTTCTGCACAACGCTCATCATGTGAGAAAAGTCTTCGCTTCCTCGCATATCGGCTATGCCGCTGATTTTACTCTCTTCAAAGTATGGCGTTTTCCTGGCGGCCTTTTCAACCTGGGCTACCATTTCAGGGTCGCTCTCTGCACCTTTGGTTTGGCCCATAAGGGTGAGCTGAGCATCAACCCCGTACATCAGGGCGGATCCCTCAATAACGTTTTTGGCGTTTTCAAACATAAAGGCATCGATTTCGGAGGTCTCCCCGCGGGTCTCCACTTTTAAAAGGGCGTTGGGGGGGATGATATTTCGGCCCTGGCCGGCCTCCATGGTGCCCACGGTGATGCGTGAGGCTCCCTTGCTGTGCCGGGTAATGGCGTGGAGGTTGAGAGCTGCTGAAGCAGCAGCCAGAAGGGCATTGCTTCCCTCTTCGGGAAACCCTCCCGCATGGGCCGGGGTTCCTGTGAACCGGGCGTCAAACTTGGTGGTGGCCAGAAAACCCCGGGAGCCGCAGATCACTTGTCCCTTCTCTTTGGCTTGAAAACCGATGTGCCCACCCAGAATGCAGTCGGCTCCTTTCATGACTCCGGCATCCACCATGGGGCCTGCACCCCGTACCCCCTCTTCGGCGGGTTGAAAAACGAGTCGAACGGTTCCTTTGATGTGATCCTTCAGTGAGGCGAGCAGCTCGGCAACCCCAAGGCCGATGGCTGCGTGGCCGTCATGGCCGCAGGCGTGCATTACCCTGGGGTGGATGGATGCAAAACCGTCACGAAAAGGCCGGTGCCCCTCGTCCTGGGCTTCCATGATGTCATTGGCATCAATATCGAAGCGAAGAATCATCAAGGGGCCTTTGCCGCAACAAAGTTCGGCCACCACACCGGTGAGCCCGCCCTCCATTTTGGAAACGAAGTCGGGATCGGCCCCTTCTTCAACGGCGCGATTCATATGACCGGCAAGGACCTCATGGGAGGGGACGCCCATCATGCTCTTTTGGCAGATAATATCCTTGCCAAGAGAGAGGGTGTATCCAAGTGATTGAAGGTGCTTTGCGATGATGGCGGAGGTGCGGAATTCGGTCCAGCCCGATTCGGCATGGCGGTGAAAATCCCTTCGCCAGGTGGAGAGTTTCTCTTTTAGTGCGTCTGCTTTTTTTGCGATATCCTGTGTCATGGTCTACTCCTGGGCCAGGTGAAGAAGGGTTTTGTGAAGCACCTTGATTCCTGCTTCAATATCTTTATCGGGGGTGTATTCGGCACTGTTGTGGCTGATTCCCCCGAGGCTGGGGATAAAAATGAGTCCGGTATCGGTGATTTTTGCCATGTTCATGGCGTCGTGGCCAGCGCCGCTGGGAAGGCGCATGCTTTCAAGTTTGCAGGCATGGGCCGCCTTTTCCAAGAGGTGAACCATCTTTCCGGAGAGCGCCACCGGTTCTTCATGGCAGAGCTGATCACAGGAGACGGTCAGCCCCCTTTTTTGAGCGATATCGCCCATAAGGCTTTTAATGGCTTTGACCGCTTTTTCCTTGTCGTCTCTGTTGATGTCGCGAATATCGATGCCCACTTCCACCCGTCCTGGAATCACATTCATGCTTCCGGGCATGGCCCAGGCGTACCCTGCGGTTCCCACAGTGTTTTTTCCGGCCTCCCGGCTTGCAATACGCTCCACCCCCAGAATCAATTCACTCACACCAGCCAGGGCATCTCTTCTCATGTTCATGGGGGTGCTTCCCGAGTGATCGCTTCGCCCTTTAAGGATCACCTTGAACCGGGTGGGGGCTGCAATGGAGGTGACCACGCCAATGGGACAGTGGCAGGCTTCCAGCACAGGCCCCTGTTCAATATGGAGCTCGATAAAGGCGTGGACGGGCAGGGTGGGGTGGTGACCGAGATCATCGGGGGTGCAGCCTGCCTCTGTGAGGACTCGGTAGAGGGAGACCCCCTCTTTGTCTTTTAAACTTCGGGCCTTCTCAGCGTCCAGGTTGCCGGTGAAGGCTTTGCTTCCAATGGTGGCCATGCCAAACCGGCTCGACTCTTCAGCCGAAAAACAGATGATATCGATGGGCCGTTTTGTTTGGATGTTTTCCCTGTTGAGGCGGCGAATCACCTCCAGTCCAGCCAGAACGCCGACGGCGCCGTCGTAGTTTCCCCCTTGTGGAACCGTGTCGATGTGTGAGCCCGTCATAACCGGGGCGAGCTCTTTTTGGCCCCTTCGTCGGCCGATGATATTGCCAGCAGCGTCCGTTGAGACAGAGAGTCCGGCTTCGACCATGCGCTGCAGCAACCAGCTGCGAGCCAGTTTGTCTTCAGGGGTAAATGCGAGGCGGGAGACCCCGCCTTCGGGAAGGGCACCGATCTGTGCCAGCTGATGAAAATGGTGCTTGAAAGAGTCGTTCATGGCATGTGTCGCTTAAAGTGGGTTTGAAGGCGGGCTACATGATCAAGGCGATCAGCCCAACGGCTGCACAAAGTCCCAAGGTGTTGCGTTTTGAAAGCTCCACCGGGTTGACCTCGGCAATGGCCGAACAGATGATGGCCGCTCCGGAGAGGGGCGAGAGCGTTCGCCCAAGGGCCCCGGAGATGGCAGCCATGCTTCCCATGGTGATGGTCTCCATACCGAATTGTGTGGCATGGGGAGCCACGGCGTCGGTGAATGCAAAAGCCGCTGCATCGCCGGATCCGCTGACAATCCCCATGAGAAAGGGTCCGAAACAGCCCCCCATGCGGGCCAGCTCTGGGGTGGTGAGCCAGGCAATCCAGAGTCCGATCACCCCAATGGACTTCATGCCGCGGACAAAGACACCAACGGCAATGACGATCCCCATGATCTTTCCATAGGCTCGGCCCATGCCATCGAAAAAGGTGCGGGTGACCTCCGAAGGTGAGGTGCGGGTGACAGCAACGCCAAGAAGGGCCCCCACCATCATGGCCTGGGCAACCCCCATGCGAAAGGGAGGAACCACACCACTGGCTCCGAGAAGAAGGATCACAAGGGGGATAAGAGGGATGGCGGCAAAAATGAGGCTGGGCCTCTCAATGGGCGCGGTGGTTTGCTGGGGGGCCATGGCGGTTTCGGATTTTTTGCGCGCCATAAAGATGAGGCCGCTGCATGCCAGAAGAAGGGCGAGAAGCACGGGCAGTGTGTTGGTTTCCACCACAGCCGTTGTGGTTTCTCCTGCGATGCGGGTCACAAAGGCGTTGATGGAGAGGGCCGGGTTCAGCATGCTTCCGAAGGTTCCGGCAAGAACGGTGCTGGCGGCAAGGGCCGGATGGATGCCCGCAGCCCGCAGAAGGGGAATGAGAATGACCCCTGCAACGGCAGCGGTGTTGGCTGCGCTCAAAAGGGCGGCATTGATGGCAAAGCTAATGAGAAGGGCCCCGGGAACTGCCCAGATTCCTGCTCTTCGGATTGTGCCGGCGGTCAGGGTTATGAGGTGAGCTTCACATCGGGTGTGGTGCATGACAAAGGAGAAGCCGATGACCGGGCAGATGGCCTGAATAAGGCTTGTTGTGACCATTTTTCGGGCAAACTCGTCCAGAGCGGTCAATGGGTCCAACGCAATGCCGGCCATGAGAAGGCCTGCGGCAATAAGAACCATCCGCATGTCGTATTGGCGAATCAGCAGCCAGGCCGTAATAAAAACAATTGCAACTCCAATGAGCACGTTCATGGTATCTCCCTGTCACATCTCTTGCGTCGACTCTTTTTTTCTCCACCCTGCCTTTGCCTTCATGACAGAGATCTTTTGTGCGGCTTTCCAATCTCGTGCAAGCCTTTTGTGGCTTCCTTCCAAAAAAAGAGGACCCCCCGCCTTAAGAGGCGGGGGGCAGAGATCAGAGCACGCTGTTGGGAAGGAAGAGGGCGATCTGCGGCCAGAGAAAGAGCAGGATGATAACGATGACATCGCAGACAATAAAGGGAATGACCCCCTTAAAGACCTGTTCCACTCGGCTGTTGGTAACCCCTGCAAGGGCAAAGGCGTTGATGCCCACAGGGGGGGTGATGCCGGCAATTTCATTGAGTTTCATGGCGATGACGCAGATCCAGATGGGCTCATATCCGAGGCTTACCAGAACGGGAAAGATAATGGGAAGCGTCAGGGCAAAGACCGCGGCCTGGTAGATGACCATTCCCAGAAGAAACCAGATGGCAATCACGCAGGTGAAGACGATGTGGGGGTTGACATCCCAGTTGGCCAGAAAATGGGCCAGATCGGTGGGAACCCGGGTCATGGCGAGAAACCGGCTGAAGTACATGGCGGCGATGATAATGAAAAAGAGCATGGCCGTGGTACGGGCGGTCTCTCGAAGAGAGGAGCGAATGGCCTGCATGTTTCGCAGCTTGCCATAGGCCAAACCGAAGATCAGGGTTCCCATGGCCCCGACAGCACCGGCCTCGTTGGCTGTGAAGATACCGGAGTAGATACCGCCGATAACCATAAAGGCCAGAAGAAGGATGGGCCAGAGTGCCACAAAGGCTTTGCCCCGGTCTTTGGGGGTGACCTTCAGCTCTTCGGGGTGAATGGGGGCAAGGTTGGGATAGAGTTTGGCCCTTAAGTACATGCAGAGGGCGTAGACGATGGCCGTAAGAAGCCCGGGAAAGATACCTGCCAGAAAGAGTTTGCCCACCGACTGCTCGGTGAAGATGGCAAAGAGAATAAACATTCCGCTTGGGGGAATCATGCAGGCAAAACTACCTGAGCAGGCAATGGCGCCCAGAGCATAGGTGTCGTCGTATTTGTATCGCTGCATTTCGGGGTAGGCCAACTTGCCGAAGATGGTTGCCGTTGCGATGGTGGAGCCACAGATGGAGGCAAACACCGCACAGCCAAAAGAGGTGGCAATGGCAAGTGCTCCGGGAATCCGTGCGCAGATTTTGTGCACGTTGGCATACGCCAGTTCGGCAAACCCTCCTTTGGAGGCAAAGGCTCCCATCAGAATAAAAAGGGGCAGCACGCAGAAGGTGGGGGATGCGATGGCATTGTAGAGGGTCTCCCCCAGAAGGGACATGGCTGCATTAAAGTTGATGAGCAGGGTCAGTCCCACAAGCCCCACAAGAATAAAGTCCACGCCCATGTGCAGGCCGCAGAAGAGCAAAATGAGAAGTGTGGCGATCCCCAAAATGCCTATGAGAGTAAAATCCATTGATAAATCGTCTCCAGAAAAGAGCCCGTCTGATGGGCCGCGCCGGATCTATTCCGGTTTTTTTATTTCAACAATCAGGTTTAAAACGAGTTGCGCCGTGTAGAGAATCATCCCCAGGGCCATCACAAATTTGACCGGGTAAAGGGGGTAGGAGACCGCTCCGGCAATCCCTTCGTTGTCCACAAAGGAGGCCCACGCATTGTCACAGATGGCCCAGGTGGCGATGCCGATGGTCAAGGTGGCGGCACAATAGGTGAGGATCATGGCCCACTTTTGATATTTCCGGGGCAGAAGCTCCACCACAGAGCCGACGCGCACGTGGCCATACTCCATTTCGCAGTTGGCAAGGCCGGCATAAACGGTCCCCACCATGACGAACATCGCCAGTTCGGCCACACCCATAACCGGTGTGGCAAAGGTGCGGCACACCACATCGACGATAAGAAGCAGCATGATGATACTGAGCATCCATCCGCAGATTTCCGCACAGATTTTGTTGATGATATGTAAAGATTTAGCCAGCACAATGGTCCTTTCAAAGGGGCCGCATGGCCGAAGATGCCCATGCGGCCTTTTTGCAGATGAAAGAGCTGGCAAAGGCGATCCCTTTCTCAGCTCTTCCATGGGTCATTATCTCTCCTTGGCAAGGTAGGAGTAGTTGATCTTAAACACAGCCTTGAGAATTCTTTCGGGGTCATGGGCACCGAGTCCGGCCACCTCTTTGAGCCAGGTGTTCTGGTTCTTCCGAATGGAGGGGAGGTTGACCCACTTTTTCATATCCGCAGCCGAGGCGTAGGTGAACTTGACCCCCTTGGACTCCATCTTTTTGATCTCGTCATTGAGGGTTTTGGGGTAGTACTCGGTGAAGCGCTTGACAGCGTTGACGCGAGCCTGGGCAATGATCTCTTTTAAATCATCGGGGAGCTTCTGGTACTTGGTCTCGTTGATGGTGATGATAAATGGAAGGGCCAGCCACATCTCTTTTACCACCATGATGTTGGGAGCCACTTCGTAGAGTTTGGCACGGCTCTGGGCGTCCACATTGGTGAGGACGGTGTCAATGGTGCCGGTCTGAAGGGCCATGTAGCACTCGCTGAAGGCCACAGAGGTGGGAACAGCCCCAATGGCACCCAGGTCGGAGAGCTTCCAGCGGCTGGAGCAGCGGGCTTTCATGCCTTTGAGGTCCTCAAAGCTGGCCATGGGCTTTTTGGAGCAGAACGAGAAGGGCAGGGCAGAGTAGATGTAGACCGGGCGCTGCTTGTACTTGAGAAATTCCTGGGTCAGCTCAGGGATATTCTTGTAGATGGTCTCATAGACACCAATCATGTTGGTGTACTGGGTGGGGCCCTCTTCAAGAAGTCCGGTGGCTCCGTTTAAAAGGAGGCGCTTGGGGTAGTAGTTGATGTTGATGAAACCCAGGTCCACCACACCATCTTGAACACTTTTAAGAATCTCTTTGCCCTTTACAAGGGATTGCGCCCAGTAAGGCATAACCCGAATACGGCCCTTGCTGAGTTTTTCGAGCTCTTCAATAAACTGTTTCTCAGCCACCCCTCGCATGGTGTTTTCCGGGCAGTTTGTGGCATAGGTGAAGGTGTACCTCTTGGCAAAAGAGAGGCCTGTGGTGCCGGCGATAAAAAAGATGATCGCCAGGCAGGTGAATAGAGTTCTGCGCATCATGTTTTCCTCCATAATAAAATGATGGTGTGCACGAAGACCGATATGAGGTGACCTTGCAGCCGGAGGCACTCGGCAAAACCGCCCCCACGTGCCCGGCAATGTCGTCCTGATCGGTTTATCCTGGCAAGTAAAAAGCAAAGTTGATACCAGTTTTAGTTTGTGTGTGAATGCGGTTTGATTTCAGTTGGTTGAAGAGAATAATGTTTGAAGGAGGGTGGGCAAAGGGTATAACCAGAGGACATACCCTTTGGGGTGGACTCATTTTAATTGACTTAATTTATAAGGAATAAAATATAAGTTAAAAAGTTATACCTCTTCTGTAAGTTATATGTTTTGGGCGGGCTGGAGAGAGTGGGCAGTCCGCTTCATTTTTTTGAGGCGCTTGCTTAAGGCCGGCTGCGAGACGTCGAGAAGCCGTGCAGCCATGGACTGGTTTCCTTTGCTTCGGTGCATGGCCTCTTCAATGAGAAGCTCTGAGACCTCTTTGAGTCGAGGCAGGGGTTTGCCTGAGACAAAGACGCTTTGATGGGGCGATTCGGGTTCCTCAGCCATGGGGGCTGCACTCTGATCCATGGCCTGCTTGAAGGCTCCCATGGAGAGAATTTTGCTTTTGTGCATACTCACCGCGTTGAAGACCATCCCTTTGAGTTCTCGAATATTTCCGGGGAAGTGGTAATTCTCAAGAAGAAGTGGCAGCTCTTTGGGGTAGGTGGGCCTTTTTTTGCCGAACTCGTCGGCTGCCTGGGCGATGAAGTGATCCAGGAGAATGGGGATGTCCTCCTTTCTCTCTCGAAGAGGGGGGATATGGATATGGTGGCTGCAGAGCCGGTAGTAGAGATCCTTTCGCAGCTTTCCCGTGGCCTGGCTGGCGGCAAGGTCGTGGTGGGTTGCCACCACAATGCGTGCGCTCATGCGCTGGACCACATCGCTTCCCAGGGGAAAGTACTCCCCCTCCTGGATCAGGCGCAAGAGCTTTACCTGGGACGCCACACTGAGGTCTCCGATTTCGTCAAGGAAGAGGGTTCCCCCGGCTGCCCTTTGGATCATGCCGTCACGTCGGGAGTCTGCGCCGGTGTAGGCGCCTTTTTCATGGCCAAAAAGGGTGCTGGAGAAAACCGTGTCATCAAGGCCGGCCACATTAACCGCCATAAGCAAACCGGTGCGCCCCGAAAGGGTATGGATGGCCCGGGCGATCAGCTCTTTTCCCACGCCGCTCTCACCGGTGATCAGGACAGGTCGTGCACTCACACCTATGGCTTCGATGTAGTGAAAGAGTGACTGCAGGGTGTCGCTTTGGGTGACAATCTCCTTGAAGCACTCCGGGTGGTTGAGGGTACCCGTGAGAAACCGGGAGCGGATCGCCTTGTTTTCGCGCTCAAGTTCAATGGCTTTAATGG
>JAKSCC010000001.1 GCA_022360815.1 Desulfobacterales bacterium
CCCAGGAGATCGGCACCAGGGAAAAAATTTCGGCCAAACGGCTCTTAAAACGAATCAAGGAGATCGAGGTGATGGTTTAGTGTTTTCCCTTTGCTGTTGACCAACCCCCTTTACGCCTGTTAAAAAACCCCATTTTATATTTGGAAATATGGGGTGGCCCAAAGCCGCCTCGTCACAATTATGGGTTGGTATACATATGTTGCGTCGCACTCTTCTTTCGCTTCTTGCTCTACTTTCTCTGGTCTCCACCACTTGGGCTGGATCATCTCATCACGCCATCATCCACAACACGGAAGGGTTTTCACTTCACAAAGACACCTGGGTCATGCCCGGGTCTATAGCCAACGAGTACAATGAAGACCAAAGCGAAGTGGTTTTTCAGATCAGCGTCAAGCAGCAGCTGGGAAACACCGGCTTCTATGCGGCATACACGCAAAAATCGTTCTGGCAGGCATACAACACCAAAGAGTCCTCTCCCTTTCGCGAAACAAACTACAACCCCGAGATCTTTTACCGCGTCATGCCTGGAAACGCCCTGGCCCACTTTTTGGGAAACGGTCCCATCATCGGAAAACTCGGCGCAGATATCGGTTTTGAGCATGAATCCAACGGACGCTCCATGCCCGAATCCCGAAGCTGGAACCGCGCCTACTTCACCCCTTTTTACCTTGGAGACAACCTCCTTCTCTCGCTCAAATTCTGGTGCATCACACCGGACAGTCAAAAATCGTCCAAAGACGGAGTCCGCGACAGTGACAACCCCGACATCGCCGATTTTATGGGCTACGGCGAGTTCAACGCCCAGTACCAGTTCGCCCATGATCAATTGCTCCACCTCATGGTTCGCGGAACCCCGGGCCGAAGCAAGGGGGCTGTCAGCCTCACCTGGAGCATCCCCATCACCCGGGGTGGGCTCTTTTTTATGGTTCGCGGTTTTCACGGATACGGAGAGAGCCTTATCGATTACAACCGAAGCATCTCACGCATCGGAGCCGGGTTTATGCTCTCACGATAGCCCTTTTAAACAGAGAAACATCCTAAAGCCCCTTCGTATGATGAATCACCGTTTAACGGTCAAAGCAATTTTGTAAAGCACTGTCAAAACCAAAAGCCCCAAAGCCACAACCCCTGCACTGACCATCACCTCTGTGAGTGTGGGGACATACTCCGTGACATGGTGAAGAGGCGAAGGGGTAAACCCTCCGGCGATCATTCCAAGCCCCTTGTCGATCCAGGTACCCAGAAAGACAAAAAGACAAGCCACAGCAAGCCATCTGGGCTGTCGCCTAAGCTTTGGAGTCAAAAAAAGGAAGAGACCTGCCGCAAGCAGAAAAAGGGAGAGCCGCATCCAGGAAACCAGAACACCACGCCCATGAAGCCCCACGTAAAGGTATTTTAGATGGTCTGTATGCTCTGGAATCCCAGAATAAAACGCGACAAAGACCTCACACATCAGAAAAAAAAGATTGGCACAAAGCCCGTAGGTGGCTATCACGGCAAGGCTCTGCACCGCCCTGCTTCCCACATCAAGCAGGCCCCTTTTTTCAAAAAACAGACACAGCAAAATGAGCAAGGCTGGCCCGGAGGCAAAGGCAGAGGCCAGAAAACGAGGGGCCAAAATGGCTGTCATCCAAAACCCGCGCCCAGGAAGGCCGCAGTAGATAAAAGCGGTCATGGTGTGGATGGCAAAGGCCATGGGAATCGAAAGATAGACCAGCCCCCTGACCCAGCCAGGGGGCGCCACCCCATTTCTTTCAGCCTCAAGCACCTTCCAGCCAATAACAATATTTAAAATGAGATAGATGGATAAGACATTGCCGTCCCAAAAGAGCATGGAGCCTGGTGTGGCATTGAGAAATATATTGAGGGCTCGGCTGGGCTGTCCCAAATGGATAAAAAGAAAAAGAAGGCACATGACCAGAGAGGCCACGGCCAAAAATTCACCAAAAACGGTAATTTTTCCAAACACTTTATAATCATGCAGATAGTAGGGCAAGACCAGCATCACCCCACCAGCGGCCACCCCCACCAGAAAAGTCATCTGGGCTGTGTAAAAACCCCACGAAACATCTCTGCTCTGGCCTGTCACCACAAGGCCCAGCTCCCATTGCCTGCTGTAACAGACAAGCCCAAGCACGATAAGGCCCAATAGCCCAGCCACCCACGCCCAGTAGCTTCGCCCTCCCTTAAGTGCCAACTCCAACATACGCCTCTCCTTTCATTTGGCATCAACAGATGTTTGTCACACGAAAGAAGAGAGATACATGCAAAGGGTTAATGACAAGTTAACGAAGAGTAAATGCCATGAACCGTCTCTCCATGTATTTCCTATATCAGCCCTTGTGGGAGCCTATGAGGCGCCCGAAAAATATCCCATAAGTTCATCATAAAGACCCTTTGTTTTCTGATGAAGGGGACAATTCAGCTCCCTCATACGGCGACAGCAGAGTTCATAGGTCCGCTTCACTTTAGGGGTGTGCCCCAGCTGCCAGTAGATACTCATAAGATGCCGATACACGGGCTCGGCAAAAGGATCCATGGCAAGGCTGGAGTGGCAGTAGGTGATGGCTTTCTTCAAATCCCTTTTCGCCTCATACTCAATCAGACGCTCCAGCACATCCAGACAGAGGGAGGAGAGAGCCTCTCTCTCCTCCTCACACCAGGACTCATAAGGGTCTTCCGCCAAAAGAGAGCCTCGCCACAATGAGAGAGCCTCTTCAAGATCATCGGTGGTGGCTGCGGCACCTGCCAGAAGGCGAAAACGCTCCACATCAACAAAGCCGCACGGCCCCACATCGAGCCGATACCCATCGCCTTTGCGAAGCACATAGGATGAATGGCCCCTGCCATCTCGTTCAAAAGGCTCTAAAAGTGATCGAATAAAACTCATGGCCACATTGAACCGCTTGCCTGTCAGAGCGGGGTCTTCATCTGGCCAAAGCAGCTCGCAAAGACACTCTTTTGAAAGAAAGCCCAGAGGTCTCTTCACCACAAGAATCTTAAAAAGCATCAATGCCTTGCTGTTTTTCCATGCTTCCATGGCTATGGTGCGCCGCCCCACACAAAGCTCAAAAGAGCCAAGGAGCGAAACATGAAGATGGGGCGGCAAAGCAGCAGGAAGGGCTCTTAATATTTCGGCAACGACTCCTGCCCGCTCTCCCCACGCTCCCATGCGAAGCTTTTCCTGGGCTGACTCTCCCAAAATATTAAACATCGTGAAAGCCCAAGGTTTTAACCCAGCTCGACTGGCCTCCACCAGGCACTCCAAAATCTCATTCTCGAAACGAAAAAAAGGCCAGACATACCCTGTTGTTTCGCCAAGTTCCACGGCTTTTTCAAGCGAAAGCTCGGCATTCTCCACCTCTTCAAGGGCCAAAAAGCACCGAAACTCAAGCAAGCAGGCCTCCATTTCATGCAACGGAAGACGTGAAACAAGAGCCCGTCCCCTCTGAGTGGAGACCAGAGCCTCTTCCAACTTGGAGTCCAGAAACAGAAGGTGCGCCTTCTCAAGGGCGAGAAGCCCCTCTGTGACAGGGAGCTCCACGGGTTCTACCGCTTTCACGGCTTTCTCAAGACTCTGCCAAGCGTAAGCAGGCTCTTTGCTGACACTGTGTATCCGTGACTCCAGCACAAAGGCCGTTGCCAGCCCCCACCTGTTTCCCGGTACGCCAAAAATATCCTGAGCCAGCTTCACCTCTGAAAGCGACTCCTGCAGAGAGCCCAATGCCAATAGATTTTGTGCGCGGGCGTGATGAAGCCATCCCACCTGACTGTCTTGAAGATGAATACGTGATGCCGACTCGACCCCTTTCTCTGCGTAGATCAACCCCTGTTGCCAGTCGCCCTTGTAATACGCATTTACCGCGCACTGATACCAAGAGATGGGAAGGCAAAAATCAAGAGCGCGCTTCTCAGAGACGTCAATCACATGGTGCGCCAACGCAGAAGACGCATCTATCTTTCCAACACAATAAAGATAAAAGCAGCGGGCACTCTCAATAAAAAGACGAGCATATGCCGATGCCTCACCGGTGAGACCATCTATGGCGTCGTATGCCTCGTCAACAAAGCCTTCGGCCCTCTCAACCTCCCCCAGAATCGAAGAGAGAAGAATCAAAAAGGTCCAGGCCATAGCAAGAGTGGTTGTCGGCGACTGATCATCGGCCACCACCTGCTCCAGAAAGGCTCTGGCTTCCCGCACATTTCCGGTGTAATAGTACTGAAAGGCGAGGTTGGACAGACACGCCATCTCACCTTTCAAATCCCCCTCTTTCTGGTAGAGCTTCAAAGATTGGAAAAGACGATTTATTGCTCTTTCGGGCTTGCCGTGGCAAGAGTCCAGTCTGGCCTGTGAAAGAAGAAGACGCGGCGTTTCTTCCCTCCAGCTTTTTGGGAAAAGACCAACCAACTGACGAAGGGACTGAAGGCGTCCCCCAACCAAGTAACGCTCCTCAATATCGCAATAGATCAAGAGCGCCTCTTCAAAGGCACCCGCCTGAAGCATCAACTCAAGGGCGAGCCCCGGGGCCTGAGCACGGAGTATCTCGCCGGCCCTTCGGTAAAGCCCTTGCACCTCTTTCTCAGGGAGTTCGCCTTTCAAGCGCTCTTGCAGAAAAGCCTGCCAGAGGTGGTGGTACCCGAAACTCTCCTTTCTCTTCCCTTGAGAAAAAGTGAAAAGGTGCTTTTGCTCCAGCTCTAAAAGATATTTCAAGGATTTTTTTGTATCGAGAAAAACGTTGCAAAGCTCTTCCGTAAGAAAAGGGAGCAGCGATGTCTTCATCAAAAAAAGCTGCAACTCGAAAGAAAGGGATTCAAAGACATTCTCTTTCAGATAGGAAAATATATAATCCTGAGATCCGGAAAGAAGACTAAAGTCTTTCTCATCATCTTTTTTTTGAGAGTGAAGCGTGTATTGAACCAGCATCAAAACAGCGGCCCAACCTCCACTTTTCGAATAAAGAGAGTCAATCTCATCTTTTGTAAGGCTATACCCAAAAAGGCCATTAAATAGGCGTGAAATTTCCGTTCGAGAAAAGGCGAGGTCATCCTGACATATCTCCATAAGCCGTCCTTCGGCTCGAAACCGTGAGAGAGGAAGCGTTATGCTTTCACGGCTTATCAAAACAACGCGCAGGTTGACCGGCAAATGATTTAAAAGATAATGAAAAAGCGTTTTAATATCTGAGTTATCTGAAACACGATGTAGATCATCACACACAAGAAAAAGGTCTCGCCCATAACGCTCAACCCTTCGCAAAAAATCAAGTACCCGTTCCTGCCAGCCGCATCTATCCGCCTTTTCTCTTTGAAGCTCACCGCCTCCAAAAATCAGAGAGAGCCCTGCGAGCAGATAGTGGGCAAAAACATTTGCATCACTGTCCAACTCATCAAGCTGATACCAGATAAAGGGCTGACCCGATCTCTTCAGCGCTCCAGCCACCAAAGCGCTTTTGCCGTAGCCTGCGCCTGCGACCACCGTGACAGCACTTTTTCCAGGTACATCACAGAGCCCGTTTTCCTGCTCATATCGAGGCAAATACGCTTTAATGGCTGGCGGTTGTAATTTTGCGTAAAGTATATTGCACATAAAAAGCAGTCCCATTCATAAAAAACCTTACATACAAAGACACCCCCCTTATTTTATTAATATCAAGGGGGGTGCTTAACAAAAACATATATTCTAAAAGTCACCTAATTTAGGAGATCGCATCGCGTATTCAGATCACGGGCTCTTACGGCGTCACCGTAGGGGAAAATTTTCTCGTTATTGTTTCGGTATCATCCCCTTTCTTCCACGTTATTGCCACCGTAAAGCTCGGAGTTCCTGTGCCACCGGTAGCATGTTGGAGAGTTAATTGATTTTGAATCAAAGCCAATTGAGATGTTGCGCTGGTTCCAGTCGCAGCAGTAGTCGGTAAAGTAACGGACTCTTCCCCACCAATAATCGTCAACCCATCCGTTGCGGTAACAGTAATTGTCGAGCCAGAAGAGATACGATTGTAGTTATCATCACACACCACCACAAAAAATACAGCTGTGCCCCCAGAGGGAATACTCAAAGTGGCCGGGAATAGACCGAGATGAGGAGAACCAGTGACCAGCATTTTGGTGTTTCGAAAGATCATCTTATTGCTGTCCCATCTTCCATTAACACTTGTGTAAGCTCCATTTCCGTCTGTATCCACATACTCTTCTCCGATATCCCAAGTACCGTTTGAATTGGAATCCACAAAGGGGTCCACAGGAGTATCCATAAAAGTTTCACCTGAATCTTTTTGACCATTATTATTGGCGTCTACAAACTCTTCTTCACCGCGGGTGTAATAGAGAACACTCACGACACCCTTTCCGGGATACCCACTCCAAGAAGGGCTTCCCCCTGGCCAGGAATAATTTCTAAGAGTTGTCTCCAAAGTACTAACCCAACTGGCAGCACCGACATCATCGGGCTCCCCTTGAGTGCGCAGTGTAAAACTAACCCTGCCTTCATTATCGACAGCGGCTTCATTTGTATTGGTTGCGATCCCATTTTCAGAAGCCGCATGAACCGTAAGCCCTTCGGGAAGTCCCGAATATCGACCGTACTTATCGGCAAGGTAGACCGTCATGGTGGCCGTGTCACCGATAACTGATGCACCAGGAAGATTTCTAATATCTACCCCATCACGAAAAGTCTTATCTGAGGGTGTTTTTCCTCCAGAGGCAGGGTCTCCAACCTGGCCAGAATTTTCAGGATCAGGCTCACTTCCCTTTTCACCGCATCCGGTAATCGGTACAATAATGGCTACAGCCATAATAAGAATCAATCTGGCTACATATTGTTTCACCATAAAATGGTTTCTTGATTCTTGGATCATAATGTCCCCCTGTGTCAGAATAGTTGGTGCCTCACTTGAAAAACCAAATTACACTGCGGGGCGAAATCGGGAGGCGAGATTAAGCCGTTATTTTTTCCGAAGAGCTTAAAACATCTCCAATCAAAAAAAAGCCATTGTTATCAAAGAAGTAAGTTCACCAGAATTACCAATGGGTACTTAGAGATAAAATCCAGGAAGTATTAGAGGTGATCGCAGATGTATCAACCTTGAAAAAGGGGCCCTACTCAAGTTACGTATAAAATTGGAAAGCTGCCTGCCTTCGAGCTAACAATAACAAATCGACTATCAGAATATGTTCTCGGGGAAACGAGAAAAGACTCAGAAAGGAACTACGCGAAAAGGATCAGAAGAGAACTATGGAACAGCTGGTCTGGAAAAGGAAGGGCCTGCACTACTGTTCATTTTATCAAAAAATACGCGAATAATTTGCAAGGAATCTATATTCCTTACGGATTAGAATAAAATCTTCCAAAATTCTTACATTTGCAAGGAGCATTCCTATACCACTAAATATAAAGGCTATATAAATTCTGCTTCTTTCTTCTACCGCCTATAAAAACGGACCAAAGTAGGCATTTCTGGCAATTACCACGAAAAGCTAACGTTCCGGTGTGGGTACCATTACGAATGAGTTGAAGCACCCAACCCAAAA
>JAKSCC010000138.1 GCA_022360815.1 Desulfobacterales bacterium
CCTATCCATTATCAAACCCGACGGCGTCCGCCAGAATATCATTGGTGAAGTGATAAGACGTTTTGAAACCCAGGGCCTCACCGTTAAGGCCATGCGCATGCTTCAACTGACCAAAAAAGAGGCCGAAGGATTTTATGCTGTTCACAAAGAGCGCCCTTTTTTTGACAGCCTCACTGACTTCATGTGCTCTGGTCCGGTGGTGGTGATGGTCCTGGAAGGGGAAGGTGCCATTGGACTGAACCGAAAAATCATGGGTGCCACCAACTTCAAAGAGGCCGACGAGGGCACCATTCGAAAAGATTTTGCCTCCTCCATTGAGAGCAACGTGGTCCACGGATCCGATGCGCCAGAAACCGCAAGAACCGAAATTGCCTATTTCTTCTCCTCCCTTGACATCATGGGCTGATCCCCTCATTATTTTGCCTTTTGGCTTGCTTCGGCGAGTCACTTTTTTTGAAAAAAACTCCGCAAAAAAATTCTCTTATTGTTCTGCGTTTCGTTTTGGTCCTCCCTTTGGGACGGATCAAAACGGAGCGCGAGGCTAAACCAAAGTTTAACATCAGGCAAAAAGAATGACCCGTTTAGATACCCAAACGAACACCCCTGAAGCAGGTATGCCCCAGAAAAACCCAAGAGTCTCCATTATCTTGGTGCGCCCCCGTTACCCCGAAAATATTGGTTCTGCTGCCCGCGCCATGATGAACATGGGTTTCTCCGACCTCATTTTGGTAAACCCTGAGGACCCCGACCAGGAACGCATGCGCAAAACCGCCACCCATCAGGCGGCGCGCATTATCGATGATCTTAAAATACGGGATAATCTTGCCGAAACTCTGGCCCCTTTTACCTACGTGGCAGCAACCACCACTCGGAAAGGGAAAAAACGCTTTGGGGTGATCACTCCGCAAAGTTTTGTGAAACGAACCCAAGAGTTAGGCAAAGACGACCGCATCGCCATCTTGTTTGGATCGGAAGACAAGGGACTCACCAACGAAGAGCTCACCTTTGCCGACGCTCTGGTGACCATCCCCACGGTGGATTTCTCTTCCATTAATCTGGCTCAGTCGGTGATGATTCTCTGCTATGAACTCTCCAGAAGACCGGCACCTGCTTCTGCCCCTTTGCGACGGGCCAATAAAAAAGAGCTCTCAAAGGTCTATGACGACCTTCAAGAGCTCCTTATGGCTATTGATCTGCACAACCCCGAAAACCCTGATCACTGGCTCGCCCGATTCAGAAACCTCTTGTCACGAGCAGGCCTTCGTGCGGGTGACGCCGCCCTGGTGCGGGACTTTATTCGAAAAGCCAACCAAAAGCTCAAATAGATCAAAAACAGACAGGCTATCAGCGACTCGTCTTGCCTTTACCATTTTTCAAAAACGCCCACTACCGAACAGAAGGAAGTCACCTGCTCCAGACAACCTGCTGTTCGGCCATGGCCCTCACTTTGGCAATGGACTCGTCAATTGATCGTTTTCCGAAGACTGCTACGAATTCCCCATGGCATCGTAGCGTATCCGCCTAAAACTAAACCCTCCGTTTTAACTCTGTCTTAGAACCTCTCCTCTTCGTCTAAGAGGCTAAATCTTAAAGACTGAGTAATCCACATGGCTGAGGCACCGCGCCTTTCTTCATACCGCCACCGTCGGACACCTTTGATGGCGCTTTTGTCTAAAATCTTTCGGCCGCTGGATTTTAAAAGCCTTACCTCGATCACCTTGCCCTCTCCACTCACCAAAAGCTCAAGTTCGACCACGCCCTCATA
>JAKSCC010000111.1 GCA_022360815.1 Desulfobacterales bacterium
CACGGCAAAGAGCATAAAGGTCCAGCCCAGAGGCCCGGTGAAGAATTTTCGAATGTTGGTCAAGACGGTGAGGGCTTTGTCTTGGAACATCACAATGGGGATACAGGTGACGAGCGTTACAACCAGTGCCGAGAAAAACAGGACCGGTTCTATTTTAATCTGATCGTCCGTTTGGTGACTCACTATGTCAATCCTCCTTTAGTGGTTGAACATTCTGCCTGACCGCTCGCGGTGCCATCTTGCTGCTGCAGGCTTGCCGCGGTCCCCCTTCGGCTCCAATGAGCATGCGTTCAGGAGCGATTACAAAAAATGCCTGTATGGTGCACCACCACACAGGCATTTGCTGTTTTGTAGGTAATCTTTTACTTGGTTGGCTCTATAGATCGGGCTCGGCTTTAGCAGGGTGGCACGAAAAACACGCAGCACAAAGGCAAAATCAAGCCACCTTTTGATACGGCACTTCTGCGGTTCTTCGAATCTCATCTTTGTAGCCTCTCCCATACAAAAAAATCAGATGTGAGAACATCGGGAGATCAGAAGAGGACAAAAACAGCAGGAAACAGGCGGCCCATTGCTTTTACCTCTTCATCTCTGCCGACTAGCAGTTTGTCAAGCACCCAAAGGAAGAACCCCTTCATCCTTAAAACAGACGCTTAAAAAACCTCTTTTAGCTCTTCGGCATGTGTCCCGACAGCATGGTAACAACTCACGTCAAAAGAACCTTTCGTGCATTGTCGGGTCGAAAGCCTTCACGCCTCATCGGTTAAATGAGGTGTGAAGATTTACTTAATTTATTTTCTATTTTGCATGGAATATGCCACATAAATAGCAAATTCGGTGGGGAGATAAAAGTGAGTCGTATAGAAATGTATGTAAGCGTTATTTTTTCGAAGTTATAGGATAAAAAGGGGTGAGAGAACCTATTTTATATTCGTGGTATTTTGTGGGTAGGGTTTCTAAAATTCTCTTTATTAATTTTTCGAAACTTTAGAAAATATACCAATAAAAATTTTACAAATATCTCTTATGGAGTATAAAGGCAGGGCTTATGAAAGACTGAAAACTCTGCCTTGATTAAGGAACAAGACTTCCGGTAACCTTTTGCGGAAGTCAGTCATCAGGAAGGATCTTTTTTTTCTGATAGCGAAATGTGTGATGGTTTAGGTTTAAAAGGCGGGCCGCTTTGGATTCATTGCCTTTGGCCAGACGCAGCGCCTCTTTAAAGTAAAAGCTCTCCATGGCCGCTCTCACCTCTTGAATATCAATACCTGTGGGGGGAAGTGGTGCAAAACCGGTGCTGCCCTCTTCCATCACTTCGCCGCGCCGTACATCTTCAAGGCCCATGTCTTCTACGGTGAGGCGTTCACTTCGAGCCGTAAGGACGCCCCTTTCCATCATATTTCTTAGCTCGCGAACGTTTCCGCTCCAGCTATAGATCATCAGACGCTCCTCTGCCTCTTTGGTGAGCCCGATGATCTCTTTTTCAAATTTTTCGGCAAAGAGCTGCATAAAATAACGGGCCAAAACCAGGGTATCCTCCCGTCTTTCATTGAGAGAGGGGACGTTGATCTTAATCACGCCAAGCCTGAAAAAGAGATCTTTTCGAAAGGTCTCTTCCATAATCATTTTGTCGAGATCCCGATTGGTGGCCGAAACAATACGGGTTTTCACCTTTTGCTTGACGGTGCTTCCCACCTTGTAGAACTCTCCCTCTTCCAGAAAGCGAAGCAGCTTTGCTTGGGTGGCCAGGCTCATGTCTCCCACTTCGTCCAGAAACAGGGTCCCCCCTTCGGCGGCCTCAATCAGGCCAGTTTTGCCCGTGGGGTTTGCTCCGCTGAAGGCTCCTTTTTCGTAGCCGAAGAGCTCGCTTTCGATCAGTTCTTTATGGATGGCCGCGCAGTTTACCGTTACAAAAGGCCCTTTAAAATTGGGACTTCGGTAGTGAATGGTGCTGGCGATCAGCTCTTTTCCAGTGCCGGTTTCTCCAAGAATCAGAACAGGGGTGTCCGGGCTTTTTGCCACCATGGAGATAAAATCCATGACATCGTGAATGGCGTTGCTCTCCCCAATGAAGCAGGGGGTGTTTTCGGTGAGCTGTTTCTCCTGAAGGGCTCGAACCTCTTTTCTCAGGCGAATGGTCTCCAAGGCATTTTCGATGGTGTTTTCAAGGCCCTCCATGTGGATGGGTTTGATGATGTAATCGTAAGCACCCATACGCATGCACGAGATGACTGAGTTGATATCTTCGTAGGCGGTGATCATGATTATCAGCACTTGGGGGTGAAGCGCTTTGATACGGGCCAGTGCTTCAATACCATTCATGCCTGGAAGCCCGATGTCCATTAGAATCAGATCCGGTGGGGCATCAGCAATGGCCTTAACCGCACTTTCGGCATCGGGAAAGGTGTTGACGTGGTACCGATCGGAGAGGGCAAGGGCAATCCCTTCGCGAATGGTCTCCTCATCATCCACCACATGGAGTGTGTAGTTGATTGTTGTCATCTTATCGTGTCCTTATATTTCAAGGGATTCCAATGGATTTTCGTAGGTCATCAGCGCCGGAAGTGTCATCACAAACCGTGCCCCACCTTCGGGGCCGTCTTCCACGCGGATCGTTCCACCATGGTCTGTGACAATGCGGTGGCATAAAGAGAGGCCGATACCTGTGCTGTTTCTTTTGGTGGTAAAAAAGGGCTCAAAAATGCGATGCCTCACATCCCGCGGTACACCGGGTCCGGTATCTGCAACCACCAGAGTCAGGGTCTCTTCTCCATCAAAGGAGGTGCTTACCTCAATACGCTTTTCTTTGGGCCACCCCTCCAGGGCCGCCGCCGAGTTGGTTACAAGGTTTAGGACCACCTCTTCTATAAGTTGCGGCTCTGCCTGGCAGAAGGGAAGATCCGGTGCCAGATGATGCTCCACTTGAACATGGCTCTTGGAGAGGGTGGTTCGGCATAGCTTCAGGGCCTCACGCACTGGCTTGTTAAAGCGGGTTTTTATCATGCGCGGCTCACACGGCTTGGAGAAGTTCATGACGCGCCGAATCACCGACTCAATTTTACCTGAGGCCGATTGAATCTGGCGAATCAGAGGCTCCACATCATCCATGGGAGATCCGGATCTGATCTTTTTTTCTAAGGCACTCATATAGATATTGATGCCGGAAAGGGGGTTTCGAATCTCATGGGCGATCCCGGCAGAGACCAGCCCCAAAGAGGCCATTTTGTCCTGAACAGTTAAAAGTCTCTCCAGCTCTTTGGTCCGGGTGATATCCATACTGTTGATAAGCACGGAGGGTTTGCCTTGGTACTCAATGGGGTGGGCCCGGCATACGACCCAGGTGTGCCGGTCATCGGTGTAGGTTTCGGCTTCAGAGGCAAATCGGAACTCGCATTCGTTGAGATCGGGCTCTCTTTTTAATACCCCATCATAAAATTGCCTTACTCCCTTCACATCATCGGGGTGGATACAATTGTAGCCTCCGCTTTGCAAGGGAGAGAGGAGCCCTACCATACGCTGCTGTTCAGGGTTTCTAAAAATGACCTGCCCCTCTTGAATGATGGAGATTCCCGTCAGTGAGCTCTCCACCAGATCACGAAATCGTTTTTCACTCATCTTCAAAGCCTCTTCGGCACGGCGACGCTGCACCATGCGCCACATTCCCGCCATAAGAAGGGTTACCTGCCGAAGGTCTGCATCATCATAAGGTACCGGCTTGTTTCCGACTCCAGCAATAACCACCACCTCGCCCAGCCGAACCACAGGAATATTCATGTAGCGAAAGATAGGTCCCAGAGTGTCGGGCACCCCATTCATGGTGGGGTTGCTGTCGGCATAGTGGTTGGCCACCACGGGCTCTTTGGTGGCGTATGCCTCTCCCCAAAAACCGCGATACTCTTCGGGAAATCCGTATGGTGTTTTTTGGGCGGTCCACCCTTGACCGGCGATGGTGGGGTAGATGGAATCCAGGGTAAAGAGCCAGCCTGTGTTGTCGGCAAAGGCAAGGTAGCCGAAGCGGCTACGTGTTAGTTTTACAGCCTCTTGAAGCGCAAAGGCCATGATCTCATTTAAAGAGGCATTGGTCATCTGGTTGAGACGAAGCAGGGCTTCCAGCCTTTTTTCATTGAACCTCAACTCTTCGGTTCGCTGGTCCACCTGTCGTTTTAGAGCCCGGTTGATGGCAATAACCGCAGCCATGACCACAATCACGAGAATGAGCATGGAGATAACCACGGTCCAGAAGGTGGGGTTTCGATAAAAGGGAGTCTGCTCCAGCTTGACCCACTTTTTGTAGAGGGTTTCACGCTCTTCTTTGGTAATAAGGGCAAGTCCTTTTTTCATGATCTGGCC
>JAKSCC010000192.1 GCA_022360815.1 Desulfobacterales bacterium
AGGCAAAAAAAGCGCCGGACAAATCTCTATTCTTGAAAGATACCACCAATCTGTTCGAGTGATCATTCGCAGCAACTGGGCCTTTCCGCCCCGGCCGTCACTAAAGAATCCCCTTCGGGCCGAGGTAGGCTTTACCATTTTGACCGACGGCTCCATTAGAGAGCCGTGGATGGCCGTAAGATCGGGCAATGCCAACTTTGACCGTTCTGCCCTCAGTGCTGTTTTAAAGTCGTCCCCGCTGCCCCCTTTTCCCGCTGGAATCAAAAAGCGCATGATGCCCATTGTGATCATCTTCAATGAGACCGACCTGCAACTGTAGGAGCCCCCATGACCCGAGTGAACCGCCTTTTCCTGACTTTTTTCCTTGTAACTCTCATGCTTCTGGGGGCAAAAAATCCTGCATGGGCCCAAAACCCCACCATTCTTGAAATTTCAAACCCCTTTAAAAACAAAACACCCTTTGCCCTTCCCAACTTTGCCGCTTTAGGGCCAAGCCCAAAAGCGGCACTCCTTGCAACAGAAGCCAGAGACCTTTTGGAGCGCACTCTTCTTTTTACCGGTTATTTCCGCATGGTAAACCCGGATGCCTTTCTGGAGACCCCCTCCCGTACGGGCATTGATGAATCCAGCATCCACTTTGACCGATGGCGATCTACCGGCTCTGAACTTCTCATCACAGGCAGTTTGGCCATCTCTGGCCAGTCCATCGTGGGGGAGTTCCACTTTTATGATATTTTCAGAGCCAAAAGCCTTTTTGGCGTGCGCTACCGAACCACCATCTCCAACCTACGCCCCATGATTCTCCGCCTGGCGGATAAAATCATGCTCACCTATTCGGGAAAACGCAGCTGTTTTTCAAGCCGCATTGCTTTTATCTCCAATGCCAGCGGTGTTAAGGAGGTCTATGTCTGTGACTTTGACGCCCACAAACCTGTCAAAGTCTCTGCAAACAATGCCATCACCCTAACGCCTTCTTGGTCGCCCGATGGGAAAAAATTGGCCTACACATCCTATGTTCATGGAAAACCCGATGTTTTCACCCAAGGGGCGTGGCCCGGTGCCAAACGCAATCGCCTCACCTCAAAAGGCACAACAAACATCACGCCCAGTTGGTCTCCCAACGGAAAAAACCTGGCTGCATCATTGACAATTAAAGGAGATCAGGCGATTTATCTGTTGACCCAAAAGGGCAAAATACGTAAAAGGTTAACGAGAAAGTGGAGCAAATGGGGCATCGATGTTTCCCCTGTTTTCTCACCTTCAGGAGACCAGATAGCCTTTGTATCCAAACGTTCGGGGACGCCTCAAATCTACATCAAAAATCTCCGCAGTGGCCGTACCGAACGCCTGACCTTTGACGGACGATACAACACCAGCCCAGCCTGGTCGCCTTCGGGAGACCGCATCGCCTATGCCGGTTCCCACAACGGGCATTTCGACATTTATGTTATCGACATTCGGGAAGGAAAAATAAGGCAACTCACCTTTGACTCAGGAGATAATGAAACCCCCTCCTGGTCTCCGGATGGAAACCTCATCGTTTTTTCCTCAAATCGAAGCGGAAAAAACGCCCTGTATGTGATGAACGCCTATGGCACCGATCAGCGACAGCTGGCGACACTGCCTGGTGAACAGACCGCCCCAGTGTGGTCGCCCAATTTAAAACAATGAAACGTGTTGACGAGGAGGAATGATGGGAAAGACCTGGACAGGAAAATCAGCGATCTTGATCGTACTGCTTACCATGATGGTGGCGGTATCGTGCGCAAAGAAACCCATGGAGACCGATCCTACCGCTGGAGACGCTGCCCCTGCCGTAACCCAGCCCGCCGACCACGAAGGCGCGGTAAACCCTGAAGAGGCCGCTCGTGTCTCGGAAGAGGAGCTTATGAAAAAAGAGGCTGCAGCCCGTGCCGAGGCTCGTGCCGACTTTGAGAACACCGCCATCCTCTTCAACTACGACAGCTCTGCCATCCAAGATTCTGAAGTCACATCCTTGGAGAAAAAGGCCGAGTGGCTCAACAGCAACCCTGGCGTTCGCATCACCATTGAGGGCCACTGCGACGACCGCGGCACCACCGACTACAACCTTGCCCTGGGCGACCGACGCGCTGCACGTGTCAAAGCATTCCTTGAAAGCCTCGGCGTCTCAGCAGACCGCATCGTCACCGTCAGCTACGGCGAAGAGCGTCCCATCGACATGGCTCAGACCGAAGCCGCCTGGGCCAAAAACCGTCGCGCCAGCTTCGTAATCCGCTAATTTCAGCCGTTTAAAAAGGCCGCTTCTGCCGCCTTTGCCTTAAGCTTGAGAAGACCAAAAGAACCGAAGGGCGCCTGTCGCCCTTCGGTCTTCTTTTTTTTAACCCACGGGAGAGCCACGCCATGAAATTTAAATTGCTGTCATGCCTGCTGGGCTTGCTGATCCTTTCCGGTTGCGCCCTACAAAAGGACTATATCGCCTTACAGGGCCGCATCACCCTTCTAGAAGATGAGCTGCTAAAAAGCCAATCGGTCTCCAAAGAGTTGAAACAGAATGCCACCAAAAAAGGGGCTCGTCTGGACAACCGCTTTGATCTCCTTGAAGAGGAGATCCATCGTCTTCGAGGCACCCTTGAAGAGAGCAACCACCTTGCAGGCAAACAATCCAAAGAGCGTGAAGCCATGATGCGTGCCACAGATGAGATAAAAGCCCGCATCGCCGACCTCTCCAAACGCCTGGCCAACCTTGAAAGCTACACCGGCTACGAAGCATCCCCGTCACAAAAAGAACCTCAGCCAGTCGCTTCCACGGCCCAGGCCAGCTACAATGCCGCCAAAAAAATCTTCGACGCCGGAGACCTGGATGCGGCTCGCAGAGCCTTTGAAAAGGTTGTCAAAAAACACCCCAAATCCGACATGGCGGACAATGCCCAATTCTGGATTGGAGAGGTCTACTACAAACAAAAGTGGTACCAAAAAGCAATTCTGGAGTATCAAAAGGTTATTGAGGAGTACCCCAAAGGCAACAAAGTGCCTGCGGCCTACCTCAAACAGGGCCTTGCCTTTCAATCTTTAGGCGAAAAAGACAACGCCATTTTGATATTAAACGAGCTGGTTCGAAAGTTCCCCGACTCCGCTGAAGCCAGCATCGCTCGAAAAAAATATGATCTCTAATTCGGAATTCTTTACATCATGATCACCGTCATGGGCGTAGACCCTGGCCTTGCTGAAACCGGTATTGGTGTGGTAAGTGGAGCAGCCCTTAAGGTGAATGACTACGCCTACGGTCACGTACGAACCCCCACCACCATGGGCCAGCCTGCGCGACTTGAGCTCATCCACGAACGCATCACCCGCACCATCGAAAAAACGCGGCCCGATCTTCTGGTGGTGGAAGAGGCGTTTTCTCTCGATCGCTACCCCAAATCGGGAATCATCCTGGGAAAGGTGATTGGGGTTATCCTTCTGGCCGGTGCCAACGCTGGTATCCCTGTCAAAGAGGTGCCGGTAAGGGAAGCAAAGAAAATCCTTTCGGGGAACGGCAACGCCTCCAAGGCCCAGCTAGAACGCTCTGTTCGAGAGTTCCTGCGCCACCCCGAACCCATCAAACCAGACCACGCCTCAGACGCATTGGCCCTGGCTTTGATCGGTCTATTCAGACACCATACCAAACGGAGTGAACTGCCCATATGATCGGCTACCTGCAGGGACGCCTGCTGAAAAAAGAGGACGAAAAAATTCTGCTTCTCGTGGGAGGCATTGGATACGAAGTGCTGCTCCCAGCTTCAGTAATGGCATCCCTCGCCTCCTGCGATGCCGGAGAGGAGCTCTCTTTTTCCATCTACTATCACCAAACCGAGCGCCAGCCCAAACCCACCCTTATCGGCTTTCATACCGAAGAGGAGAAGGAGTTCTTCCAACTCTTTATTTCCGTAGAAGATATCGGCCCCATGAAAGCGGTTAAAGCCATGGGCATGCCCATTGAAGAGATTGCCGGGGCCATCGAAGGGGGCGATCTAAAAACCCTCGTCAAACTGCCCGGTATCGGAAAACGAACCGCCCAAAAAATCATCGCCACCCTGGAGGGAAAAACCGCACGATTTGCCTTAGAAGCGGTCAGCTCCGGCAGCACCCCCAAACCACCCGAAGCTCCTTTTGTGGACCAGGTGATTGATGTTCTCACCCATCAACTGGGCCACAGAGCCAGCGACGCTCGAGAGCTGGTGGCAGCCGCCATGGCTCGAAACCCGGAAATTGGTGGCCCCGAAGCCCTGCTCGACGAAGTGTACAAAAAGCCAGCACAATAAGCGGCTTTAGGAGACCCGAATTGACCATGAGCGATGATATTTTTTCATACTCTTCCAAAAATCCGGCACCGGTCACCACAGGAAAATCCCTCGGAACCGAAGAGGAGGAGACCTTCTTTTCACTTCGTCCCGAAAGTTTTGACGAATACGTGGGCCAGCAAGAGACGGTAGAGACCCTTCAAATCGCCATCGAAGCGGCAAAAAAACGAGAGGAGCCCATTGAACACGTCCTCTTTCACGGACCTCCGGGCCTTGGCAAAACCACCCTGGCCCATATCATCGCCAATGAGATGGGAGGTGAGCTCACCATCACCAGCGGGCCTGCCCTCGAAAAAGGGGGGGACCTCGTTGGACTTCTCACCAACCTCAATCAAGGGGATATCCTCTTCATCGACGAGATCCACAGAACGCCCAAGGCGGTAGAAGAGTTCCTCTACTCGGCCATGGAAGATTTTGCCATCGACATCGTCTTTGACAAAGGGGTTCACGCCCGAAGCCACAGGTTCCGGCTCAATCGGTTTATTCTGATCGGAGCCACCACACGCATCGGCCTGCTCTCGGCACCCTTGCGGGATCGCTTTGGTATGTTTCGAACCCTGGACTTCTATGACACCGAGAGCCTTATCAAAATTGCTCGGCGCTCGGCGGCCCTTCTCAATACCCCGCTTACACCAGAAGGGGCCAAAACCCTTGCCATGCGGTCGCGCGGTACCCCCCGCATTTTAAACCGCCTTTTAAAACGGGTTAGGGACTATGCCGAAGTGCGCGCCGACGGTGTCCTCACAGACGCCGTGGTGGAGAGCGCCTTGAAGCTTGAAGGTGTCGATACCCTAGGCCTCACCAACCTTGATCGGTCTTTCCTGAAAACCATCATCGACTACTACCGAGGCGGTCCGGTGGGCATTGAAGCGATCTCCGCTACCCTGCAGGAAGAGACCGACACCCTGGTGGATGTGGTGGAGCCCTATCTCCTGAAGATCGGCTTTCTCGCCCGCACTTCTGCGGGTCGAAAGGTCTCCCAGGAAGCCTACCGCCACCTCGGCTACCCAACCCAAGGCAGCCTCTTCTCTTAAAAGCATGCCAGATTCACACATGCTCCGGGCCAAAGGCTCGTCGCATTTGTTTGCCCGCTTCTGTTTTCAAAAGCGGGCAAATGAGCATCTTCATAATCACCCAACATAGACGCTATTTCTTTTTTCAATGGTATACGCCTGCGAAGAGGACATGACGAGATACGAGCCATGGAGCAGTGTCTCATAAAATAAAGAGACATCGGAGATGTTATGAAAATCATTACATTGACCACGGATTTTGGACTCAATGACGAATATGTGGGTGTGATGAAGGGGGTGCTTGCATGTCGCGCTCCAGAAGCCAGAGTGATTGACATCTGCCATGCCATTGCCCCTCAGAACATCCTTGATGCGGCCGAGATGGTGGCAGGTGCTTATGGGTATTTTCCTGAAGGAACGGTGCATCTCATTGTAGTGGACCCAGGGGTAGGGTCTGGTCGGGGTATGGTGGCAGCCGAGGCAGACGGCCATCTCTTTGTAGCCCCGGACAACGGTCTTCTTCCCGCCATCACCAAAAAGGCAAAAAGGGCTCGATTCGTACGCATCACCCGTGATGACATTGCCCTCGAAAAGAGCAGCACCACCTTCCACGGGAGGGATCTGTTTTCACCATTGGCAGCGCACCTGGTAATCCATGAAAAAATTGACGCGCTGGGACCTGAGGTGAGCCTCTTCGATCTGACAGAAGCACCTGAGCCCCCCATTGAATTTCTGCAAAATGGCATTCGAGTTCAGGTGACCCGAGTGGATCGCTTTGGCAACATCATCACGCCCCTTTCCCGTAAGACCATTACAAAGACCTACGCAGGGATATCCCTGGATGATATGGTTGTCGAAATTGGCCAAAACAAAATAAAGGGTCTTTTAAGGTGCTATGCTGATGGAAAGATGGGAGAGCCCCTGGTTCTTTTTGGCAGCAGGGAAACCCTTGAAGTGGCTGTCAATGGCGGAGACGCCAGCAAATATTTTGACATCTCCGCTGGAGATTGGCTTACGATTCGCTTTGGAAACGCTCAAAAAAAGATGAAAAATCTTCTGAAATGCCTTTGAAATGATCAAAGGTAAGATCATTAAAGAGCAGACAATACTCAGACTTCATGGCCTCAAAAAGAGCCAAATAATTTGCCACAATGCGGTGGCTTGTGGGAAGTTTCAAATCATGAGTGATGCGATCAATGGCCTCTTTTTCCCCTTCGACTTCAATGAATTCGCCAAAAGGGAGGCTATCCAGACAAACCTCACAGCCGTTAAAATAAAAAGTCTCCCGCCACTTTTCGTAGCGCTGGACCGGCTCAAAACCCAAGGCTTTTAAAATGGCGTCGGTGGTTTCAAAGTCGCTCACCTCCACCTCCAACTCTTTATGAATCTTAAAGCCCTCTTTGCCAGAGTCGGCATGGGGGGATTTGTGGGTCAGCCTTACCTTTTCATCTTTCCGAAGTCGCAAAAGACAGCGGGCTTGCGTCAAACGCCCTTCTGCATTATCATAGCGAAGATTGGCTTCAAAGTGGCGCCCAGCGCTTTGGGCTCCCATTTCAATCAGCTTGTTTCTTACCGGCTCCCTGGCATCAAGCCGGTACTTCACTTCCACTTCCACATTTTTCATCTTTTTTGCACTCTCCTCTTTTCAAGAGCAGTGGGTCGTGATATGACACCCTCCGGCAAGCCTTTACCACGTCTGCCCATATGCTCAGAATCCACTTGACAATTCAGGTGAATTCAATTATTTAATTTCAGTTATTTGTACGAAGGTGCGTACAATCATACGACCGGGAGTAAACAACATTGAAAAAATATACCTATAGCGCAAAGAAATCGGACAATCCACAGAAATGGTATGTGGTCGATGCCAAGGATCAGGTGCTTGGCCGACTCGCTTCCGTTGTAGCGGCTCGCATTCGTGGTAAGCACAATCCCATGTACACTCCCCACGTTGATTGCGGTGACTCCATCATCATCATCAACGCGGATAAGATCAAGCTTACCGGAAACAAGCTCAAGGACAAGTCCTACTACCGTCACACCGGTTACGTTGGTGGCATCAAGTCCATTACTGCCGAAAAACTTCTCGAGAAGCGCCCCGAAGATCTTCTTCGTTTTGCCGTGAAAGGCATGCTGCCCAAGAATCGCCTGGGACGTGAGCTCAACAAGAAGCTCTTTGTCTATGCAGGGGAAGAACACCCCCATGCAGCTCAGAAGCCCGAGGCCCTCGACATTTAAGGCAAACACCACAGCGAATTAAGAGATACTGAGGATATTCATGGAAAAAGAGAACGTATTCTACGCCACCGGCAAACGGAAGAACGGCATCGCCCGCACCTGGATTACTCCTGGAAGCGGTAAAATCACTGTAAACGGCAAGCCTGTGGAAGAGGCATTCCCCAATCCCACAGCTCGTCTTCTCCTCGCCTCTCCCCTGGCTCTCACCGAGACCACTGAAGCCTACGACATTGACGTAAAAGTCAAAGGTGGCGGCATCATGGGACAGGCCGGTGCCATCCGTCATGGCATCACCAAAGCCCTTCTTATTGCTGACCCTGAACTTCGCGCTGTACTGAAGCGTGCGGGTTACATCACCCGTGACTCTCGCGTTAAAGAGCGTAAGAAGTACGGTCAGAAAGGTGCTCGAGCACGCTTCCAGTTCTCCAAGCGTTAATCGACCGCTTTATACCGGATCAAAAGAGGAGGCAGTCTGCTGTCTCCTCTTTTTGTTTTCCCCACAGTAAACATGTGAGCTCCCCCGTAAGCAGCGTTACCCCCCACCTCACGGAGCTGCTCTCTTTGTCTGTCCGCCATGGAAAGGAGTCGTTATGGACCTGCCCTCACCGGAAGCTGAAGAGATTCTAAAATGCCACCTAAACCGAAGAGCCCTTCCACTCGCCTTTGATCAGCCCTTAGAGACGCACTATTTAACGCGAGAGAACAACCGAAGGCAAAAACGCTACTTGCTCTCGGGAATCGTCGCCATCCTCTTTTACAATTTTTTCTTTCTTGGCGACCGCATCATGATCCCCGATATTTTTGGTATGGCGTGGCGCCTGAGGTTGTTTGGGGTTACCCCTGCCATTGCCTTGGCCATGTTCCTTGTCAACCTGCGCCCCTTCCAGCGCCATACCGAACTCTTTGCACTGGCCCTGATGCTCATCACCTCTTTGGGGATCATCTATCTGCTGACCCAAAGCCACCACCCCAACGCCGCTCACTATTATACAGGCATCATTATCATCGCCATTTTTGGCAACATTGTCGCACGTATTCGTCTCAAGACAGCTATGATCTCATCTGGCATGATCCTTCTGGTCTACTGCCTCAGCCTTGCCCATATGCCCGCCATGGGACCGGAATCCGGCCCCAACAGTGCCCTTGTTCTCTTCGCCTCTTTAACCATCAGTCTTTTTGGAACCTATCAACTTGAAACCGAGGCTCGACGAGATTTCCTACGTGAAATGCTCCAGACCCTTCACACACACAAACTCAAGGAAGCAAACGAAGAGCTGACCCGCATGTCTCGAACCGATGGACTCACCGGGGTAATCAACCGCCAACATTTTGACCGCATCTATGCCAGACAGTGGCGAATCTCCTGCCGTAATGGAGAGTGGCTCGGCTTTCTCTTTATTGATATTGACCACTTCAAGCTATACAACGACCACTATGGCCACCAAAAAGGAGATGCCACCTTAAAACAGGTGGCAACGGTTATCTCAAAGAGTGTGGGACGAGCCGGAGACACGACCGCACGCTACGGAGGCGAAGAGTTTGTCGTCCTTCTGCCGCAGACAGAGCTTGAAAATGCCCACTTCATTGCACAGCGCATTGCATCTGGAATTGAGTCCCTTCACATCGAACACACAGCCTCCCCCACAGCCCCCTACATCACCCTAAGCATTGGGGTGGCCTCTACCATCCCCACGGTAAACCAATGGCCAGAGAGCCTAATAAAAAAAGCTGACGATGCCCTTTATCAAGCCAAGGAAAAAGGACGAGATCTTATCTTGTGTTCCGAAGACATGCCCCTACGGCTTCACGGAAGGGTGTAGAGCCTCTCCCTGTAACTTTTCGAAGCCCAGGTAACATGAGCCAAAGCCTTTTCGACCAGAAGGTGAGTCAGCGAGGTGGGCTCAAGCTTCTTTTCCCTATACCGAAACTGAAGTGCCTTGCCTCCAGGCTGAAGCACCACCACGTTATCCTCTTCCATATAGGCCAGGTTTTTATAAAATTGCATAATGGCCCGCCCTTTAAGGGCAGGGTGTACTTTCATCACATCTCGTCCGAGCATGGGCGTTTCCCCTTTCATCCCCAAAGCAGAGAGAAGGGTCGGGGCCAGATCCACTTGGCTTGCCACCCGATCATAAACCCCAGGGGTCACACCCGGCCCAATAATAAGCGCGGGAATTCGAAAGCGTTCAATGGGAACCAAAGCATCTCCATAAACCCGTGAGTTGTGATCGGCTACCACGAGAAAAAGGCTTCGCTCCCAGTAAGAGCTCTTTTTTGCCATCTCAAAAAAACGGCCTAACGCATAGTCGGCATACTTCACAGCATTGTTTACCGTGGCCTTGGGTTCTTCATAAAGGGAAATTGCGTTGTCGGGAAACTCAAAGGGAGTGTGGTTACTGGATGTAAAAATCACCGTCAGGCTGGGGCTTTTTCCGTCGGCATCCAAAAGGGCGTCTGCCTTTGCAAAAAGATCTTCATCGCTCACGCCCCAGGAGCCTTTGAATCGGTATTCTGAAAAATCTTTTTCTTCAATCACCTCATCAAAGCCATTGCCCAGAAAAAAGCCCTTCATGTTATCGAAATTTGCTGCCCCTCCGTACACAAAACGGGTTTTGTACCCTTTGGTCTTAAGAAAAGAGGCCAGGGTAAAAAAGCCGCTCTGGGCTTTTCCCAACTTCACCACACTGCGCGCAGGGGTCGGAAGAAACCCCGTAAGAATCGCTTCAAGCCCCCGCACCGACCGAGTCCCTGTGGCATAGAGTTGGTCGAAAAAAAGGCCCTCTTCGGCCAAGCGATCGAGGTTGGGGGTAAGGGGAAGCCCTCCCATGCGCCCAACAAATTCTGCCCCCATGCTCTCTTCAATGACAATCACAAGATTTAAAAGGGTCGAGTGCTTCAAAACGGGAAGAATGGGTTTTGCCGTGGGCACTTTGGCATTTTGAAACAAAGAGAGGTCTTTGGATGCGCTCTCTCTCACCAAAAACAGAGCCCGCTCAGGATTCATCTTGCCATAAAGCTCGGATGCATCCGCCTCATCTTTCATACGGTAGATAGCGTAAACAAGGGAGTAACCCGAGGAGAGAGGAAGACTGTTGACCAACTGATCCGATGTAAAAGCCACGTTGCTGGGATTGGCAGGCCGTCTCCCCATACTGGAACGCGCTCCAGCAAAAACAAGAAGCGCCATGATGGGAAGACAAATCAGCCGAGTGCTCATTCTCCATGAAGAGGCCACAGCCACTTGGGCTGGAAACACCCGCCGCGCAAACCAAAGCAGAAAAAAAACAACCAGCCCTCCCAGAAACAATTCCGCCTTATAGCCTCCCCAAAGCATGGCCCCCACCTCCCGTGGGTATTCCATATATTCGACAAACAGGCGATTGGGGCGGGTATCGTACTCTTCAATAAAAAAAGGGGTGACAGCCTCCATAAAAAACAGAAAGAAAAACGTAGCCGAAAGCCACAGGCCCGCAAATTTTTTCCAAACGCTATGAGTGAAAGAGAACCCGTTCAAAAGAGGCGCAAGCAAAACAGGTACAGCCAAAACATAGCAGAGGACAATGGTGTCCATTCGAAGCCCATAAAGCAAAATCCATCCAGCATCACCCAAGCCCTTCAAGCGATCCCATTTCCAGATCAACAGCCCCAAACGAAACAAAGAGAGCCCCACCCAGACTTGAACTGCAAACTGCAACAAGGGCCCCCACGGACTTGATGCCCATTTTGCCAGCCCGGAATCTTTTCGCCCCCTTACACGCAACACCTCCATCAACACCCACCTCCGAAATACCAATCGCTAAAAATACAAACCCCTTAACGATCTTTTGTTTATACCTGTCCCATGGGCGTGACTGTTTCGCGTTCACTTGACGGCCTCTTTCAAGCTATTTTTTACCACTTAAGTAAAAAACAGCTTAGCCATTTTATACCTCATCAGGATCCTATAAACCTACACAAGCATTCAGTTCTCAGGGAACTATACGATTCGGAAATTTTTAACAACCCCAAATTTACTGATTTTTTTTGAAAGGATAAGCTTCGGCGTAAAATCAAGCACCTTGTGCCAAAGAGGACCTATGACTGACAAGCTCTGCTGTCTCAGCAGACTGTTGCGATTAAAAAGTAGGATAACGTTGAGGTAGGAAAATTACCTTCGGAAACCACTGAGGAGAATAAGAAAGAGCCCAGAAAAGAAAAAGATGGCGTAAAGAGGCATGGTAACAATGTAGTCCAAAGAGGACTTTACAACGCCCTCAGAGAGCTCACCGACCCACGCCAAACGCTCTTCCCCCATGATGCGAAAAAGAGTAAGCCGAAATCGATCCTCTTGGCCTTTCATCAACTGGGAAAGCAAGTTTAAAATAAAAAGCAGCCCCCCGGCCAGAAACAAGACACCACCCAACCCAAATGATCTGTTCATGGTTTATCCTTTCTCGCGGCACCAGCAATTCATTATCGCACCGTAATTATAGGAAATATAGCCAAAACCCTCTTTTTTGTCAATATTTATTCCCTTTCAGGGAGCCTACCAAGGAAACTGAACAGGGTAGAGTTCATGGATCAACTCTTTGTAATGTTCGGAGTGACGATAGTAAAACCGGGCCAACCCCATAAGGCGCATACCGGCATCCACCAACTCATGGATCGTCTCATTGGAGGACAACCCTCTCTTCTCAAGAACCTTCCGCTCCAACACCAAGCGTTTTTGCAGTGCTATTTTCAAGACCGACTCCGGCAGCCGCTGCCATACGGAAAAGTCTCTATTGAAATCCTCCATATCCTCTTTGAGAAGAAACTCACCCGTGGCCTCAACATCCTCTATTTCATGAACTCGAAAAGGCTGCAGTCTACCCATTGCACCTCCCTGTAGCCGCGCTCTATTGCCGGTCTACCCTCCGGACTTGTGAGAACGCCTCGCCTGTGTCATAGTCATTCAGCCCGTTTAAGGCCAATTGTTCCTTCGCCTGATTTACAGGGGCCCGCCACCCGTAACCGCGATGGTTCCTCACTGAATCTCAACACCCCATGCACTTTTTAGGTTTGATATCGCCATACGGTGACTTCTACGGAGTCTTTGCCCCATGAACACCCTCGACCTCACTCCAGCAAACCGCCCCATGTACCGGTTTCTTCTTACCCTGACCCTATGTGCCACGTTCGGACTTCAAGCCTGGCGCATTCTTTTTGACAACTTTGCTGTGGGAACATTGGCCCTTGATGGGAGTCATGTGGGCACCATCCAGTCTGTCCGAGAGATTCCTGGCTTTTTGGCCCTTCTCGTCGTCTATGTTACCCTGATCCTTAAAGAGCACCGAATCGCCTCCTGGTCGGTTGTAATTCTGGGCATGGGAGTGGCTGCCACGGGATGGTTTCCCAGTTTCCAAGGACTCCTTATGACCACCCTTGTGATGAGCTTTGGGTTTCACTACTTTGAAACCGTCAACCAATCCCTGACCCTTCAGTACTTTGACCATGCAACGGCCCCGGTGGTTCTGGGGAAGCTGAGGAGCTATGGAGCAGCCGCCAGTATTGTCTCTGGAATCCTCTTTTTTGCGGCAGCTCCTCTTCTCTCTTACGAAGAGCTCTACACGGCCAGCGGCCTTCTCATTCTGGCCACCGGTCTTATCTCCCTTAAGAAAAACCCCACGGACCCCTTGGCACCGGCACAGCACAAGCGTCCTGTCTTTCGAAAACGCTACGGACTTTTTTACTTCCTCACCTTTATGGCCGGTGCCCGAAGACAGATTTTCATCGCTTTTTCTGTTTTCCTTCTGGTGAAAAGATTCCACTTTTCCGTTCAGGAGGTTGCCCTCCTTTTCCTCTTCAACAACGCCGTCAACTTCTTCATCAGCCCCCTCATCGGAAGAGCCATTGTCCGATTTGGAGAACGGCGCATTCTCTCCATAGAGTACGCCAGTCTTATTGTCATTTTTCTGGCTTACGCTTTTACAGATTCACGCTTGGTGGTTGCTCTGCTTTACATTCTCGACCACGTCTTCTTCAACTTTGCCATGGCCATCAAAACCTACTTTCAAAAGGTAGCAGCCCCGCAAGATATTGCACCAAGCATGGCGGCAGGATTCACCATCAACCACATCGCGGCTGTGGTTCTCCCGGTCATTGGCGGGCTTCTCTGGATGGTGGATTATCGTATTCCGTTTTACGCTGGAGCTGTCATGGCCGGTATCTCATGGATGGCTGTGCAGAAGATTCCCGCCAAAGAGGCGCTTTAAGCCCTCCTCTGCGGGGGTATGAAGATGGCCCGCCCGTTTAACTCAAGGCGGGCATATTTGGAAAAGAGATGGATGGTGTACGCGTTCCCGAATCCGCGAAAATCACCCTTCACGAACCGCGAGAAAGTCGTTGGAGGCAGCTGCGTTTTGGAGGGTGCTCAAATTCTCCATATAACGCGCAGCATTTTCGTAGGTCACCAGCCCTTTGGCGTAAAGCTGAGCCAGTGAAAAATCCAGAGGGTAATACTCATCTGAAGCGGTCTGCATCTGGGTTCGAATCATGTGGGATTTTTCCTCACGAATCAAATTTTTCATGCGGTAGCTGTTGATAAACTTCTCAATGGCCAGAACCAGCCCTTTGCCCCCTTTTCGTGGCAGCAAACGCTGGGCAATGGTACAGAGAAGAGACTCGGCCAGAAGATTTCGCACCAAAGAGTGCTGATGATCTGGAAACATATTGATAATATGCTCAATAATTCCCGTTGAGTTTTCAGCGTGGACCGTGCTGATCACCAGATGGCCGGTATGGGCTGCTCGAAGGGCGATTTCAAAACTCTCTTTATCTCGCATCTCCCCTATGACAATCACATCCGGAGACTGGCGAAAAATCCCCCTAAGCCCTTCGTTAAACGACTCGCAGTCCCGGCCCACTTCACGCTGATTCACATTGCTCTTCTTGTGTTTGTGAAGGTACTCCACAGGATCTTCCAAGGTGATAATATTGCAACGTCGATTGTCGTTAATAATATCGACCATTTTGGCCAGGGTTGTCGATTTTCCATGCCCTGCTGGTCCACAAACCATAATCAGGCCCTGGGGCTTCAGGGCGTATTCGTGAACCCAATCGGGAAGGCCAAGGGCCTCCATGGAGGGAAGCACTTCAGGAAGCGAACGAAGGGCAATGGAAACGGTATTTCTCTGTTTATAAAAAGCGATACGAAATCGTCCCACATCTTTGACGTTTAAAGCCATCTCCATGTCGTGGCACTTATGAAACATGCGCCACTGGGTATCGCTTAAAAGCTCTCGAGCATACTTTTCACAGTCTCCAGGAGAAAGAACCCCCATGGGCATTCTTTTGAGGCGGTTGCTCAATTTAAGTGAGGGGGGGGCTCCTACCGAAAGAAACATATCGCTGGCCCCTTGCTTTACCATCTCTTCCAAAAGGCTTTTAAGTTTGGGGGCTTTTTCAATACGCAGGCTCAACGCTTCAGCTGTTCTTCGAATCACCTCTCCGGAAAGACCATCACCGTATCCTCCGGCCAGAGACTGCAGCGCCGCATCCATCATAAAGCTGGGGGTCACAACTGGCTTAATCTTCATGCCCAAAGAGAACCCCAGATCATTGATCGTCACAAAATCTTGAGGTGCGGCCATGGCCAGAACCAGTTCATGGCCCTCTAAGCGAATGGGAAGTACCCTGAGAGATTTCATCTTCTCCACAGGCATCAGATCCAAAATATGCTGTGAGATATTGATACTAAAAAGATTGACCGGCTTCACCTCAAAATGCTTGGCCAGAAATTTTAAAAGATCGTCTACCCCGATATACCCCATATCAATAAGAATCGATCCCAGCTGTCCCCCATCGTGCATCTGGCGTTTCAATGCCGTCTCCAGCTGATCTTCATTGATGTAGCCATATTCAATCATCAATTCGCCAAGCCGATGGCGACGTCCTGGAATCCCCTGTGCTGCTTCTCCCTTTTTCATGGCCATTGTGAAACCTCCTTCCCCCTTGGGTTCACTCACCTGGCGGCCCTACTGGCCCCAACACGTTCCAGCCGCGCCATGCGACCTAATTTTTTTTAATATCAACCTTTTTTCATAAACTGATTTCACCCATGTATCAAGAAAATATCGCTCAAATCCAAACCCAAAAACTCAAACTACTCGGTCCCTTCATTAAGTACCCTTTTACATTTCTCGTATCGCAGGATCGTCATCGAGGCTATGGATAATCTCCACATCAACGTCAATTTCAACACCTGAAACGCTCTCCTCCTCTTCACATATTTTCATGGAAACGCGCATCTCCCCCCCTTGCACGTCTTTCACAATCGCATAGTACTCCCCCCAGTCTGGCCGACTCTCCTTCATAAGGTCATGGCCCATAAACCAACCGGAAATCGCTTTCAGCATCCCTCTTGGAACCCGTTTTCGGTTGGTGAAATAGGTCATGGGAGGAATGCCGCCATCGGGGTTGCCCTTGTAATCTTGACGACGATCCAGCATGGCAAAAAACCCTGATATTTCTGCAGGAAGAAGCCCTATGGCTCGAGTGATACGAGACTTTTGGATGGCTAATTCATCGCCCATACAAACCCCCATAAACGATTTTTTCAAAGGAGAATCCAGAGACCAGAATTGCAACCAAAAACCATGCACGATGGAAAATCGAGTAGCCAGGAGGGAAAGCGGTCGGCCTCTGAAGGGTAAAAGGTGTGACATCAACTTTCGTTGATTTTCAAGTATACCTTATAAATGAACCCCTTACAAGGACCCGCTACCCAAACGTGCTTGACTACTTTTCTCTTGATTTCCACCGATTTTCCTGCTTTTTTCCTTAGAAACACGGCCTTACGCAATCCAACACACTTTGCAAACCAACGGCCTGATGGGGCTTAACCCTTGAGGAGAATCTTCATGCGACCTTCACGCAGAACAATGTTAACTCTTTCTTTCGTGGCTCTATCTTTTCTTCTTCCCACCCTTTTATTTGCTGGCCAAGAGGCAGCACGCCATGCCGAACGGTTCACTTTTTTCACCCTTGTGCCCCCACTTGCGGCCATTGTTCTGGCCTTTCTTACCAAAAATGTGGTCCTCTCTCTTTTTACAGGAATCCTCTCCGGCACCTTTATGCTCTCACTGGACAAAGGCCTTTTCGCGGCCCTTCAAAACGCCTTTATCAAGCTCAACCATGAAATCCTCGGTGCTCTGGCAGACCCATGGAATGCTGGCATCGTGCTCCAATGCCTTGCCATCGGCGGACTCATCGCCCTGGTCTCCAAGATGGGAGGCGCTCGCGCCATCGCCGAAGCCCTGGCCAAAAAGGCAACCGGTCCCACCAGTTCCCAACTGGCTGCTTGGTTTATGGGCCTTCTCATCTTTTTTGACGACTACGCAAACTCTCTCACCGTGGGACCTATCATGAGACCGGTCACCGACCGAATGAAAGTCTCCAGAGAAAAGCTTGCCTTTATTATCGACGCGACAGCCGCCCCCATTGCAGGCATTGCCCTTATCTCCACCTGGGTGGCTTATGAGATCGGCCTTATCAAAGATGGTTACGCCGGCTTGGTAGCCGACAGACTCATCGATACCGCGCCCAACGCCTACGGACTTTTTGTTGAAACCATACCCTTTCGCTTCTACAACATCCTTATTCTCGTCTTTGTGGTGGCAAGTGCGCTCATGCTTCGAGAATTCGGCCCCATGTTCAAGGCCGAGCACCGAACCCGCACCACAGGAAAGGTTTTAGATGACCACGCCAAACCCATGGTAGCAGACGAGTCCATCAACCTCCAACCCGATGAGGGGGTCTTCTTAAGCATCTGGAATGCCATTGTTCCCATCATGACTTTAATTATTGGTGCTTTTGTGGGCTTCTATTTTAACGGTAGAGGCAGCATCATGGGCGGTGACGACCAAGCGCTCATCACCATTTTCACGGACTCTCCTCTCTCCTTTACCGCCATTCGCGAGGCCTTCGGTGCTTCAGATGCATCCATCGTTCTTTTTGAAGCAGCCCTTTTTGCCGGGATGGTTGCCATCATCATGGGAGTGACCCAGCGCATCTTTACCATTGAGACCGCCGTGGATACTTGGGTTCAGGGGGTAAAGTCCCTTGTCATTACCGGTGTCATCCTTCTGCTCGCCTGGTCTTTAAGCTCTGTCATCAAGCAGCTGGGCACCGCCACCTATCTGGTCTCCATTCTCTCGGACTCCATTCCACCTTTTACGCTCCCCTCCATCATCTTTATTTTGGGCTCTCTAATCTCCTTTGCCACGGGTACCTCCTATGGCACCATGGGAATCTTGATGCCCCTGGCCATCCCCCTAGCCTTTTCCATCAACCCGGACTCCAGTTACATGCTCATGAACATCGGAGCCGTTCTCACCGGGGCTATTTTTGGGGATCACTGCTCGCCCATCTCCGACACCACAATTCTCTCTTCCATGGGTGCCGCCTGCGACCACATTGATCACACCCGCACTCAACTGGTTTATGCCCTTACCGTGGCTGCCATCACCGTGGTGGTGGGATACCTTCCGGCAGGCCTCGGCCTCTCACCTGTTGTTGTTCTCCCTTTGGGTATGGCAGCGGTTATTGGTACCCTCTATTTTGTGGGTAAACCTGTCGATGGTTCCCAGTAAACGTTTGACTCTCGGCTGTGGTCGCCATATGCGGCCGCAGCTGTCTCCGTGAATGCCAAAGACACCTCTGTGTCATCCTCTTTTTTGAGACACACACCAAACGGAGCTAACCCCGCTTATAAACAATGTTATATTCACATTAAAACCAGGGCAGTGGTCCCCCTTTTCACGGTTGTGCCGTCTATCTGTCTTGATATCTCAACCCAAACCAGGCACACTCCAAAAAAGAGATCCTTCTCAAATTCCAACCAAAAGCAGGTACACTTCGTATCCCTGCGTCTCCAACAGCCCATCTGGCACACATCTTGTATTGATTGTTCATTATATTCCGGTATGCTGAGACCCACACTCTCTCAGCTGTGCCACACCTCTGATCAATGGAGTCTTTTTCCATGGTTCTGAAGCAATACGTTCAGACCACGACATTCCGGCAGGAGAGATAATGTGAAAGCGTGTGACAGCAACATCAAAGAGACCCTTGCTTTGGTTAAGCAGATGATTGAGCTTGCCGAAAAGGGGGATCTGGAACGCGAAGACAACGGATGCGGTATTCTTTACGGCATTCTTCGGGATGCGGCTTACAAAATCAAGCAGGTGGCCGAAATGGAGCGCGAAGCCCATATCAAAAAAGGGTGGTGGGACGAACCCCACTGAGCCACACTGCGCAAAGCCCATACCACATCCTTCGAGAAAACCGGTGCTCTTTATGTACCGGTTTTTCGGCCCCTTCACCCTACTTTTTTATCTGCACCCTTAAGCCTTGATGGCTCTGCAAAAAATCGGCTTACGCCATCCCCCCTAACAACCGTTAAAGCCACCGGCTCATCCAACCGCAAGCCCTTGTGGTCTCGACCCACCGCATTTTGGATTCTTACGATTTCATTAAAACGTAAACTGTAACTTTTTTTCACCTGTTGAATCTTCACGATAGAAAGCGTTATTCCATGGCCCTTTTCCCCACAGGAGTATGGTGATGAAGCGACACCTCTTTTGGATTCTGGCAATTGCCCTTCTATTCCCTCAAAATAGTGCCCTGGGCCAGATCCCCTCCTTAACTCTTTTTGAGGCGATAAAAATCGCCAAAGAGGAGAACCCCGATCTGGCCGTGGCCAAAGAGCGACTCGCAAGCGCTGAAGCGTTAACGCAAAAGGCAAAATCCTCGTTTTGGCCGCATCTCTTCCTCTACACAGAGGTTCTACGCGCCGATGCCCCTTCCGTCGCCTTATTTAAGACCATAGACCAGCGCCTCTTTCAGAGCGGCACAGACTTCAACACACCCGGTGTAATCGAAAATATTGAAGCTGGTGCCGCCATGCACTTTCAGCTGTATAATGGCGGGCGAAACGCCCTGACACTTCAAAGTGCCAGAGAAAGGGTCTCTGCCATTCGAGCTTCCCAGGTTACCCTGAGTCAAAACCTCACCCAACAAGTGATTGAAGCTTGGTATGACACCCTCTCTTCCCAACGTTTCATCGCCATTGCCAGGGAATCGGTCAAAACCGTTCAGTCTCAGCTCCAGACTATGAAAGTGAGGTACCAAGGCGGAAGTGTTCTCAAATCCGATCTTCTCTCTCTTAACGTACGACTGGCCGAGGCTGAAGAACAGCTTCTGGCAAGCCAGAATCGGTTGAAGCTCTCCCGGGCCGCCCTTTTCACCCTCATGGGAAAAGAGCCCGACGCGCCCATCGCCATCAACCAGGACACACCCCTTGCCGCCTGGAAACCGCCCCCCTACCTTCAAGGCGTTGAGGCGGCCCTTGCCAGACGAAGCGAAGTCGCCCAATCCCGCGCATGGCTGCGCCAGGCCTCCCATCAGATAAAAATAGCCCAAAGCGGACACCTGCCGACCATTCGCCTTTCAACCCAGCTCTATACCGATGATGAAGGATTGAAACACAACGCAAACAGAGCCAACTGGTCGGTGGGGCTCCGCATGGACCTTCCTCTATTCTCTGGTTTTTCCGTTCAAGCACAAACCGAAGAAGCCTTTGCTCGAAAGCAAGAACTCAAAAGCCTTCTCAAAAAAAAACTTCTCACCATTCGCCTGGAAGTAAAAAACGCTTACCTTCGCTATAACGAAGCAATCAAAAGGCACGAAGTGGTCCAAAAAGCCGTGGCCATGGCTGAAGAGTCCCTCATGCTGGTAAAACGTCAATATCAGGGTGGTTCGGCCACCATCACCCGATACCTTGAAGCTGAGCTGGCACGCAACCGTGCCCGCATTCGAGAAACCGCAGCTTACTTTGAGATGCAAAAAGCCCTGGCTGCCATCGCTCGGGCCACCGCCAGTAAAAACCAAGGCATAGGGTCTCTTTTTGCCCCTCCGTTCAACGGGAGAAAAACGCCATGAATCACCATTTCCATCCCTTAAAAAACGTCTTCGTTGTACTGGCCCTTTTTACTCTGGGATGTGGTCAAGACATCGGCCCGAATACCCCAACTAAAAAGCCCCTGCAGAAGACCCCACCATCCCATGAAACCCAGGCCACCTTGATGCAGGTGGTGCAAACCTATGAAGCGGTAGGGACCATTCGCCCGGAGACCGAAACCCTTATTGAGGCTCAAGTCACCGCCAAAATCCAGAAGATTCCGGTAGCCCCCGGAAACACTGTGACCAAGGGTGAAATCCTGATCATCTTAGACAACCGGCACCTCGTTTCTCGCTTGGACCAAGCCAAAGCGAGTCACCATGGGGCTGTAGCTGCTCAAAAACAGGCACACCAAGCCCTGATGGCGACCAAAGCCGGATTTAAAAAAGCCAAATCCGCCTACGATCGAATTCGAGGATTCCACGCCGCCTCTGCCGCCACCGAGCAGCAGTTGGAAGAGGCCGAGGCGACCTTTTTAACAGCGGAAGCAGAGGTCCTTCGAGCCAAAGAAGCTCTCTCTGCCGCCAAAAGCCAGATCCGTCAGACCAAAGAGGTGGTCAAAGAGGCTCGAATCGCTCTGGGGTATGCCAAGCTCAAAGCACCCGAATCCGGAGAGGTGCTCAAAAAAATGGCCGAGGCAGGGGATTTGGCACTTCCCGGAAAACCCCTCCTCGTGCTCCGCACCAGCAGGCGTCTTATCTTAGAGGCTTATGTTCGTGAAGGACTTATCGGTACGATCAAGCTCGGAGACCGCCTGAATGTGGTTCTGACCACCCTTAGCAAGAGTGTCACGGCTGAAATCAAAGAGATCGTCCCCTACGCCGACCCCAAGACCCGCACTTTCCTTGTCAAAGCCACCCTTCCCTTTGTGGAGGGGCTCTTTCCCGGTATGTACGGAAAACTTCTCGTTCCTGTTGAAACCACTCAGGTGGTTACCCTTCCCCAAAAGGCCATCACCCGTGTGGGACAGTTGGAACTGGTTCATGTAAAGGTCAACGAGACCTGGCAACAGCGCTATGTCCAGACAGGAGACCGCCTTGGAGATCGAGTGGAGGTACTCACGGGCCTAAAGCCCGGGGAAAAAGTGGGGTACTGATGATGGAGACAGAAAAAAGTGCACGGGTCCACTCTTTTGTGAAACCATTTCTCACCTCAAGGCTCTCGGGGGTCGTGGTGGCAGCCGCCTTGATTCTGGGAATTGCCGCCATCTTTCTCACCCCTCGGGAAGAGGAGCCCCAGATTGTGGTTCCCCTGGCTGACATCTACGTTCAGGCCCCCGGAGCCAGTGCCGAAGAAGTTGAAAAGCTTGTGGCCACACCCCTGGAAAAACTTCTCTGGCAAATCGACGGAGTGGAATACGTCTATTCCATGGCCCAACGCGATAGGGCGGTGGTCACCGTTCGCTTCTTTGTTGGAGAAGACCGGGAGGCGTCTCTGGTCAAGCTCTACACCAAAATAGAGATGAACATCGACAAGGTGGCCCCTCTTATTCGGCACTGGGTGGTCAAGCCGGTGGAGATTGACGATGTCCCCATTTTAGGGCTCACCCTCTACTCTGAAACCCATACCGATCACCAACTTCGCCGCGTGGGAGAAGAGCTTCTGGCAAGACTCTCTGAGGTAAAAAACGTTTCAGGAACTCAGATCGTGGGCGGCCGAAAGCGCGAGGTGCGTGTCTCTCTTCTTCCTGAACGCATGAAAGGATTTGGTGTTTCTCTAATAGAGGTCAACCAAACTCTTGCCGCAAGTGACGCATCGGTAACAGCAGGCTTTTTTAACCGCACCAACACCCGATTCGATGTCACCAGCTCTTCGTTTTTAAAGCATATTGATGAGGTAAGGCAGCTTGTGGTGGGGGTGCATGCAGGCAGACCCGTCTACCTAAGCGATGTGGCCACCATTGAAGATGGGCCGCAAGAGGCCCAAAGCTACTCTCGCCTGGGCTTTTCCTGGATGACTCGAGCCCAAAAGGGCATCACAGGCCCTGAACGCTCTTTTCCTGCCGTCACCCTTGCCATCGCCAAAAAAAAGGGAACCAATGCTGTCACCGTTTCAAAGGACCTGCTCAAAAAACTGGATGTCCTTGAAAAAGAGATTCTCCCCCATGGCATGAAGATCCAGGTGACACGAAACCACGGCCAGACAGCGCAAGACAAGGTCAACGGTCTTTTGCGTTCCCTTGCCTTTGCCATCGCCTCGGTGGTCACTCTTCTTGTCATTGCCCTGGGCTGGAGAGAGGCTCTGGTGGTGGCCGTTGCCGTGCCCATCAGCTTCTCTCTTGCCCTTTTCGTCAACTACGTCTTTGGATACACCATCAACCGGGTCACCCTTTTTGCTCTGATTCTCTCCCTTGGTCTGGTAGTAGACGACCCCATCACCAATGTGGAGAACATTCAGCGCCACATGGCCCATGGCACCCGAAATGCCATCGATGCCACTCTTTTTGCCATCCAAGAGGTCCTCTCTCCAGTTATCATGAGCACCATCGCCATTATTGTGTGCTTTACCCCGCTCTTTTTCATCACCGGTATGATGGGCCCTTACATGGCCCCCATGGCCATCATGGTGCCACTTACCGTTACCTTTTCAACTCTTTTGGCCCTCACCATCGTCCCTTGGATGACTTACATCCTGCTAAAGGACGTAAAAGTCACACAAAAAAAAGCGATCAAAAGTAGAGCTAAAAATCTCTTTATTAGCGGTTACAAAAAACTCATCCGGTTCTTTCTTGGAAAATCTTCCAGACGAAAAGCTCTGGCAGTAGGTGTGGTAGCGCTTTTCATCGCCTCGGCTCTTCTGGTAGGCTTTGGCTTTGTCCCCTTAAAACTCCTTCCCTTTGATAACAAAAATGAGTTTCAACTTGTCATCGACATGCCCGAAGGGACCACCCTCGAGGCCACCGATGCAGCAGTCAGGCGCTTTGAAATCTTTTTAAAACAGGTTCCCGAAGTGACCGCCATCGCCACCTACACGGGGACCAGTTCTCCCATGGACTTCAACGGCATGGTGCGCCACTACTACCTAAGACAAAAAGCCCACCTGGCAGACATTCGTGTCAATCTTGCGGATAAAGGTTCGCGAAAAATGCAGAGTCACGCCATTGTTCTGCGCCTGAGAAAAGAGCTGGAGGCCATTGCCAGGGAGGTGGGGGCCCATTTAAAAATTGTGGAGGCCCCTCCTGGCCCACCGGTCCTCTCCACCCTTGTGGCAGAGGTGTATGGAAAGGCTGAAACCCCTTATGCGCATCTCATTGCCGCTGCAACCCGCATCGCTCAAACCATGCAGCAAGAACCCTTTGTTACCGATATAGACACCACAGCCGAAGCGCCCCATGCCCGTGTTGAGATAAATGTGGACCGGGAAAAGGCGGCACTCCACGGAGTCGCCACGCGAGAGATTCTCGATACCCTGGCAACCGCTTCCGGCGGGGAAGCACCAGCCCAGCTTCATCTCCGGGGGGAAAGATCCCCTCTTCACATTCGCATCACACTGCCCAGAGCCAGCCGCTCCGGCCTTTCGGCACTGCGCAATATCCCGGTAAAGGCTGCCGATGGAAACATGGTTCCCTTTGCGGAAATCACCACCCTCAGCCACATGCCCCAAGAACAGCCCATCCTCCACAAAAACCTGGAAAGAGTTGTCTTTGTCACGGCAGAAATGGCAGGAAGAGCGCCTGCCGAGGCGGTCCTTTCTCTTCAAGCCAAACTGAAAGACGCCTTTAAAGAGAAAGGCATTGGCATCAAGTGGAGAGGAGAGGGAGAGTGGAAAATCACCATTCGCGTCTTTCGAGACATGGGCCTTGCCTTTGCAGCGGCTCTTTTTGGTATTTACATTCTTCTGGTCATTCAGTCTGGCTCTTTTTCCATGCCCGTGCTCATCATGATGGCCATTCCTTTAACTCTTCTGGGCATCATGCCCGGGTTTTTTCTTTTAAACACTTTGGCGGGGCAGCAGGTAGGAGGCTACGTAAATCCCATCTTTTTCACCGCCACCAGCATGATTGGAATGATCGCCTTGGGCGGCATCGTCATTCGAAACGCACTGGTTCTCATCGAGTTTATCCAAGACGCAGTAAACGAAGGGATGGACCTTACCCCAGCGGTGCTGGAAAGCGGTGCCAAAAGGCTGCGTCCCATTGTGCTCACAGCACTTACCACAGCCATTGGGGCCATTCCCATCACCTTTGACCCGGTTTTCTCCGGCCTTGCCTGGGCCCTTATTTTCGGCCTTTTCGCCTCCACCCTTTTTACCCTTGTGGTGATACCGGTCACCTATTTTTCCCTCTTTTCAAAAAGAACGCCTGAAAAGTGACTATAATAAAGAACCTCTCCCTGCGTCACTAAGGCGGCCTCTGCAACTTTTTAACAAGGCTCCAAAGTCCATCTGTTCCCTTTTAAAAAACGTCTGTGCTATAATAAACGATCCTTTTTTCAGCCACGGCTTCCTCTTTGTATCTCCGGGGGTCCCTGTATCTTAAACTGTCTCACATAACGAATCTCTTAAAACAGATGCAGGGCACCCACTTCGGCCTCTCTCCTTCACACCCGTCTGAACCCGTTTTTTTAATCACCAAAAAAATTCCCTTTCATACAAAGCCGTTGGCCCCTCTTTTTTATCCAGTATAAATCAGCTTCTCTCCAAACCAACGCCAGGGTTCCCGTGCATGGCATCACCCTTGCAAATTGCTATCATCATGTGCACCACAGACCGGGGGGAGCACCAGACAACCGCCAAAAGCCAGGGAGTCGCACCCACATGAATCGTACCGTAAAACTCATTGTTATCAGCTTCATTGTTCTCATTGTCGTGCTCTTCTTTGCCTTTGACCTTCAAGAGCTCTTCACCCTCTCAGCCCTCAAAGCCAAACAGGGTGAATTTGCAACTTACTATGCCGAGCACGCCCTTTTCACTCTCGCCCTCTACTTTATCATCTATGTGGCGGTCACTGCCCTTTCGCTTCCCGGAGCCGCGGTGATGACATTGGGAGGCGGCGCTCTCTTTGGATTTTTCACAGGGCTTTTAGTGGTCTCCTTTGCCAGCTCCATTGGAGCCACCCTGGCCTTTCTTGTCTCGCGTTTTCTTCTGCGCGACTCGGTACAGAAAAAATTTGGAGACAGGCTTGTCGCCATCAACGAAGGGGTGAAAAAAGATGGCGCCTTTTACCTTTTCACCCTGCGCCTTGTGCCGATCTTTCCCTTTTTTGTCATCAACCTGGTCATGGGCCTTACCCCCATACGAACCCTGACCTTCTACCTGGTGAGTCAGGCCGGCATGCTGGCCGGAACCATGGTCTACGTCAATGCTGGAACCCAGCTGGCGCGTATCGATTCCCTCTCAGGTATCCTTTCACCGGGCCTTCTGCTCTCTTTTGCCCTTTTGGGGGTCTTTCCCCTGGCTGCCAGAAAGGTAACCGACACCGTAAAAGCCCAACGAATATACAAACAATTCAAGAAGCCCAAGCGATTTGACTACAACCTTGTGGTGATTGGTGCTGGATCGGCCGGACTGGTTTCCGCCTATATTGCCGCCGCTGTCAAAGCAAAGGTGGCCCTTATCGAACGGGATAAGATGGGAGGGGATTGCCTCAACACCGGGTGCGTTCCCAGCAAGGCCCTCATTCGATCCGCCAAGATGCTCTCTTATGCAAAACGAGCCGAAGAGTTCGGCTTCAAGAAGGGAGAATTTGAATTTGATTTCAAAGAGGTGATGGAGCGCGTCCACCGCATCATCAAAACAGTGGAACCCCACGACTCTGTGGAGCGCTACACCGGTCTTGGGGTGGAGTGCGTTTCAGGAGACGCTGAAATCCTTTCGCCCTTTGAGGTAAAAGTCGGTGAAAAAGTCCTCACCACCAAGAGCATTATTATTGCTACCGGAGCCCGTCCCTTTGTGCCACCCATCAGAGGAATAGAGCAAATCACCCCCCTTACCAGCGACACCATCTGGCACCTCACTGAGCTTCCCAAAAGACTGGTGGTGTTAGGCGGAGGGCCCATTGGTTGTGAACTGGCCCAGAGCTTTGCCCGGTTTGGATCCGATGTGACTCAAGTAGAGATGGCTCCCAAGCTGATGGTCCGGGAAGACCCAGAAGTCGCCGATCTCATTACCGAAAAGTTCCAAGTGGAAGGCATCACGGTTCTCACGGCCCATGCGGCCATAGAGGTTCGAGTGGAAGGTGAAGAAAAAATCCTGATCTGCACGCACCAAGGCCAGGAAAAACGGGTCGTTTTTGATGAAATTTTGGTGGCCGTGGGCAGACGGCCAAACACTGAAGATTTTGGCATGGAGAAACTGGGTATTGAAATCAGCCCCATGGGCACCATTGAGACCGACCCCTTTCTCGCCACCACTTTTCCCAACATCTTCTGTGCCGGAGACGTGGCTGGCCCTTATCAGTTTACACATACGGCCTCACATCAAGCCTGGTACGCCTCAGTCAACGCCCTTTTCGGCGTGGTAAAACGCTTCAAGGCCGACTACAGCGTGATCCCTTGGTGTACCTACACCGACCCCGAAGTAGCCCGAGTGGGCCTCTCGGAAGCAGAAGCAAAAGAGAAGGGAATTGCGGTGGATATCACCGTCTATGAAATCGAAGAGGTGGATCGTGCCATTGCCGATTCCGAAGACCATGGCTTTGTCAAAGTGATCACCCCCAAAGGCAAAGACAAAATTTTAGGGGCCACCATTGTGGGCCACCATGCCGGAGATCTCATTGCCGAATTTGTACTGGCTATGCGCCACGGTATCGGACTCAACAAAATTTTGGGAACCATTCACATCTACCCCACCCTGGCCGAGATGGTCAAAGGGACCGCCGGAACCTGGAAAAACGCCAACAAGCCAGAAAAAGCCCTCGATTTCTTACAAAAATTCCACAGTTGGAGACGTTCCTAAATGAAAAAAATAGCCCCACATCCCAAACCGAAAACAATCGTCCTTGCCACACCTTCTGGCTATAAGGCGCTCTGGTTTACCTTTGCTCTCCTCGGCCTCATCTTTGCTGCGGCCACCTTAGCGCGAGCTCAAAGCTTCGACCACAGCGGCTTTGATGCCCTGCTTAAAAAACATGTTCGCGAAAACCGTGTGGATTATGAAGGGTTAAAAAAAGACCAGGGAGCCCTCAATGCCTATCTGGCTCCGGCAAGGGGGATTAATGGCAGAGCCCTCTCTGGAAATGAAGGACTCGCCTTCTGGATCAATATGTACAACGCCTGGACCCTAAAGCTCATCTTAGAAAAGTACCCTGAAGTCGGCTCCATCAAAGATTATGGTTCCATCTTCTCTTCTCCCTGGGACCGAGAATTTGTCCTTATTGGGGGGGAAATCCTCACGTTGGGAGAAATTGAGCATAAAATCCTTCGAAAAGAGTATCGGGACCCACGCATCCACTTTGCCATCAACTGCGCCTCCATCAGTTGCCCGCCCCTGATCTCTGAGGCCTACCGGCCCCAAACCCTTGATGCGCAACTCGACAAGGCCACCATCGACTTTATCAATGGCCCTGGAAACACTTTTCTTAAAGAGGGAAAGCTTTACGTCAGCCGCATTTTTAAATGGTACAAAAGCGACTTCAAAGGCACACGCGGCTACATTCAGCAATATGCGCGGGGAGACCTTGCCAAGGCCTTCTACGAAAAATCGGGCCCCTTAAAAGTGGTATTCATGGCCTATGACTGGTCACTAAACGATATCGCCCACCAAGGAGCAGCCATAAAATAAAGGAGCTTCAGTATGAAAAAAAGAGATCCCTTTTCACCCCTCTTCATCACCCTCCTCACCATTTTGTGGACCCTAAGCACAGGAGCAATCACCATGGCAGAAGAGAGAAAAAAGGCGACATTTGCAGGCGGATGCTTCTGGTGCATGGAGCACCCCTTTGAAAAATTGGACGGGGTCTTTTCTGTGGTCTCAGGGTATATTGGGGGCCACGACAAAGACCCCACCTACAAAGAGGTCTCCGCCGGAAAAACAGGCCATGCAGAGGCCGTCGAGATCACCTACGACCCTTCAACGATAAGCTATGAAAAACTTCTGGAGGTCTTTTGGCGCCAAGTGGATCCCACCGATGGAGGTGGCCAGTTTGTGGATCGGGGCAGCCAGTATAGAACCGGCATCTTCTACCACGACAAGGCCCAAAAAGAAGCGGCCGTGGCATCGAAAAAGGCCCTGGAAGACCGCATGCTCTTTGGCAAACCTGTGGTGACAGAGATCACAAAAGCCACCACTTTTTACCCGGCTGAAGGATATCACCAGGACTATTATAAAAAGAATCCCATCCGGTATAAATTCTATCGATCCAGATCCGGACGGGATAATTTTCTCAAACGCTATTGGAAGAAAGATGGGACCCCCATAAAACAATCCAGCTACTCCGATGAGGCGCTTCGAAAACGCCTCACCCCACTCCAGTACAGAGTGACCCGGGAAAACGGCACCGAACGTCCCTTTGAAAACGAATACTGGGACAACAAATCCGAGGGAATCTATGTGGATATCATCAGTGGAGCCCCCCTTTTCAGCTCAACCCACAAATACAAATCCGGTACCGGATGGCCCAGCTTCTACACCTTTATTGAAGGTGCAAAGATCGATGAGGTGGAGGACCGCTCCTTTTTCATGAGGCGCGTGGAGGTGAGAAGCGCCGACAGCGACTCCCACCTGGGCCACGTCTTTGAAGATGGGCCGCCTCCAACGGGTCTTCGTTACTGCATCAACTCGGCCGCTCTGCGGTTTGTCCCCAAAGAGAAGCTCAAAGAGGAGGGCTACGAGAAGTACCTCAATCTTTTCAAATAGAGATGCTGGCTTAAAACATGCATGGATCTCCCTTACTCCGGAGAGCCCGGAGCCCTCTTGATTTCACACGTGACGGAGAGATTCATGCAACCCATTGCCACTCTTTTATCCTTTTACGACCGACTCGAATCCCTCTGGGAGGGGCCTTCAGGCCATCGTCTGGCAGGCACCCTTCTGGTGGGAACTTTTCTTGCAGCCCTGGTGGCTGTTGAGGTGAAGCCTCTTCTCCCCCACACCATTCACCATCTCATCCCCAAAAACCACCTCGCCTCCATTGAGATCGCCCTTACCCTTCTTCTGGTGATTGAGGTGATGGGGCTCGTCTTCAGTATGGTGCACTCGGTGAGCACCTCGGTGGGCAGGCAGCTGGAAATTCTCTCACTGATTCTGCTTCGAAATATCTTTAAAGAGATCTCACACCACCATCCTCTGGCCTGGGATGCCCTCGAAAAAAGCATGCCGGACATCGGGGCTTCTGTGGCGGGAGCGCTTGCCGTCTTTGCCGCACTGGGTCTTTATTACAGGCTAAAAAAAGAGGCCACTTTGGCCGCACATGAAAGGGACAGGACGGGATTCATTGCAGCCAAAAAATGCATCGGCTTGGGGCTTTTCGTGGCATTTCATCTCATCGCCCTTCGAAGCCTCTACGGATATGTATCGGGGACTCCCACGCCAGAAGCCTTTGAGGCGATCTACACCCTTCTGGTTTTAAGCAACACTCTTCTGGTGCTTCTCTCGTTGCGTTACGGACACAACTACCGTGTGGCCTTCAGAAACTCGGCCTTTGCCGTGGTGACCCTCCTTATTTTGGTTGCCCTTGTGGCGCCACCCATCTGGAATGCTGCGGTGGGAGCCTCTTCGGCCCTTTTCGCACTGGGCACTTACTGGCTCTTCGGATTTCACAGCCAAAAGCCCTCTCACCCAATCCGCCCTGTATCACGACAGGCGTCCCGTTGAACCAGCACTGTCTCACACTCAAAACGAGACACTCAAACATACTGTATTTGTAATGCAACTTCAAAAAAGCCCCTGTTTGAACCGTATCAATGTTCAAACAGGGGCTTCTTTTTTTAGATAGAATCAACAGCGTTTCACCGCCACCCTAAAAAAACAACACAAACATCTTAAAAAACAAAACATTAAACAAAAACCCCAAATCCAATATCGTTTTATCACCCGACTCGCAAAACTTTTGGCACACCTCTCGCATTATACTCTTTCCAGTGTGACGAAAGAGAAAGCGTCCCACCTTTAAAGGAAGCAAACGATACGACCCGGGCCCAAAGCACTGGAATGAAAAACGCTACAGGCCCAAAGACTTTTCAAACACGATCTGAACCAGAGCGTTAACGCCAGCGGATCTTAAAGACGCCAAGGAGAAGTTAAAATGTCCAAGCATGTATGTACTGTCTGCGGTTATGTTCATGAAGGAGAAAACGCCCCTGAAAAGTGCCCCCTTTGCGCAGCACCGGCTGAAAAATTCAATGTCCAGGCCGAAGGTGCCCTCGCATGGGCCGATGAGCATGTTATCGGTGTGGCCAAGGGCGTTGATCAGGAGGTGGTGGAAGGCCTCCGCGCCAATTTCACGGGAGAGTGTACTGAAATCGGTATGTATCTGGCCATGAGCCGTCAGGCAGACCGCGAAGGCTACCCCGAAGTGGCCGAAGCATACAAGCGCATCGCTTTTGAAGAGGCAGAGCACGCCGCCAAATTTGCAGAGCTTCTGGGCGAAGTGGTGGTGGCAGACACAAAGACCAACCTCAAGATGCGTGTGGAGGCCGAACACGGCGCCTGTCAGGGTAAAAAGGATCTGGCTACCCGGGCCAAACAGCTGAATCTGGATGCCATCCACGACACCGTTCATGAGATGTGCAAAGACGAAGCCCGCCACGGACAGGCTTTCGCCGGACTTCTCAAACGCTACTTCAGCGAATAAGAAAGACTCCGGGCTCTTTCGGCAAAAGGGTCCGAAGCGTGGAGCAACACGGTGTAAAAATGATGATCCTTTCCATCCGCCAGAAGGTCTCGTTCACTTTCACTTAAGCTGAACGCCTTCGGGCACCTTTGAAGTCCGGTGTCACATGGAAATGATTGGAGAGCGGTTTTCCCCACTCCTTAGCCCTTCTCCAACCGGTCTTCCTACACATGCATTGAGCCTATCCTCACCTTTACCCGGGGTCTGCGGCCTCCTCGCCGCAGACCCCACCCGTTTCAAACGGCCTTTTCCAAAGGCCAAGGGAGGTATCCCATGAAAAAAAGAGTCCCGGTTGTTGAACTGTCCGACTGCATCCAGTGCGAAATGTGCACGGATCTCTGCCCCAAGGTCTTTACCATGAACGAAAACGGATATGTTCAGGTGGAACCGTTGGAGCACTACCCTGAAGAAGAGGTGGATGAAGTCATCAAAAACTGCCCTACTGACTGCATTCACTGGCAGGAAGAGTAAAGATATCCCAGCTTACTAAGGAGACACAAAGCCACTATGCGATAAAAAAGAGCCACGGGCTTTCCATTGCGCCACCCTATTACGCGATTTTCCTATGGAAAGTCCCTCTTAAAGCCACTTTAGTCAAAGATTCCCCCCTCATTTTCAGATGAAGCTTGCATTTCTCTTCCCCACAGGAGTAGGAATACTATTATATACCTTAACTTTACCCATCCCTATCACCTGAAAAAGGGTTTAAGCCCATGTCCTCCTCCGTATTTGACATCATTGACCATGTTGCTATTTTGGCTGCAACCAGCCAATGCCTTGACTGCCGTGCTTGTGCAGAAGTGTGCTGTACAGCCGATACACGCCCTCTCTTAACACCCTACAAGCGGTTGGAAATCTGCGACCGCGTGGCAAGAGACTTGCCCCCCCTTCCTGAGGAGATCCGCACCCTCTATCTTTGCACCGAATGTGGACGTTGTGATACCGTCTGCCCTCAAGAAATTTCCATATCCGGCGCCATTGCCGACACCAAGGTGCTAATGGTTCAAAAAGGCATGGGGCCCCTTGAAAAACACGACACCATGACCCAGGCCATCTTTAAAAACCGAAATGCCGTGGGAAAGCCTGCCGATCAAAGACTTGACTGGATTCCCGAAAGCCTTAAAGAGAAGGTCACGTTCGAAGATGCCCCTGGCGACACCCTTTTGTATGTGGGGTGCCTCTCCTCTTACATGGACAAGGCATCGGCCGCCGCCTCCCTGGAAATTCTTCTTACAGCGGGTGTGGATGTCAAACTTTTGAAAGATGAGTACTGTTGCGGCATCTACCCCTACAACGCCGGCAAGTGGGAGGAAGCAAAGGCGATCTTTACAGAGATGGCCGAAACATTTGAAAAATCAGGGATCAAGCGTATTATTGTTCCCTGCGCCGGATGTCACCGCGCCTTTTCCCACTACTACCCCAGACTGTTAAGCGACTTCCATATTGAGGTGCTCCACATCGCCCAGGTCATTGAAAACCTCATCCACCAGGGAAGACTTGAACTAAAAACAGATCAGGAGACCAGCGTCACCATCCACGACGCCTGTAAAACAGGCCGTAAATTTGGGATCTACAGCCAGCCCAGAGATATCGTAAAAGCCTGCGGACTTGACATTGCCGAACTTCCAGAAAAGGAAGAGAGCGCCCCCTGCTGCGGCTCAGGGGCCGGAGTTCGTTCCATCGATCCCCAACTCTCCATGGCCATCGCCACAAAGCTTCTCGACGTGGCTCCATCAAAGACCATCGTCTCCACCTGCCCGTTTTGCATCTTCAACATGAACTACACCGCCCGGAAAACGAAAAGCCCCCAAAAAGCCATTCACATTGCAAGCCTTGTGAAAGAGCACCTGTAAAACGTTTTTACGTATTTCACGTCTCCTCTTTTTTCATTCAGAAAAGAGGAGGCACTCCTTCCTCACACAAAAAATCACCCCCATGGATCGTCAAGCACTGCCTTCGTTCATCTTTTTCAACCGTTTGCTCAAGGCCGGTTGAGAGATACCGATCAAACGGCATGCAATGGACTGATTGCCATCGGCACGTCGCATGGCTTCAGCCACCAGAAGATCGGCCACGGCGTGAATCGATGGCAAGGGGCTCGACGGCAGAAAACAGCTCTCTTCCACCCCTTCAAAGGGTTCCGGGACAAACGAAAGGGTCTGCACGCCCATTTTACGACGAAAGCTCTCCAGAGAAAGCATGCGACTCTTATGGGTGCTCATGGCGTCGTGCACCATGGCCTGAAGCTCTCGCACATTTCCCGGAAAGTGATAGTTGGTAAGCAAGGTATCAAGCTCTCGAGGGCACGTGGGCATCTTTTTCCCCAGGGCTTCTGCCGCCTTGTGAAGAAAATGGCTGAGTAAAAGAGGGATATCGCCTTTTCTCTCTCTTAGAGGAGGAATGTGGATATGGTGAGCACAAAGCCTGTAGTAGAGATCTTTGCGAAAGCCCCCTTCCATCTGCTTCTTCTCCAGATCGTGATTGGTGGCCACCACAATACGGGCATTCATACGTTTGGATCGGTCGCTTCCCAGAGGGTAGTACTCCCCATTTTGAATCAACCGCAACAGCTTTACCTGCGAGATGGTGCTCAAATCTCCAATTTCATCAAGAAAAAGAGTACCCTGCGCCGCCTGTTCCACCATTCCCTTTCGGGCTTTGTGAGCGCTGGTGAATGCCCCAGGTGCATGACCAAAGAGGCTGTCTGAAAAGACGGTATCATCGAGGCCTGCCACATTAATAGAAATCAAGGGGCCTGTAGCCCCGCTAAGCTCATGGGCTGTTTTGGCAAACAGCTCTTTGCCCACCCCACTCTCTCCGGTTATCAAGATGGGCATGGCACTTTTCGAGACCGACTCCAGATACTGAAAAATTCCGCGCATCCCCTTATCACGGGTCACAATCTCTTCAAAGGCCTCGGGGTGCTCCAGCCGATCGGTCAGCAGGCGACTTCGAATTTCCTGATGCTCCCGAGTCATCTCCACCATCTGGATCGCGCGCTTGACGCCACCCACCAGGCGATCCTCCTCATGGGTCTTGACAAAATAGTCAAAGGCGCCCCGTTTCATACACTCCACGGCCGGTTCGATCTGATTGATACCGCTGATCACAATCACCACCACTTCAGGGTGCTCTGCGGTGATCTCCTTTAAAAGAGCATCCCCTCGAATGTAGGGCATATTCAAATCCAAAAGCACCAACCCAAAGCCGCCCTGTGAAAGGGTCTGCATCACCTTACGGCTATCCTGACATCGCACAATATGGTTGATGCCGGCCGAACGCTCCAGGGCCATGGAGAGGCTTCGAATAAAGGGTTCTTCGTCATCAACAATCAACACTTTAAATGAGGGGTAGCTCCGTTTTTCCTGCACGCGTCTTATCTCCTCTCGCCAACAGGCAGTGTAAGGGTCGCAAGGGTTCCCTGACCCGGCTCCGATTCAAAAACCAGAGTCCCTCCATGTTCGGTCACGATGTTGGCCGATACCGAAAGCCCAAGGCCCGTTCCACCCGAGTCTCTTTTGGTTGTAAAAAAAGGATCGGTGAGATGGCTTAAGTGGGCTTTGTTGATGCCAACGCCTTCATCTCTCACCTCAACAATCACAGCCGAATGGTCCGCCTTGTTTCGAGCGCTCACACAAATCCTCTCATCGGGGTCGGTAAGGGCCTGGCAGGCGTTTAAAATAAGGTTGACGATCACCTGCTCAATGCGCTGGCTGTTTCCATAAACAAAGAGAAGCCCTGCGGGACAAACCATCTCAAAATGGTGGGTTGCCTTGCGGATGGAGTTCTCCACCAGACGTGTGGCAGCCTTGATCACCTCGCACAAATGGACCGACTCCATCTGACGGGAGTTGTCGCTTCTGGCAAAATCCTTAAGGTCTTCCACAATATATTTGATTCGCTTGCCCCCGGCCTGCATCTCTCTCAGCATCAAGGGGATCTCTTTTCGCATACGCGAATAGTCCAGCCCCGCCACCATAAACTCCCCTTCGACTTGGTGATAGGCATCCAAAATAGGCCAGAGGTCTTCAAATGCGTCCATAATCATCGGGGTATTTAAAAGCACGAGACTGTTGGGATTGTTGATTTCATGGGCGACTCCAGAGACCAGTATCCCCAAAGACGCCATCTTATCGGCCTGAATAAGCTGCTCTTGCTGCAGTTTCTGGGTGCGGATCCGGTGCGCCACCTCACGCTTTAAGGTTCGATTCCATACCAAAATGGCCACAATCATCAAAAGAAGGGGTACCGCCACAATCAGCACCGGCATCATGATGCGTCGCAAGGTCATGGGGCGAGGCTCCAGAACCCCCAACCACTTGTCGTAAATCGCCTGGTAGCGACCCGTGTTCTTCAAAATAGAGAGCCCTTCACTCAGACGGGCCTGAAGCTCGGCATCCCCTTTTTTGATGGCATAGCCATACCTAAAACTGACGGAGGTTTTTCCCGAGCTTAAGAGGTTGGTCAGGCCATACTTCTTTCCAAAGTAGAGACCCGGAAGATTTGCCACCAAGGCATAGTCGTGTTTTCCAGCCGCAAGAAGCCGAAGCGCCGCAGCGTGCGTATCGGTAAGTACAATCGTAAAATCGCCCCCATGCTTGACCAGATTGTCGTGCATGGAGCCTGCCTCCTGTACCACCACCTCGCTGCCCTCAAGATCATCCACACTAAACGCCTTGGGCGAGCCTTTGCGGTAAAAAATCGATTGATGGATAATGGCGTGAAGAACGAAGTCGAAGTCTTTTTTTCTCTCTTGTGTAAAAACAGTACCGGGAAGAAGGTCCACGGTGCCATCCAGAAGCGCCTGGCGCATCTCACTCCAGTTTCCCAGACGGATCTCAATATTGAGCCCCATCACCTCGGCAATCGCCTGGGTCAGCTCCACATTGTAACCTGTGGGATGCCCCTCTTCATCCAGGTATTCATAAGGGGGGTAGTAGTAATCGCCTCCCACCACATAGGTGCGTTTGGAGTCCACCGGAGTCAGGGCAAACGCTGGCGTCAACCGGCTGCAAAACAGAAGCGTTATCAGCAGAAACACCCTTATATCCATCACTCTTTTCAACATTCGCAAAAATCACAACACCTTAAAAAATCCGCGCCCACATGGACCATTTGCCAAGCCAAGCCTGCAGCTTCCCTCATCTTACCAGGCCCGTATGGCCCTCCGGCCCTCTTCTGTCAACCTTTCATTGGTAACCTGCAAAAGGCGCACTGAATTGTCTCACAAATTGTACGGATTCATCTTAAACCAAAAAGTCCCAATGGAACGAAAGAGCTCCGGCACGGACGCCGGTCCCTCGATTTCGTCCATTGGGACAGGTCTTCTCTTTTTCAAAGAGAGAGGTGAAGAGTCAAAAAAAGGTTAACAAAGAGCCCTTACTCTTCCACCAGGGCTCCAGTGGCATGGTCCCAGACCACCTGATCCAGCTCACCTTCGGATTTGGCCACAGCGCAGGTTACCGCCAAATCCCCTGTGACGTTCAGGGCTGTGCGGCCCATATCAAGAAGTGCATCAATACCAAAAATCATGGCGTAAGCAGCGGCCACGGCTGAGCCAGGCTCCACCTTCAAACCCACGGAGTCGAGAACCATCAGAAGCATGATGGCGCCCGCACCAGGAACACCGGCCGAGCCAATGGAGATCAGAACCGCTGTGGCGATAATGGTAATCTGGTTGCCAAGGCTTAGATGAGACCCAATGGCAAGACTCACAAAAATAGCACAGACCCCTTGGTAGATGGCATTGCCGTCCATATTGACGGTAGCTCCCAGAGGCAGAGAGAAAGAGTAGACCCCTCGGGAAACACCCAGATTTTTTTCTGCCACCTCCATGGTGACCGGCAGGGTGCCTCCGCTGCTTCGGGTCACAAAAGCCGTAACGATGGCGGCTTTTGCACGGGTGAAAAACTCAAACGCATTGATGCCGTAAAGGGTCAGCATGCCACCATAGACAAACACAGCATGACAGATAAAAGCGGCATACGCGGTAAGGGTCACCAAAGCCAGGGGGCCAAAGGCTTGGGAGCCCTGCTTGCCAAAAACCACGGCGATCAGGGCAAACACACCGATGGGCGCATACTCCAGAATCCAGTTCACCACCTTGTACATCACCTCTGCGCCGCCTTCAAAAAAGTAGAAAACGGTCTGGGCGGCGTTTTGCACCCTTTCGTCATCGTGTTCGCGAAGGTGAGAGAGGGCAATACCAAAGAGAATAGTGAAAAAGATGGTGGGGAGCATTTTGCCCGATGTGATCGCCCCAAAGGGGTTGGTGGGAATGATGTTTAAAAGGGTATCCACCATGGAAGGAGGCGTGGCAGACTTTCCGGCTGCTCCGGCCACACCCACAAGGTTCATGCTCTCGCCGGGGGTAAAGAGGTTGGCAAAGAGAAGCCCCATAGCCACAGCGAAACCCGAGGTCAGCAGGTAGAGCACCATGGCTTTGACACCGATGCGACCCAGGCGCGAGGGGTGCACACTGGCCGACCCCACCACCAGGGTAAAAATCACCACCGGCATCACAATCATCTTAAGAAGACGCACCAAAGCCGTCCCCAAAGGAGAGACGCTGGCAATCTGTGGGCCAAACACAAGGCCCGCCACAGCGCCTGCAATGAGCCCTACAAGAATTCGTATCAAAAGGTTTGTGTTGAAGTACCAGCCCAAAAGTCCCTGCCGGGGTTCACTGTGCGTTGTCATGGCGCATCCTCGCTCTATATAAATTGAGTTGAAAACATTCTCCAGCCAAACTGAACAACGCTTTCCTAAAGCATGGAGAGTGCCAACAGCACCATGTATTACATAACCCCTTAAATTTAAATTTGATTTTAAATTACATTGTATCGCGCTTCCCCATCCCAAAGGGGTATAACCTCGGCTGAAACATGCCCGTACAAACAGAGCTAACCCCCCGATACTTCAACCGACCCTCTTTTCTTTTCAAAGGTTATAGAAAAAGACAGGTTATAGAGGTTGCTCAAACTTGCCACGCTCCATACTGCGCCGCCACCCCGCAAAGCTTTGAGGCAGCAGGGTGGGAAGATTGATACAACATTTTGACGCCTTCATCCCGTTGGGGCAGTGGGCAAGCTCCAAGGGAAGGGGATGGGCCGCCGACTGAAACCACACCCCGACCGTGACCCCAAGGAGCCCTTCCAGCTCTTGGGGGTCGGCCTTCACCTCAGGGGCCATGCAAAGGGGAAACCGCAGCCAGGTTGGCTCTGAGTCGGATGAAACCACAGGCGGCCGAAAGCCGTGTTTCAGAGCCCAACCTCGCCACTTTTCGGCGGCATCACGCCGTCTGGAAAGTTGAGATTCCACAGCGGAAACCTGGTTCAGCATAAGAGAGGCCATGGAATCTGGCATCCGCCAGTGATACTGGGGGCAAGGTGCGCCAGAGTATTCAGCCTCATGCATTTGGGGAAGAAGATGCCGCCCCAAATGCCACTGTGCCAAAGGAGCCGTTACCGGAGCCAGAGGAGAGGTCAGGGTAAGGTAGCTGTGAATCAAAGTTCGAAAAAGACGATCGACAAAATCGTAAGGGGCCTCAAGTGCCCGCCTCTGATCCTCCTCCAGTCGCGGCCCCAAAACGTTCGAATTGGTCACCACAAAACCCCCATGGATTGTGTTGATGATTTTGGAGCGTTCACTGCTGAAAAAACCAATATCCCCCAATGTGCCCAGGGGCTTGCCTCGCCACATTCCTCCTGTGGCATGGGCGCAGTCTTCAATAATATAGAGTCCCTTCTTTCGAGCAAAATCGAGAAGGGCCTGCAGATCCCTTCCGGGCAGCCCAAAGGTGTGCTGAATCAAGAGGGCCCGAGTCCGATCCGTCACAGCCGCCTCCACTTTGGAGGCATCCATGCCATAGCTTTCAAGCTCGATATCGACATAGACAGGGTTCACCCCTTCGTAACGAAGACCATTGACCACGCACTGACAGGTAAAGGCAGGAATCAAAACCTCATCCCCCGGGCCCAGCTCCAATGTACGCATCACGGCACACAGGCTTGCGCGTCCGCCCATATAAAACCCCACGTGGGTGACCCCCAAAAACTCCTTCACCCTTTGGGTCAGCCGAGCCATCTCCTTTTTCTGCCTGGTGACGCTGGGAAGCCACATCTCCCGTAAGGCCAATCCCACATCTCTAAGGGTGAGTGTCGCCGAAAGAAGAGGCACAGGACGACGCAGCCATTTGAGCCCCCTTTTTTCCAACGAAAATAGGGGGCTTTTTTTAAGACGCTCCATGGGATGCTTGGGGGCCATACTCTTTCTTCTCCTTACCTTTACGATTTTTTTCGCTCTCTTTCAGCCTGAATTAGCATAGAAAATTAAGACACTCAACTAGCACAATATCCATATCAATAACCCAAAAAAATCATCTTGGACTTTTAGCTATCGAAAATCAAAACAGATCTTTACCAACACAATGCAAACCATAAATACCCAAGCAAATCAACACGATATTTTTATATGGACAATTGTTACACCTTTCTATATCAAATTACTAAAGCTCACCTGATGTGAAATTTAAAACCTGTAAATTTTTGAGAGATAAGGGAACATTTGCTATCCCTGAGCTTTGCTCTTTCAGGGGAGCAGCCCCACTTCGTCTGACGTGCTGCTTTTTGTATGGGGATAAAAAAAGGTCTGAACCACGAGGTGGATATCGCCTGACAATCCATGGAGAGACTGAAAAAACGGTCACACCGATTGTCAGACACCCAAACGTTTTGTTTTTTTTGCTTTTTAAGGAGGAGATGTGGACATTTTCAGCAACAGTTTTGAAAAGAAGTGGGCGGCCATTATTCTGGGCATGTATGGCCTCATCATGATCCCCTTTCCATGGTACTTCAACGAATCTTACAGCCCTGGATTCGGAGGGGTTCCCCTCTTTGTCTACGCATGGATTCTCCATGGCATCGCGGTGCTCATTCTTATTGTACGTTTTAGCCGCGAAGCCCTGAAACGACCGGAGTACAAAAACTTTGAGACGATTCAACGCGAGGAGTAGACAAGGAGTATTATCATGACGGATCCAACAGTATTTGTCACACCGACCCCTTTTCCTTTCTTTCTATCCATTGCAATCTACTTTGCCCTGATCGGCTACATTGGATGGCGTGCGGCCCGTACCACAAAAACCCTAAGCGACTTTTTTGTCATGAGCGGCAAGGCCGGAGCCCTGGTGGGTGGTTTTGCCTACTTTGCCTCTCAGTACAGCATGAGCACATTTATGGGGGTGCCTGCGGTCACCTACTCCACCGGCTTTGCCGGCATGAGCATTTCGGTTCCGGGTCTTGCCTTCTCCATGATCATCCCCGCCCTTTTTGTAGGGCGCAAGCTGATGATCATGGGCAAAAAATATGGCTTTCTCACCATGACCGATTACCTCTCAGACCGGTATGAGTCCAATACCATCCGCGCCCTCCATGCAGTCATGATGGTCGGATTTCTCATCGCCATGATGGGCGCTCAAACTGTAGGGGCAGGGGTTGTCTTAAAAACCTTCACCGGACTTCCCGAATGGGTAGGGGTTGTGGGCATGGGCATCATCGTCATTCTCTACTGCATGGCCGGCGGTATGAAGGGGGCCATGATGACCGACGTGCTTCAGGGGTTTCTCATGGTCACAACAGCCATCGTCACCTTTGCCGTCTCCGTCAAGGTGGGAGGCGGGCTCTCTGAAATCACCAGCTCCCTGGCAAAGATGAACCCAGACTACCTTGCCCATCCCGGTGCCAAAGGCAACTTCCCCTGGGCCACCTACATGTCCATGATCGTCATGTGGAGCTTCTTTACCATTGGCCAACCCACCCTCTTCACCAAGTTTTTCACCATGAAAAACTATGAAACACTCTTTAAAGCGGTCATCCTGGGTACCCTTGGCATGCTTCTCTCTGCCACCCTTATCGAGTGGGCTGGTGCCAACGCCATCGTCTCCATCAAGGGCCTTGCAGGAAAACAGACCGACTTTATCGTTCCCATGCTGCTTCAATCCAGTCTTCCCCCGGTGCTGGCCTCCGTGCTCATTGCCGGTGTGGTTTCAGCCGGGATGAGTACCATTGACGCCCTTCTCGTGGTGGCCACCGGAGGGGTCACACGGGATATCTATCAAAACCTGATCAACCCCAAAGCCTCTGAAGCCCAGATCTTCAAACTCTCCCGCTGGGTCACGGTTGCCATTGGTCTCTGCGGCATCGCCATCGGCATCATCAAGCCCGCCACCATCTTTGGACTGATCCGTTTTGCCTTTGGTGGCCTGGGTATCTGGGTGGCTCCGGTGATTCTTGGAATCTACTGGAGACGGGCATCCAAAACAGGGGCCATGGTTTCTGTCATCTTCGGCGAGGTTCTCTATATTGCCATGAAACTCAAATTCAAGGCATGGGCCTTTGGGTTTGACCCCCTTATTGTCTGCTGGTTCGCCACCATGGCCGTCATGATCTCTGTAAGCCTTCTCACGCCTTCGGCCAGTGAGAAAACCATCAAGCGGCACTTTGACAACCTTGTTCCTCTGCCACAAAATAAGGCCGACATTCATTCAGCCGCCTAAAACCCCTGGCAGGTACACTCGCTTTGCACGCCACCCGTTAAGAGGCTCACCACACCTTGTCGGGCTTGCCCGATAACGCTCAGGATGCAAGCAAGTGTACCTGCCCCTTTTTTTCGTTGTGAGGTGCGGTGAAAATCACCATCGACAAAAATCTTCCCGTCTCGGTCTCTGTTCAGATTGAAGGTGCCATTGAATTTGGCGTGATGGCAGGCGTTTTTCGTGACAACAATCGCCTGCCAACGGTACGCGCTTTAAGCGCCCAGCTGGGCGTGGCCCCTATGACCGTCACCAAAGCGTACAAAAGCCTTCAGAACAAAGGGGTACTGGAGTCGATCACCGGACGGGGCACCTATGTGGTGCGAGACCCTATGGAGCTGGAGCACCAAAACCAGGTGGAAGAGCTGAGGGAAGAATTTCTTGCCCTTCTCGACAAGGCAAAAAACCTCAACATTGATCCCACCCTCTTTATCACCCTGCTCAACCAAAGAAATGCCGAAAATGCGCCTGTGATCCCTTTGCGCATCCTTATGGTGGGAAACTCAAAACGCATCAATAAAAGCTACATTGAGGTCATCAAGAACTTTCTGGGACCCGATCCCCTTTTTGACAACCTCGATTTTCAAGACTTTGAAACACTGGAAGAGAAGACAGCCCTGGCCTACAACCTGATCCTTACCATCCCCCACTGCATGGCCCGTATTCGAGCCAGGGTGGGCGATAAGGTACCGGTCCTTGCCCCTTACCTTATCCCCTCAAAAGAGACCCTCGAAAACCTGGCAGATCTTCCCAAAGGCACGGTGGTGGGTGCCATCTCTCACTTTGCCTCCTTTGTGCCTGCCATGGTCGAGGGAATCCGAGAGTTCGCTCCGCAAATTGGAACCATTCACATGGCACTCTCAAGCAGTTCCAAACTCCAAGAGATGGTCGACAAAAGCGATGTGCTTATCTACAGCACCAGCTCCCTTGGGGTTGCCCAAAGCCTTTGCCGGGTCACCCACATGTTTGAGTATGCCCATACCCCCGAAACCCGATACCTTAAGGAGATCCTTCTCCCTGCGGTACAACGCATTCAAAAAGAAGTTGCTGTATGAACATTGCCGACATGAACTGGTTTAAGGTGGAAAGCTACCTCAAATTCGACGACCGCGTGATCCTCCCTTTGGGAAGCACAGAGCAGCATGCTTACTTAAGCCTCTGCACCGATTTTATCCTCTCTGAAAAGCTGGCAAAAGATGCGGGTGGGCGCTGCGATATTCCCGTCTACCCAGGTCTTCCTTTTGGGGTTGCGCCTTACTTTTCTGCCTTTCCAGGCACCGTCACCCTTCGCCCCGAAACCTACAAAGAGGTGGTACTGGACCTCCTCTCAAGCCTTCACAAAAGCGGCTTCAGACGCATTTTGATTCTCAACGGCCACGGAGGAAACAGCCACGTCCAAGAGCATCTCGGCAAGTGGCAAACCGAAAATGCCCCAAACTGCCAACTTATCTTTCACGACTGGTGGGCATCCCAAAAGGTAATGGAAGCGGTTCACCGCATCAGCCCCAATGCCTCCCACGCCTCCTGGATGGAAAACTTTCCGTGGACACGCCTCAAGGATGTGGAGATGCCCACCTATGAAAAAAAAGCCGTGGACCGTCACACCATTCAACACCTCTCGCCCGAGGGGGTTCGCGAATACATTGGGGATGGTAACTATGGAGGAGCCTATGAGGCGGGTCCCGAAGCCATGCTTGAGATCTGGCGCATCGCAACCCAGGAAGTGTGTGAGCTGCTCGAATCCGGATGGACTTGAAAAAAAGAGAGTCATAAAAGAGGCAACAGAGGAATCCCAACGGGTGTGAGCCCTCTTAAAAAAGCAAAAAGGCCCAGGAAGATTGCCATCTTTCCGGGCCCTTTCTTATCGCTCAATAAAAACCTTAAAAGACTCTACAGAGACGCCTATCCCTGTTTTTCTGTAAGCTTTCCAAGCACATTTTCAATAACAGACTTCACCCGGCTTTCAAGGGCCTCGGGGCTACCTGAGATGGTAAAGGAAGAGCCGACCTCTTCCTTTGACGGGCTTGATTCAAAAAGCCCGGAATCACGTACCATCTTCTCCACATCCTCCCTTTTAACCAAAGGGCCTTCCACATTTGATTCCACGGCAGGAAATGCATGGCCCTCAAAAGAGAAAGGAGCCTCTTCAGGAAGCTCTGCCTCCACCTGCCCCTCGCCCCAATGGCTGAAAAGGGCCTCCAGGCTCTCTGCCTGAAACAGCTCCAGTGCTCGCTTCATCTCTTTTCGAACACGACCTGAATGAAGAGAAAAGAGCCAGCCGCTTAGCTGGTAAAAGGGCAAGCAGAGAAAATCTCTGCCTTTGCCATCGCTTCCCTTCATTCGAAAAAATCGACAGGTAAACTTGGCATCGTTTTTCAAACGGCTGCGCTCTCCGGCCCAATTGAGCCCAAGGCCTTCACACAAAGGCTTCAGGGCAACCCAATCCATCTCCTCTTCTCGAAGAAGGGAAAGAGGCTCCCCTTTCAAAATTTCATTTACAATGGATGGGTTGGGAAGAGGTTGACGGGCTGAAGTCATAAATTGAGGGCTCCTTGATATATAGCAAACTTCAATGGCTTCGAAAAAAGCCTGTCTCCACCAAAGGGTCGGCCTTTTACGAGGTCATCAACTGTGAGGGAATCATTGTGTGCCGTCTTCCTATCACACTTGCCGCCTGTTTTCATGCCCCGGCTTCCGGCTTGTCCACCCAAGGTTATCCTGCGGGCCCTGCATCGCAGAAAAAGAGCCTGTTTTCTATTGACATCGCATTATTTAGTTTTATACAAAACCAAATATGAAAATCCATCGCACGAACTTCTTATACAGCTTAAGCGCCATCCGAAAATCAGCCTTTTCCCATCTCGAAGCCGCAATGGCCGAGGCGGGAATCACCGACCTTCCACCCTCCTTTGGAGACATTCTCTACATCATCCACACCCAAGGCGAGATCTTCATCAACGAGTTGGCCACCCTCTCGCACAAAGACAAGTCCACCGTCTCCAACAGTATCAAGCAACTGGAAAAACGTGGGTATGTGGAAAAAATCGCCTCACGTGACGACGCTCGAAAAGTAAAGGTAAAGCTCAGCCCCAAAGCCAAGTCCCACATGAAAGCCATGGCTGCTATCTCCGACGGCCTTCAAAAAAAACTCTTTGAAAAGATGAGTGAGGAAGAACAAGCCATTCTCTTTCTGCTGCTCTCCAAAATAGGAAAAAACATGAAGGACTAAGATAAGCCAATGGTTTGTCTAAAAACAAAAACCTGCGGGGGGAGACTATGACACGCGTGCTACGCTATCAATCGAAAGCTCTTACAGTTCTGGATAGCCGCAACTGGGTTCGGGCCAACCTTCTCAAACGCTATCTCTCGTCAACCATTGATGCCATTCGATTCTACCACCTCATGGGTTCGCAAAGAGAAAGAACCCGGTCCCATACGCCTTTTGGCATCGTTGATTTACATCCACAGCGTGATGATTCCATCCATCTGGATTTACAAGCGACTTACCGGCTCCAAAGAAGAAGAAATGCAGCAGGCTCAGCCCAACGCCAATGATACCTATCGTCCATCCATGCAAGGCCAAAGGAGAGCACAATGAGCATACGGGAAATAATTGATCACGACTCGGCAAGGGCCCTTCGAATAGGGAAATACAACAAGGGACTCAACACGACCACCATGGCCTGGCGCATTGGGGACACCCTTATCGACAGCGGACCGTCCAACCAGTGGCCCTCTCTGAAATCTTTTGTCATCCAAGAAGGGGTAAAAAAAGTTCTTCTCACCCACCACCATGAAGACCATGCCGGCAATGGGGCAAACATTCTTTCTGAACTCCACCTCCCCATCTTTGCTGAAGAGAAGGCAGCTGCTTGTATCCGCAAGGGCCACAGCCTCAAGCCGTATCAAAAAATAGTGTGGGGGCCGTCCACGCCCTTTCAACCCCAAATTTTAATCAGTCCCTTTGATGCGGGCGGTGGGCACACCCTCACACCCATTGCCGCACCGGGTCACAGCGATGACCTCACCTGTTTTCTCGACAAAGAGAGGGGCTGGCTCTTTGCAGGCGATCTCTACATTGCAGATCGGCTCATCTATTTAAGGGCCGATGAGAATCTATCTGAAATGCTTCAGACCCTTGGCAAAATCAAAAAACTCGACTTCAAGACTCTCTTCTGCGCCCACCGTGGGGTTGTTGAAGACGGTCCCGCTGCCCTTGGACGCAAACACGCCTACCTTCTTGAACTTCAGGAAAATGCAAAAAGCCTTCATTCCCAAGGGCTTTCCTTAAGACAGATTACTCGAAACCTTCTCGGAAAGGAGGACTTCACCAGCTTTGCCACCGGGTTTCACTTCTGCAAAAAAAACCTAATCAAAGCCTGCCTCACGAACCCTGCCCCTTAACCAAATGTATTGCGTTTTGGGGTGTAACGACGTTTTTCCAGTAAAAAGTCATTCTGGCCAAGGCATCGGCTCGATGATAGGATTGATGCACTTAATTCCTATACCATTGATTTTTTATGAGGTGTTCACAGTGAAGATTGTGCAGGATGAAAAGACCGCTTTAAGGGTGGAAGAGAAACACACCACCATTCTGATTGTTGTAGGACTCCTTTTTTTAGCAGCTTTGGGCTACACGGTTTCTATGGCCATGC
>JAKSCC010000012.1 GCA_022360815.1 Desulfobacterales bacterium
GTGCTTGGAAGCCTTGCTCAGAAGGCTGGTGAAGGAGCCAGTCCGCTCCTTGAAGCACGCGAGGAGGTGAAGAAGATCCATGTGGTCCTGATGACATCTGACAGGGGACTGTGTGGCGGCTTCAACATCAACCTGATCGAAACGGCTGAGAAGCTGATCAAAGAGAAAGAGGGCGAGGATGTCGAGATCTCCTTTACCAACTTTGGTAAAAGAGGACGCGACTGGGTCCGTAAGCAGGAGTTGACCCGCGTCGATGAATATTTGGGCGTGGTTGGATCCAAAGTTGGTTTTTCTGTGGCCTCTACCGCCGGTAAGAAGCTTATCGATAGCTTTCTGGCTGGCGAGTACGACGAAGTCTACATGATCTATGCCAACTTCGTTTCCATGGGCAAGCAGGTGCCTGTGATTCAGCAGATTCTTCCCATTCCGCCCATTGAGGCGGAAGAGGAGGAGATCGATGCAAACGCGCCTTTCCAGGCCGAGCACATCTGCGAACCCAGTGCAGACGCCCTTCTGGGGGAGATGCTTCCCAGAAATGTCTACATTCAGCTCTTCAGCGGACTTCTTGAGACATCCACCAGCGAGCATGCGGCGCGTATGTCCGCGATGGATAACGCCACCAAGGCCTGCTCCGACATGATTGATGAGCTTAAGACACTCTTTAACAAAGCACGACAAGCGGCAATTACTGCGGACCTTATGGATATCGTCGGTGGTGCAGAGGCCCTTAAGGGGTAGAACGCTTATCGCATACAGCACAGATTTAAGACCTTAGGAGGTACTTTTAAAATGGCTGATAACATTGGAAAAATCACGCAGGTTCTCGGGCCTGTTGTTGACGTGGAGTTCGAACCTGGAAAACTGCCGGCGATCCTGACAGCTCTGACCATCACCAACCCTGCCATCAACGATGAGGAAGACAACCTCGTGGTTGAGGTGGCTCAGCACCTCGGTGACAACGTGGTTCGTACCATTGCCATGGACGTTACCGATGGCCTCGTTCGTGGTATGGACGTAAAAGATACCGAGAAGCCCATTGTAATGCCTGTGGGTAAGGCCTCTCTTGGTCGTGTCCTCAACGTTGTGGGTCGCCCCGTAGACGGTCTCGGCGAAGTGAGCATGGAGAAAACCCTTCCCATCCACCGGCCGGCTCCTCAGTTCACGGAACAGGACACCTCCGTCAACGTTCTTGAAACCGGCGTAAAGGTTATCGACCTTCTCGTGCCCTTCCCCCGTGGTGGTAAGATGGGCATGTTTGGTGGTGCTGGCGTTGGCAAGACCGTTATCATGATGGAGATGGTAAACAACATCGCCATGCAGCACGGCGGTATCTCCGTATTTGCTGGTGTTGGTGAGCGTACCCGTGAAGGTAACGACCTTTACCACGAGATGAAAGACTCTGGCGTGCTTGAGAAGTGTGCCCTCATCTACGGTCAGATGACCGAACCTCCGGGAGCCCGTGCCAGGGTTGCTCTCTCCGCACTGACCTGCGCCGAGTACTTCCGTGATGAGGAAGGCCAGGACGTTCTGATCTTCATCGATACCAGCTTCCGCTTTACCCAGGCTGGCTCCGAGGTCTCCGCACTTCTCGGACGTATGCCTTCAGCGGTGGGTTACCAGCCCACGCTGGCGGTGGATATGGGTGGTCTTCAGGAACGAATTACCTCAACGGATAAAGGTTCCATCACCGCGGTACAATGTGTCTACGTTCCTGCTGACGACCTCACCGACCCCGCGCCTGCCACCACCTTTGCTCACCTTGACGGAACCGTGGTACTCTCTCGTTCCATCGCCGAGCTGGGTATCTACCCTGCGGTAGACCCTCTGGACTCCTCTTCCAGGATTCTGGATGCCGCCTACATTGGTGATGAGCATTACGCTGTGGCCCGTCAGGTGCAGACGGTTCTTCAGAAGTACAAAGAGCTTCAGGACATCATCGCCATCTTGGGTGTTGACGAACTCTCCGACGAGGACAAGGTGATTGTTACCCGTGCCCGTCGTATCCAGCGATTCCTCTCTCAGCCCTTCCACGTGGCCGAAGTCTTCACCGGTCTCAAGGGCAAGTATGTGAAGCTCGAAGACACGATTCGCAGCTTCAAAGAGATCCTGGACGGCAAGCATGACGACCTGCCCGAAGGTGCCTTTAACCTCGTGGGTACCATTGAAGACGCCGTGGCCAAGGCCAAGGATATGGCAGAGTAAGCTGATGATACCAGGCAAGTCTGCTTTGCGGGCTTGCCTTCATTCCAAACCGTGAGAGGTTGATATGGCTGACAATATCAGACTCGAAATCGTCACTCCTGAAAAGCGTGTGGTGAGTGAGGATGTCCAGATTGTCATGGCCCCCGGCTCTGAAGGTGAGTTCGGTGTCCTTGACGGGCATACCCCCTTTCTTACCGCTCTCAAAGTGGGCATGGTGCGCTTTAAGGATGCGGACGGCAAAGAGTGCGGTGTTTTTGTAAGCGGCGGGTTTGCTGAAGCACTTGCCGATCGGGTCACCATTCTGGCCGAGTCGGCAGAGAGGCGACGGGATATCGACGTGGAGCGCGCCAAGGCTGCCATGGAGAGGGCCGAAAAGCGTCTGAACGGTGATCGCAATGAGATTGACGAAGTCCGCGCCAAGGCTGCTTTGGCACGGGCGATTCACCGTCTGAGTGCAGTAGAGACGCGATAATGACAGATGCGGTTGTGATGCAAATGATACCTTAGGGGTATTGCTGTTGCGACCCGTAGGAGATAGATTGAAAAGGGGCGTGCCCAGAGGGTCGCCCCTTTTTTTTGGAGAGGCCCTCACTTCGCACATTGTGAAAGAGGTTGTTAGGTGCTATTGCATCAAGGAGGTAAATTGAGTAAAACCAGCGGTAAGACTGCAGTCATTATTTTGGCTGCGGGCAAGGGCACTCGAATGAAGTCAGAGAAGGCCAAGGTACTGCATGAGGTAGAGGGCCGAACTCTCGTTGACTATGTGATGGAGAGTTCTGAGTCCATCGCTTCTGATGATATTGTCGTGGTGGTAGGACATCAGGCAGAGGCAGTTATGGCATCAGTCCAGGGCCACAGAAGGGCTCTGTTTGCTCTTCAGAAAGAGCAGTTGGGTACCGGTCATGCTGTTATGAGTGCCAGGTCTCTGATTGGGGAGGAAACGTCCCAGGTTGTGATTCTCTGTGGGGATGTTCCGCTTATAAAGCCGGAGACCCTTAAGGCGCTTGTTGCCACGCATGAGGCCTCCTTGGCTGCCGTAACGGTTCTTGCTGTAACCCTTGATGATCCGACAGGCTATGGCCGGATGGTGGTGGGAGATAAGGGAGAGCTTTTGCGGATTGTTGAAGAGAAGGATGCGGATGTTTCTGAAAAGGCAATTCAACAGATTAACAGCGGGATCTACTGTGTAGACACCGAATTTCTCTTTTCTGCCCTTGATCGGGTAAAATCGGATAATGCTCAAGGTGAATACTATCTCACCGATATTGTGGAGATAGCGGTTTCAGATGGGGCCGGAGCCGGGGTTCTCTCTGGGGGGATTCCAGAGGAAGTGACCGGTGTAAATACCGTAAATGACCTCGAAAGAGTGCGCCAGATGGTGCAGGGCCAACTTCAATGAATTCCCTTGACTTTATTGAAAATTGAAGACTATAGTGATTTGAATTTCGAGAGGTGCTAAATTGGATGATGAAGCAATAATTGGTCAAATTGATTATATAGAAGAACAGGTAGATTTCCTCATTGAACTCTGCAATACGCTGAAATCAGAAAATGCTGAGCTCAAAGAGCGAGTCGCAACCCTTGAGGGAGATCTGCAGGTGAAAGCCGATGCCGAGGTCCACCTCACAGAACAGAGGGAGAATATTCGAGGTAAGATTGACGGCCTCATGGAGCGCCTGAACTCATACATCGAAGTGGCTTCCTGATCTCTGACCGGATGACAATGGCCAAAGTGCAATCATTGGAAGAGATTCTGACCATCGAGCTTTTCGGGGAGTCGTACCGCTTTACGACAGACTCCACCACCGAAGAGGCTCGGGCCATCGTGGAGTCCATCGTAGAAGAGGTCGACCGAGCAAAAAAGAAGATGAAGGACCCCCTTACGGAGAGTCGAAAGTTCATCCTTCTTTTATCGGCAGCACTGAATATTGCCAAAGAGCTTTCTGAGGTCAAGAAGAGTCAGGCCGAGCTTCAGGATACGCTTCAGAAGAAGTCAGCGACTCTTATTGAGAAACTGGGTGAGTACCAGGCGTTGCGGTGATCCTGAAAAGGCTGTTCTGGTTTACGGAAATACGATACAATCTGATTAAAAATAAAAAAATATCCCTGCCGTGTTCGTGATTGGAAGTTATCCTTTGACCCAATGGCTTTAGCTTGGGAGCCTCCCCTGACTCTGGTGTGCATGTCTGGACATCAGAAAGCCTGAAGGAGTTATCGAGGCACCCCCCTTTGAACGTTCGGTTCAAAGATGCAGATTCTGACACGGCACTCGGGTGGGGATATTTTGCCATCCTCTCCAATGTTTACTTAAAGAAGTGGCCCAAAGCCCTCCTCCCAATCACCACCCCTCGAAATTGACGGCTCTGCAAGGAGTCCGCAGCAACCGGCTTCGCCCAAGATAAGGCCGCGAAGCACCGTCTCCCTGTGTCTGTTGATGGCGTTGCCTGTTTGGACGTCGAATCTTGCCTGGTCGTCCCCTGTCGTTTAGATGGCCGGATTTGCCAAGGCCTTGTATTATGTGACCTCATTGTTGGGTGAGTGTGGCTGGTGGGGGTTTCGAAAGCCGCCATACTCCTTCATGCTGAGGTGGAAATCCACTCGGGGGAAACAAATGGTAGTGAATACGATGTTAACCGGCATCTTCGGTTTTCTCGCAGGCGGTGTGCTCATCTTTCTTGTGAAGGGACGGGTTGACAACCGGCGGGTAGAGGAGGCTGAAGAAGAGGCCGCGAAGATAATCGCTGACGCAAAGCTTCGTTCGGAAAACCTTTTAATGGAAGCCAATGTCGAGGCAAAAGACAGACTCATCAAGATGAAGAGCGAGTTTGATGCCGAGACAAACGAAACCCGTTTGGAACTCAAAGGGCTTGATAAGCGCCTGAATCAGAAAGTTGAGAAGCTGGAATGGCGCCAGGAACAGGTGGAGAGCCTTGAAAAAGAGTTGGGCCGTCGGGAAAAGCAGATTGCCGAAGAGCACGACTCGCTGACAAAAAGCCAGGCCGAGTGTGATGAGCTGGTGGGGGAGCAGAAGCGGCAGCTGGAAAAAATTTCGGGTATGACCTCCGAAGAGGCCAAAGGGCTTCTTTTGAAGGCCATGGAGAATGAAGCCAGCCATGATGGGGCCAAGCTAATCAAGCGCATTACCTCTGAGGCCAAAGAAAGCGCCGACAAAGAGGCCAAGAAGATTATTGCCACGGCCATTCAGCGTTATGCGGGTGACTTTGTGGCAGAGCGCACCGTTTCCGTGGTCCCCTTGCCCAACGACGAGATGAAGGGTCGCATTATTGGCCGGGAAGGCCGAAACATTCGCGCTCTTGAGGCGGCCACGGGCATCGATCTCATTATAGATGACACCCCTGAGGCGGTTATTCTTTCCGGTTTTAATCCGGTGCGCCGAGAAGTAGCCCGTCTCTCTCTGACTCGCCTTATTAACGACGGTCGCATTCACCCTGCCCGTATTGAAGAGGTGGTGAAGACCGTTGAAAAAGAGGTGGATCAAACCATTCGCGAAGCAGGGGATCAGGCCGCCTTTGACCTGGGTGTCCATGGTATCAGCCCCGAGCTCATCGCCATTTTGGGGCGTTTGAAATTTCGAACCAGCTACGCCCAGAACGTGCTGCAGCACTCGGTTGAGGTGGGTTTTCTCTGCGGGGTCATGGCTGCCGAGCTGGGGCTGAATGTGAAGCTTGCCAAGCGCATGGGGCTGCTTCACGACATCGGCAAAGCCGTGGACCATGAGGTGGAAGGGCCCCACGCGGTGATCGGTGCCAATCTTGCCAAGAAGCACGGGGAGAACCCTAAAATTATTCAGGGTATTGCGGCGCACCACGAAGATGTGCCACCAGAATCAGTTTACGATCTTTTGGTTCAGGCTGCCGACTCCCTTTCTGGAGCACGCCCCGGAGCTCGTAAGGAGCTTCTTGAAAACTACGTCAAACGCCTTGAGGATCTGGAAAAGATCGCAAATGGCTACAAGGGGGTTGCCAACTCCTATGCCATTCAGGCGGGCCGTGAGCTTCGCGTGATTGTGGAGGGCGATGTGGTCAGAGATGAAGACGCTGTGGTCATGAGTCGGGATATCGCCAAGCAGATCGAAGAGTCTCTCACCTTTCCCGGTCAGATTCGAGTGACAGTGATCCGTGAAACCCGTGCCGTGGGGTATGCCAACAAATAGGCGATCTCCGGCCAGTCAGGGAGAAAGTTGAAGCCGAGCGCTGTATCCGGTGAATGAAACACCTTATATAAAAGGGTCTCATTCACCAGACACAGTGTCTCGGCTCTTTGTGTATATTGTGGATGTGAAAAAGAGGGGATGGCCCCTTGAAGAGAAGAGGATGATAAGATGAACATAGTTGAGTCGTTGAAGGCCCGTGGTTTTGTGGACAATACAACCCATGAAGAGGAGCTTGAGGCATATCTGGCGACTCCCGGGAAGCGGTGTTATATCGGGTTTGATCCCACCGGTGCCAGCCTTCATGTGGGGCACCTTGTTACTGTGATGGCTCTTTGCCATATGCAGCGGGCCGGGCATTGCCCCATTGCCTTGGTGGGAGGTGGGACCGGTATGATTGGAGATCCCAGTGGTAAGACCGAGATGCGTCAGCTGCTCACTCCTGAAATCATCGAGGAGAACAAGGCTGGCTTGAGGGGGCAGCTCTCCCGGTTTCTTGATTTTTCAGATGAAAAGGCGTTCCTTCTGGATAACGCCGACTGGCTCACCGGGCTTGAGTATATCCCATTTTTAAGAGAGATCGGTCGTCATTTCAGTGTCAATCGCATGATCAAGGCGGAGAGTTACAGGGCGCGCATCGACTCCGACGAAGGGCTCAGTTTTATTGAATTTAACTACATGCTTCTTCAGGCCTACGATTTTTATGAGCTCTCCCGTACCCATGAGTGCTACCTCCAGATGGGGGGGAGCGATCAGTGGGGTAATATTGTCGCCGGTGTGGAGCTGATTCGCCGCAAGCTTGGCAAGACCGCTTTTGGTATCACCTTTCCGCTTATCATGACCTCTGCCGGCATCAAAATGGGCAAAACCCATAAGGGGGCTGTCTGGCTCGATCCCGAGAAGACCAGTCCCTACGAATACTACCAGTTCTGGGTCAACACAGACGATGCCGACGTCAAACGTTTTATGGCGCTCTTCACCTTCCTGCCCATGGAGGAGATCGATGCCCTTGAGAATCTTTCGGGTGCAGACTTAAACAACGCCAAGGCGATTCTTGCCTTTGAGGCCACGGCCCTTTGTCACGGCAAAGAGGCGGCCCTTGAGGCCTACAAGTCGGCGGCGGCCATGTTCGGCGCGCGAACCATTCCGGCGACCCTTCTTTCATCAAGCGGCATTCCAAGGGGTGGGGAGCAGAGTGCCATGGACAGCGTGCCTTGCCTTGAGATGGAAAAAGCCTCTTTTGAAGGGGACGGGATGCCTGTGTTTAAACTTTTTGTCGTAACCGAGCTTGCCAAGTCGGGCGGTGCGGCACGCAAACTGATTCAGCAGGGTGGGGCGTATCTCAATGGGGAACGTCTTGAAAGCGACTCTCGCATGGTGACCCTGGCCGATTTTGATGAAGAGGAGATTGTTCTTCGGGCTGGTAAAAAGCGGTACCATCGTGTGAAACTGGGCTAATCTTAGAGATTCGTCTGGGTTGATTAAAAAAAAGGGTGCGAGTTTCAATGAAATTTCGCACCCTTCCAGGAAAAGCTCCAAGAAGTGCAGAAAACCTATTGACAGCAAGGGGCCTCCGAGTTAAAACCTCCAAGTCTTCAGCGCGAGGCACCGGAAACAACGCCGGGGCAAACAAGCTGAGATGGCCGCTTTTTTGCGGTTCTTCAAGTTTTTTCTTGACAATAAAATTTGAAGAAGATAGTCTGATCAAGTCGCATCACGAAAGATTCGACAATCACTTGATCTTTGAAAATCAGCAAGCAGCAAACATTATGAGACTTTGCGAGTCTCTGTCAAAATCAAACCCTTTTGGGTCGTTTTAAAAAATGATTTAATTGGAGATTTTGATCCTGGCTCAGAATGAAC
>JAKSCC010000263.1 GCA_022360815.1 Desulfobacterales bacterium
GGAGCCCACATGCACAATATTTCGTCTCATGATCTCTTGTCTGTCCTTCATCAAAATAAAATATCGGTATAAACCGTTACACTCCCTAACACGTGGTGAATCTTTAAGACCAAACGAGTTTGGCCCATGTTGAATTTTGGTTAAATCATGCGTCTCTTTTCAGCCACCCACCCTATAACCAGAAAGAGTGCTGCCAGTACTGGAAAGAGAGCCATGTTGCTCAGGCGACCAAGTCCGAACCGTACAGCGGGAATGGCCCAGTGAAGGCCAGCTGCACACACAAGCATGCAGGTTAAAGCAAAAAGGGCAACCCTCACTGGAAAGGGGGCCGAGCCCATGGCGCGTTTTAAAAATTTAAGGAGCGAATCCGCAGCCAACACAAAGCCGGAAACCACAAGAGCTCCAGATATTTCGGCAAGCCAGGGGCGAAGATGCTGCGAAATCCAGATGCAGCAGTCAAATAGAAAGTCCATCAATCACACATTTGTCGTCAAAAATAAAACAAAACAGCAGGCGTACCGAAAAACGATACGCCTGCTGCCGATATTTTTCTTTACACTGCAAGAGCGAAGAGGGGATTACTCAGCGCTTTCCGTATTGATTTTTTCGATCACTTTTTTAGCGATGTCGCCAGGAACCTCATCGTAGTGAGAGAACTCACGGGTAAAGGTGCCGCGACCTCCGGTCATGGAGGTAAGATCCGGTGCATAGGTAAGGATCTCAGCCATGGGAACATGGGCATTGATTACCTGGTATTTCCCTTCGCTGTCCATCCCCAGAACACGGCCACGTCTGGAGTTGAGGTCACCCATCACGTCTCCGGTAAAATCATCGGGAACGATAACAGAGACATTCATTACCGGTTCAAGGAGCACACCGCCAGACTCTTCGCACGCCTTTTTAAATGCAATGGAACCGGCCATTTTGAAAGCCATTTCCGAGGAGTCCACCGCATGAAAGGAACCATAATCTAAAGTTACTTTAAAGTCCACACAAGGAAATCCTGCCAAAACACCTTTGCCGGAGGCATCCACGATACCTTTTTCAACAGCAGGGATATATGTTTTAGGGATCACACCGCCTACAATGGCGTCCACAAACTCAAATCCACCACCACGTTCCTGGGGTTCCAGCACGATCCAGCAGTCACCGTACTGACCATGGCCACCGGTCTGTTTTTTGTGCTTGCCTTGAACGCGTACTTTTTTACGTACCGTTTCACGGTAAGGAACCTTGGGTGGTTTGATGACCACTTCCAGGTTAAATTTGCGCTTGAGTTTTTCAATGGTGGCTTCCACATGAACCATGCCAATACCGTTGAGAAGAATCTCTTTGGTTTCGGCATTTCGATCAAGTCCGAGGGAAGAGTCCTCTTCCTGAAGGCGCGTCAGCGAGGAGAAGACCTTGTCTTCGTCGCCCTGGTTGGCGGCCTCGACGGCAAAAGAGATAACAGGGGCAATGGGATCTGTTGCTTTTAATGTTACTTTGCGGCTTTCGTCACACAGTGTGTCCCCCGTAAAGGTCTCCTTAAGCTTGGCCACAGCAACAATGGCTCCGGCTTCGGCGTGATCTATGGGCTTGGAGTCTTTGCCGGCAAGGTAGAGGAGCTGGCTAAATCGTTCTTTATTGTCTTTGTTTGTGTTGAAGACGTTGCCGTCTTTGCCCAGTTTACCGGATACAATTTTGATAAGTGAGAGGCGACCGGCATAGGGGTCTACAATGGTTTTAAATACGTAACCGGCAAAAGGTGCATCCACATCAAAGGCGATGTCATCCCCTTCAGCGGCAGGAAAAGGTGCGCGCTCCAAAGGAGAGGGCAGGGCATCCACAATAAAATCGGCCAAAAGCGAAATTCCGATATTGGCCGTGGCAGAACCACAGAGAACCGGCATGAATTGACGCTCTTTGGTGCCTGCCTTAAGGGCTGCAATTAGCTCTTCGTCTTTGATTTCGTCGCCTTCGAGGTATCTTTCGAGGAGCTCATCATCGGCTTCGGCAATGTTTTCAATGAGCTCAGCGCGTTCGGTCTCCACGTCGTCTGCAATATCTTCAGGAATATCGATAACTGTGGGTTTGCCGTCTGCAAAGCTGTACGCTTTGTTGGCAATAAGGTCTACCACACCGCTGAAGCTGGTTTTTTCCCCGATGGGAAGTTGGACGAGAATCGGCTTGGGCTGAAGGGCGGCAACGGCACTGTCTAAGGCGGCGCGGAAATCAGAACGTTCATGGTCGAGTTTGTTGATAAAACCAACGGTGGGAATGCCGTTGTCATCGGCAAAGAGGGTGGATTGTTCGGTGCGGATGTCGGAGCCGCTGCAACCGTCGATAACGATAACAGCGGCGTCGGCTGCTGGCATGCAGGTTTTGGTATCGGAGAAGAAGTTTTGATCACCCGGAGTGTCAATGAGGCTGATGATATGCTTGTTCCACTCATACTGAAAAAAGGCACTGCTCAGAGAGGCAGTACGACGCTGCTCCTCTTCGGTGTAGTCCATGACGGTGTTGCCTTCCTCCACTTTACCCAGACGGTTGGTAGCTCCTGCATTGAAAATCAATGCCTCGGCAAGGGATGTCTTGCCTGCACCTCCATGGGCTGCCAAAGCGACGTTTCTCAGTTTATCGGAAGATAATTTCATTCAACAACCTCCTCGCTCTCATA
>JAKSCC010000314.1 GCA_022360815.1 Desulfobacterales bacterium
ACTGAAGCGCCATCTTAACCGCCGCCTGGGCATGGATGGCCGTGGTATCATAGAGCCTTACCAAAGAGTCTACGGGCTTTACCAGAAGCCCGATCTCCGTACACCCCAGAATCACCGCATCGGCCCCCTCTTTTTCAAGCCTTTCGATGATGCGCTGATAGCGCTCTTTTGAGGTGCTCACCATCTTTCCGGCACACAGCTCGTCAAAAATCACGCGATGCACCTCGGCCCGCTCTTTTTCATCGGGAATCACCACATCAAGGCCAAATTTCTCCGTGAGCCTGCCCTTGTAAAACGCTTCTTCCATGGTAAAAGAGGTCCCCAAAAGCCCCACGGTTTCAACGCCGTCCGCTTTCAAAACTTCGCCTGTGGCATCGGCAATGTGAAGCAGGGGGACCCCTGAGGCCTTCTCCACCTCATCTGCCACCTTGTGCATGGTGTTGGTGCAGATCATCAAAAAATCGGCTCCGGCCTGAACCAGGCCTCTTCCCGCCTGAGCCAAAACCTCTCCGGCCTCTTGCCAGCGCCCCTCGTGCTGAAGGGTTTCAATCTCTGAAAAATCCACAGAGTAGAGCGCGATTTTTGCTGAATGAAGCCCGCCCAGCGCCTCTTTAATCCCTTCATTGATCATCGTATAGTAAGAGCTGGTGGACTCCCAGCTCATGCCGCCAATCATGCCAATTGTCTTCATGTCTCCTCCATATTGCAGCCGATCAAAACAAGCACTACGTCAAAATGGTTAAAAAGCCTTGCAGACCCCTTACGCAAGGGCTTCCGCCTCATGGCCCGCCTTAGAAGGCCTTGGGGGTTTTCGTTTTAAAAGCAGGAAATTGCCCAGAAGAATGAGGCCGACCCCTGCAAAAGCGTACGAACTCCAGTGGTACCCTTCCCAGATGGTGGAAAAGACCAGGGCCACAAGGGGAAACACCAAGGTGGCGTAGGCCGCCCGATCCGCTCCAATGCGTCCCACCAGGGTCAGGTAGCATCCAAAGGCGATAATGGAGCCAAAAACGCTCAAGTAGACCAGAGAAATGAGGTAAGAAGGGGTCGCCTCAAACGAGAAGGGGTGGTCCAGCACCACCGAGAGCACCAGCATAAAAGCGGCTCCGTAGGTCATGCCCCAGGCATTGGTCTGCACCACGGGAAGCCCCTCTTTCTGATTTTTCGCAGAAAGAATATTGCCCAGAGAGGCAAGGTAGGTGGCCCCCACGCAGAGAAACAGCCCCTTCATGCCGTCATCTCCCATATGAAATGCGGCAAGCTCCGGTTTAAACACCAAGGCGATTCCGATAAGCCCCAGAGCGCCCCCAGAAACCACCTTCATATCCACCGGACTCTTTAAAAAGATCGCCCCGTTGATCACATTCATCACCAAAATGGTGGAGAAGACCACGGCGGCCAGCCCGCTTGCGATATAAAGCTCGGCCAGATAAAAGAGCCAGTAGTTCAGCGCAAAAAGAAAGACCCCTTGCGCCCCCATAAAAAGGTGCTGCCTTAAAGAAAAAGCCATGCGCAGCCCCTTGACCCTGCACCAGAGCTGAAGCAGAAGCGCTGCAAGGGAAAATCGGTAGACAACCGAAACCATGGGGTCCACATCTCCCAGCTGAAAGGTGATGGCCAGCCAGGTGGACCCCCATATCACTATGGTTGCCATGTAAAACAGTGCATCTCTCATCCATCATACTCCTTGGTTGGTCTCTGCCAAAAGGCAGGCGGTCTCCCCGGCAACGTCCAGTGCCCAGGCGTTTTCCGAGGTAAAAGCGGCGGCATTGAGCCGAAGGTAATTCCGAAAACTTCCGCAGGTTGAAAAAAGGGCTCCGGGTGCCACCGTAATCCCCTTGGGCTCCAAAAGCCCGTACAAAATCATGGAATCCACAGCCTCAGGCATCTCCACCCAGAGGGTAAACCCGCCTTTGGGACGGGTTACCCGGGTGCCCTTGGGAAACACCTGCCCCACCCTCTCGCCCATGGCGGCCACACACTGGGCGCAGTGACGCCTGAGACGTCTCAGGTGGCTGTCGTACCCACCATTGGCGAGAAATTCGGCGATGACATGCTGGGTGGGGGTGGCGGTGGCCAGGCTCGAGACCATCTTAAGATGCTCGACCCGCTCGCCAAAACGCCCCGGGGCCATCCATCCCACGCGATACCCCGGTGCAAGGGTTTTGGAAAACGAGGAGCAGAGAATCACCATTCCCCTTTTATCATAGGCTTTGCACACCCCTGGCCGATTGCCGTCAAAGGCGAT
>JAKSCC010000044.1 GCA_022360815.1 Desulfobacterales bacterium
CACATACCACGGTGACATCACGGCTGGTGGAGGGGTAGCGGGCAATCTGCCCGGCCTCACGGTCTTCGCTGATGCATTTTGCAAGGGGTGCCATGGCCACTTCGAACACAAAGGCATCCTGCTTGAGCTCAAACCCTTTGAGGGTCTCGCTATGCACCCGCCCGCAAAGCCCGATGGGCTCACCACCCAGAAGAATCTGAGCCGTGTATCCGGGACGGGTGTAAGTGCAGGCGTCGGCTGCCATGGGGGCAAAGGAAATGCCTTTCACATGCAGCGCGGCAAAGAGGCTCTCAAGGGCACCCTTAAGGTCAAAGAAGTCCACCGGCTCTTCCTTGCTGAACCAGGAGGCACCCGTTCGGTCTCCGGTCATCAGACCGGCCAGCATCTCGGGCTCGCGGGGCAGAGTGTCTGCCTCACCACCGATAAAGGTGGCGCCCACCTCAAAGAGACGGACGGTTCTCTCCTGAACGCTGATATTCTTCACAGCGTTGGTGAGAAGCCCGGGGATCAGCGAGGTACGCATCACCTTCTGCTCTTCGGAGATGGGATTTAAAATTGAAACGAGCTTGCGACGCTCGTCGTCTTCTGCAAGCCGCAGGCGATCCACCGCATCTTCACGAATGAAACTGTAGTTGATGGCCTCGTTGAAGCCGAGTCCCATAAAGGCTTTTCGAACCGCCTGACGAGCGGAAAACGCCTCGGGGTAGCACTCTTTGGATGCCACCACTTTGGCGTAGGAGACCTCAATGTTGTTGTATCCCCAAATGCGGGCCACCTCTTCGGAGATATCCTCCCAGCGGATGACATCCACGCGGAACGAGGGGGGCACGACGTCGAAGCGGCCACCCTCTTTCAGGGTGACCTCAAACTCAACGCGCTCCAGGAGCTCTTTCATCTCTTCGGCCGAAAGGCTGGTGCCCAGACGGTCGTTGATGCGCTGAACTTCGCAGGAGATGGTGCGGGACTCGTAAGGCACGGGGTTTTCGTCAATGACACCGTCAACCAGCCTGCCGCCTCCCAGCTCAACCATGAGAGCTGTGGCACGCTCAAGGGCATAGAGCACACCATCAGGGTCGGTGCCGCGCTCGAAACGGTGTGAGGCATCGGAGTGAATGCCGGTCTCCTTGGAGGTCTTTCGAACGGAGTTGGGGCTGAAACAGGCGCTTTCAATCAAAACGCGGGTGGTGCCCGCTTCGATCTCGGAGTTCTCGCCGCCCATGACGCCGCCGATGGCAACGGACTTCTCGCCGTCGCAGATCATCAGCATTTCGGAGTTGAGCACATGCTCTTTGCTGTCGAGGGTGGTGAACTTTTCACCCTGGCCGGCTCGCTTCACCACAATGCGGTTCTCCGCAAGGTGATCGAAGTCAAAGGCGTGCAGGGGCTGACCGGTCTCCATCATCACAAAGTTGGTGATATCCACAATGTTGTTGATGGGGGTCAGGCCCACGGAGAGAAGGATTTGCTGCAGCCATGAAGGAGAGGGCCCCACCGTGATATCCACCACCATGCGAGCCGCATATCGCCAGCAGAGATCGGGGTCTTCGATGCTCACCGAGGTGTGATCGGTGATGGTGCCCAGAGAGGCATCTGCCTCGGGCATCTTGATCTCGGCTTTGGTGATCTTGCCGTAGGGTTTCTGAAAAGAACCCACCTCGCGGGCCACACCCAGAACACTCAGGCAGTCGGGACGGTTGGGGGTGAGATCGATCTCCACCATGGTGTCCACAAGCTCAAGGGCCTCTTTAATGGGGGTTCCAGGCGTCAGATCAGAGGAGAGCTCCATCAGGCCGGACGCATCGGTTTCAAGGGCCAGCTCTTTTGCCGAACAGAGCATACCGCCGGATTTTTCTCCGCGGATCTTGCCCTTTTTGATCTTGATCTCACCGGGAAGCACGGCACCTGGAAGGGCACACGGAATCACAAGGCCTTCGGCCGCGTTGGGCGCACCACAGACAATCCCCACGGGCTCGTCTGCCCCCACATCCACCTGGCAGAGGCGAAGCTTATCCGCGTTGGGGTGGGGCTTGGCCTCCAGAATCTTTCCAACCACCACCTTGTCCAGGGAGTCGTAAAGGGGAGTGACAGAGTCCACCTCAAGACCGGCCATGGTCAGGCCGTCTGCGAGATCCTCGATTCCCGTGGTTACAGGGATGTATTCGTTTAACCAGCTTAGACTGAATTTCATCTTAGAATTGCCTCAGGAACCTGATGTCGTTTTCGAAATACTTACGGATATCGTCCACACCGTACTTGAGCATGGTGATACGCTCCACACCCATGCCAAAGGCAAAGCCGCTCACTTTGGACGTATCGTAGCCCGCATTCTCCAGAACCGCAGGATGCACCATGCCGGAACCTAAAATCTCAAGCCACCCGGTGTGGGAGCAGATGCGGCACCCTTTGCCGCGGCAGGCCACACACTTGATGTCCACCTCGGCGCTGGGCTCGGTAAAGGGGAAGTAGCTGGGACGGAACCGAAGCGAGATGCCCGGATCAAACATCTGATGAATAAAGGAGGTGAGAACCCCTTTGAGATCCCCGAAAGAGACCTTCTCATCCACATAGAGCCCCTCCACCTGGTGGAACATGGGGGTATGGGTGAGGTCGGAGTCGCAGCGGTACACCTTGCCGGGGGCGATAATGCGCACGGGGGGCTGAGTCTTCTCCATAACGCGGGGCTGAGTGGACGAGGTATGGGTCCTCAGCACGGTCTCGGGAGAGATATAAAAGGTGTCCTGCATGGCCCTTGCGGGGTGGTGCTTGGGAATGTTGAGGGCTTCGAAGTTGTAGTAGTCGTACTCCACTTCAGGGCCCTCCACCACGGAGAAACCAAGGCGCGCAAAAATCTCGCACATCTCGGTCATAATTCGGGTGAGAGGATGAAGAGAACCGGTTGGTTCGGTTCGTCCGGGCAGGGTGACGTCAATACCGGGGTCGGCAGCTTCGGCAGCGGCTTCGATGGCCTCCAGGCGCTCCGCAATACGCGCCTCAAGCTCTTTTTTCACCTCATTGGAACGCTTGCCCGCCAGGGGACGCTCGGCCTCGGGAAGGGAAGAGATCCCTTTGAGGTACTGAGTCACAAAACCCTTTCGACCCAAGTATCGGGTGGAAAGGGCTTCCATGGTTTTCCGGTCGGAGGCCGCATCAATTTCTGAAAGGGCCTCGCTGTAGATCTTTTCGATAGTGTTTTCCACGGTCGCGCTACATGTCCAGTTTTGGATGGCCTCAACCTGGGAGGTCGGGACCTGTTAAAAAAACGAGGTAAGGAGGGGCTGGTTCACACCAGACCAAAACACCTTACCCCGAAAAAGTCCCATCCGAAAATGCGGGTCGACATGCTGCGGCTTAGAGGCCGCGATTCACGCACGACCCGAAATATGGCAGGGAATTCGATCTACTGAAGCTGCTGAGCTGCCTTCTGGCAAATGGCAGAGAATGCGGCGGGATCAGATACCGCCAGCTCGGCGAGAACCTTACGGTCCAGATCGATATTGGCCAATTTCAGGCCATGAATGAACTTGCTGTAGGAAAGATCGTTCATTCGGGCGCCGGCGTTGATACGGGCGATCCAGAGCCTGCGGAAATTGCGCTTTCTCTGCTTGCGGTCGCGGTAGGCGTAGTTAAGGGCCTTGTCTACAGAGTCGGCCGCGGTGCGAAACAGTTTGCTGCGACCTCCACGAAAACCTTTGGCAAGCTTAAGAACCTTTTTCCTGCGCTGTCTCGCTTTAAATCCTCTTTTTACTCTCATTGATCTATCTCCTTGAATCCGCCATTTCCGTTCTCTGTTTTAGTGTTAAGGATAATGGCGTCCACCGTTTTTGTGTCTTGTGCTTCAAAATGTTTAAGGAAAACCCTGTCTTCCTTAAAAAATCCTGCCCGCTTGACCCATCATTCACACAGTTGCCACATGGCCTGCGGAAGAGAGGTGGGGCGGATTGTCCGATCTTTTATGGCAAGGACGCTACCCGTTGGGGAGCATACGCTTGACAGCCTTCATGTTGCTTCCGTCAAGCACCTGAGCCAGACGAAGAGACCGCTTGCGCTTGGTGGTCTTCTTGGTCAGGATGTGGCTCGCGTTGGACTTGTTGAACTTGAACTTGCCGGAACCGGTTTTTTTGAAGCGCTTTGCAGCAGCTCGGTTTGTCTTAATCTTAGGCATGGTGTTAAAAACCTCTTTCGTTTCGTTGGCACAACACCCCTTGCGCAGCCTTGAAAAAGGCCGGACTTGGGAAGCAGGTTTTAAAGCCCACTTTTTTCGCTGCACTCAAAATTTCATCTCATGGTCACGCCCCGAACCGGGAAACGGGGAGCCCCGGAATCGAAGGCAGCTTCGATGGTTTTTATACGATGCAAGGGGCCATAAAAAAAGCCATAGCGCTCTGCAAGCTTTCAAAAAGCCGCACAAAGCCTCAGAGTGGCTCTTCTTGCGACGCCATCAAAAAAAGAGACCGCACATCAACCGTTCAACATGGACGTTGCCTTTGGCAAAGCCCCATGCGAAGGAAGCGGGGAATCCTGATGCATCCTATAAATCTGGATTTGATGACCGTAAGGGGCAGACCGTAAAGCTCCACCCCTTCGAAATCACCACTACTTGGGAGCGAGGATAATGAACATGGTACGCCCTTCGAACTTGGGCATCTGCTCTACCGTCGCGACGTCTGCAGTCTCTTCGGCAACACGGGCCAGAAGCTCACGCCCCAGGGAGGAGAGGGTAATCTCACGCCCGCGGAACATGCACGTCACCTTGACCTTGTGCTTCTTACCGATAAACTTTTTGATGTGGCCGACCTTGGTCTGCAGGTCATGGTCACCTGTCTTGGGCCGCACCTTGATCTCCTTCATCTGGAAGGAGCTCTGCTTCTTCTTGGCCTCCTGGCGTCTTTTGGTCTCTTCATACTTGAAGCGACCAAAGTCCATGATCTTGCATACAGGAGGATTGGAGTTCGGCGCCACCTCAACAAGATCCAAACCGCCTTCAGCGGCCAGGTTCAATGCCTTCTGAATAGGAAGCA
>JAKSCC010000167.1 GCA_022360815.1 Desulfobacterales bacterium
ACTGCTGACGCTGACGCCCCGGACATCTTCAATCTCTCCCCGGGTAATGGGCTGGCGATAGGCAATCAGTGCCAGGGTTTCCAGCAGTGCCCGGGTGTATCGCTGGGGTTTCTCTTCCCAGAGACCGGTAATCCACTGGGTTAGTTCCTGGCGCACCTGGAAACGATAGCCGGAGGCCACCTGTTTTAATTCATAGCTGCGTTCATTACAGGCCTCTGACAGGATCACCAGGGCTTCCCGAAGCTGGTTACCATCGGGGCGCAGCTCTTCGGGAAACAGTCTGGCCAGCTGGTCAATGCTCAGGGGCTTGTTACTGGCCAGCAGGGCGGCTTCCAGGATCAGGGTCAGTTCAGGTCTGTCACTCATTTATTCTATCCGGGCTTTTACATGAATAGGGCCAAAGGGTTCACTCTGGATCAGCTCAATTAACGATTCCTTGATCAGTTCCATAATCGCCATAAAGGTCACTACCACCCCCAGGCGACCTTCATCCACACGATACAGGGCAACAAACGGGGTAAAGCGTTCCGCCGACAGCATCGACAACACGTCACTCATTCGTTCCCGCACTGACAGGGCTTCCTCTTCCACCTGGTGGTGCTCATACATATCTGCCCGGCGAATCACTTCGCCCATGGCCAGCAGGATCTCCTGAAGGTCAACCTCCGGAGGAGTGTGCACCTTCTCGATTTCCGGCAGCACCACAGCAATGGTATGAATTTCCCGTCCCAGTCGGGGCAGGTTATCAATATCTTCTGCGGCCTGCTTGAACCGTTCATATTCCTGCAGGCGACGCACCAGTTCCGCCCGGGGATCCTCTTCCTCATCCTCGTGCTCACTGGCCCGGGGCAGCAGCATGCGGGACTTGATTTCCGCCAGGGTGGCAGCCATGACCAGATATTCTGCCGCCAGTTCAAGATCGAGCGCCTGGGCTCGCTCGATGAAGCTTAGATATTGACGAGCCAGCTGCAGGATTGAAATCTGCGCCAGATCAACCTTCTGGTTGCGCGCAAGCTCAAGCAGG
>JAKSCC010000270.1 GCA_022360815.1 Desulfobacterales bacterium
CGTGGATGCCAGCCGCGTCACCTCGCTGAAGACCACCATGGACGATCTTGTGCAGCTTCAGCGCAACGTGGGCACCGGCACCCTCTGGCTTGAGGGCGGCGAGGCCTCGCTCATTCGAGTCAAAGAGATGGTGGACCGCGCCAAAGAGCTCTCCATCGCCATGGTCAACGGGGTGGCCAATGCCGATGACATGCAGACGGCCGCTCTGGAAGTGGATGCCCTTATCAAGGGCGTGCTCGACCAGGCCAACACCCAGGTAAACGGCCAGTACATCTTCTCGGGCACCCGAAGCGACACTCGCCCCTTTATGGCCGATGACAAAGAGTCGCCCCACGCCATCACCTACCGGGGCAACACCCACCCCTTTCGCATCAAGATCGGACCCAAATCCGACATGAAGGTGGGGTTTACCGGAGAAGAGATCTTCTCATCGGAGGTGGTCACCATAGATGAGACCAGCAACCGCCTTGACTTCTCGGAAAAAAGAGCGGGCGGGGCGTTGGGTGAGGAGATCATCTTAAGCGCGGAGGTCGATAATGGCACCTACTCTCGAAACGGCTTGGCCCACGCCGTTGAGATGGCCATGGAGAAAGCATCGGCAGACAAGGGCCTTGCTGTTGACTACCGGGTCTCCTGGAACGATTCGGAGGAGACCTTCTCCATTTCCGAAGAAGATGGCCCGGAGCCCGCAAAGCTCTCCCGCATCTCCGTGCTTTTTCGAACCGGGGAGAGTCGGCACGAGTCGGTCGGGGCCTTTATGGGGTTTCCCACCGACGACATCGCCACCGAACCCTCCCGGGATCCACTGGTCAGCCGCCGAGGCGTTCAGTGGGGCGTCTTCAGCTCGCTTTTTGATTTAAGGGCCGCCTTAAACAGCAACGACCAGGAGGGGCTTCACCAATCCATCTCCCGCCTTGCCATGGACCATGGCACCCTGATAAGCCATATCTCTGAAGCCGGGGTTCGAGCCAACCGGCTCGACTCCCGCAAGAGCCTGCTCGCAGACCTTACCATCTCGCACGACGCCAACCGATCCCGGCTGGAAGACGCCGACGTGGTCAAAGCGATCTCCGACTTAAGGCTCAAACAGTTCGGCTATGAGTCGGCTCTTGCCTCCTCATCGCGCATCCTAAACACCAGCCTGCTCAACTACCTCAAATAGGATCTTTCACTTTCTATGCTCATATTGACACGAAAACCCGGAGAGAAAATCCGCATTGGAGATGACATCGTCATCCATGTGGTGGATATCGGCAAGGGCACCACGCGCATCGGAATCGAAGCCCCCAAGGATGTTTCCATCATGCGCGATGAGGTGGTGGAAAAAATCGAAAACGAAAACCTCATGGCGGCCAGCCGAAACAGAACCACCCTCATGGGTGCGGCCTCGCTTCTGAAAGAGAGAAAAACCAAGGAGTAACCCCACGGTGATTATTTCGACCCGACAATTTGGTGATGTTGAAATCGATGAGGAGAGAATCGTCTCCATGCCCAAGGGCATGCCCGGATTTCCCGGAAAACAGCGCTATATCCTCCTCTCCCATGAAGAGATCGACCCCTTTCTCACCCTGCAGTCGGTGGACGACCCCGACCTTGCCTTTGCCCTTATGGACCCCTTTCTCTTTTTAAAGGAGTACCCCGTCGATGTTGAGACGGCCGTCAAAGAGATGAGCTGGCAGGTGGAGAAAAGCGAAGAGCTCTTTGTCTACACCATCATCAACGCAAGCGGAGACAAGCCCGAAGAGATTACCGCAAACCTGGCCGGCCCCATCTTGATTCACACCGGCATCAACCAGGGGGTGCAGCTTGTGATCCCTGACGAGAGCTTCTCCCATAAGCACCCCATTTTTGATGGATTCGTAGCCAATGATGGGTAGCCCTTCAGCTATCTTTTGACACCTGTGAGCCGTTTTTTTTAAAGTGCCCCACAGATAAAGAGACGGAGCGCCCCTATGGCCCTAAAACGCCTCGCCTTTTTTGACTTTGACCGCACCCTTCTGGCTGCCGACAGCCAGCGGGAAGAGGCGTTCTCCCTTCTCAAGAGCCCTCCTGGCATCGCCTTTCTCTTTCGGCTGCTTCGGGTGGCGCTTGCCGAGCCTTTCTACAAAAGAGACCTTCTCTCCTATGGGGCGTATTACCGCCTCTACCTCTCCGTATACAAAGGCGTCCCCTTAAACCACCTCAAAGCCCACGGCCAGAGGCTCTACCACCAGAGCTTAAAAAACCGCCTCTTGCGCCCCATGATGGAGAGGCTTTGCGACCATCGCCAAAGGGGGGACGGCATTGTCATTGTCTCTGCCACCAGCGAACATCTCATTGCCCCTTTTATTGGGGAGATAAAGCCCGATGCC
>JAKSCC010000185.1 GCA_022360815.1 Desulfobacterales bacterium
CGCAAACATCGCGTGAATGCTATCGAAAGCACGACGAGTTGCTAAAGCCTTTCGAGCATTCACCTTACGGTTTACAGGTGCCTGCACCTGTTAGTAGCGGTAGTGATCCGCCTTGAAGGGGCCTTCCACGGGCACGCCGATGTAGTCGGCCTGCTCCTTGCTGAGCCTGGAGAGCTTCACCCCGAGGCGTGAGAGGTGAAGACGCGCCACCTCCTCATCCATCTTCTTGGAGAGGGTGTAAACCTTCACGTCGTAGTTGCCGGTGGCCAGCTCAATCTGAGCCAGAGTCTGGTTGGTGAAGCTGTTACTCATCACAAAGCTGGGGTGACCTGTGGCGCAGCCGAGGTTCACAAGGCGACCTTCGGCCAGAACGATGATGGTACGGCCAGAGTTCAAGGTCCACTTGTCCACCTGGGGCTTGATGTTGAGGCAGGTGCAGCCGGAGTCGGACTCGAGGTAAGCCATGTCGATCTCGTTGTCGAAGTGTCCGATATTACAAACAATGGCCTCGTTTTTCATCTTCTCCATGTCGGCGCCGGTAATCACATGGTAGTTGCCGGTGCAGGTCACAAAGATGTCGCCTTTGTCTACGGCATCTTCCATGGTCACCACCTCAAAGCCTTCCATGGCGGCCTGAAGGGCGCAGATCGGGTCGATCTCGGTCACCATGACGCGAGCGCCGTAACCGCGCATGGAGCGGGCGCAACCTTTGCCCACGTCGCCGTAACCCAAAACCACAACCACTTTGCCGGCCAGCATGATATCGGTGGCACGCTTGATGCCGTCGGCCAGAGACTCCTGGCAGCCGTAGAGGTTGTCGAACTTGCTCTTGGTCACCGAGTCGTTGACGTTGATGGCAGGAAAGAGAAGCTCGCCGCTCTTTTCAAGCTGATAGAGACGGTGAACGCCCGTGGTGGTCTCTTCGGAGACCCCCTTGATCTTGGCGGCCATCTTGGTCCACTTCTGGGGGTCGACCTTGTAAGCCGCCTTGAGACGATCCAGAAGGCACTTTTCTTCGGCGTTTCCAGGCTCACGATCCAGAAGGGACGGATCTTTTTCAGCCTTGACGCCTTCGTGGATGAGAAGGGTGGCGTCGCCGCCGTCGTCCACGATAAGGTCGGGACCGCTTCCATCAGGCCAGGTATGGGCCATCTCGGTGCACCACCAGTACTCTTCAAGGGTCTCGCCCTTCCAGGCGTAAACCGCAGCAGACTCGTTGGCTGCGATGGCAGCGGCGGCGTGGTCCTGAGTGGAGAAGATGTTGCAGGATGCCCAACGCACCTCTGCGCCAAGCGCGACCAGCGTCTCGATCAGAACGGCTGTCTGGATCGTCATATGAAGTGAACCGGCGATCCGGGCTCCCTTCAGGGGCTTGTCGCTCCCGAATTCCTCGCGAATGGCCATGAGACCCGGCATCTCCGTTTCCGCGATTTCGATCTCAGTTCGGCCGAAATCCGCCAGCGAAATGTCTTTGAC
>JAKSCC010000300.1 GCA_022360815.1 Desulfobacterales bacterium
CCGCATGAGTCCCAAATTCTTCCTGGCCGCGCTTCGCGAAGGAGCCGACGCGGTATGGGTTTCCGGCTGACATCCCGGAGACTGCCATTACCTGGAAGGTAATTACTACGCTCGTCGAAAGTTCGCCCTGATGAAGAACCTCATGGAGCATATGGGTGTTGAGCCCGGTCGTCTCCAGTTCTCCTGGATCTCCTCTGCCGAATCCACCAAGTTTGTGGATGTGGTCGGCAAGGTGACCGAGTCTGTCAAGGCCCTGGGACCCAATACCAATTTCGTGAAAAACAGCGCGGCGAAGGGTTAAGCCATGGAATCATACATCGGAAAAATTCAAGAAATCGCAGAGAGGCTCTTGGGTGACGGCAGCGTCGAGTGCGTTGTGGGATTCCGTAAAGGAACCGTGGCCCACACCAGTGAGCCTTGCATGATCACCAAAAAAGAGGATGTGAAGGATCTCGTCTGGGACGGGAACTGCCGTCTGAACCTTGCCAACTACCTCACCGGCCGCAAGGAGAAGATTGCCGTTATCGCCAAGGGCTGTGACTCTCGAAACATCGTCAACCACATCATTGAAAACAAGATCGAGCGTGAAAATCTTGTGATCATCGGTGTGCCCTGCAAGGGCATGGTAGACAGAAACAACCCTGAACAGCTCCAGGACAACTGCTCCACCTGTACTCACAGAAACCCCGTCATCTATGACGAACTCTGTGCGGACCTCGTGGAAGAGCAGACCGACGTGGACAAATACGAAGATGTCCGCAAAGTAGAAGCCATGGGCACTCAGGAGAAGTGGGAGTTCTTTGAAGATCTTCTCTCCGGCTGCACCCGCTGCTACGCGTGCAAGAATGCATGCCCCTTGTGCTACTGCCCCACCTGCTTCGTGGATGAGTCAAGGCCTCAGTGGGTTGGTAAAGGAACCGATCCCATTGACATTCGCACCTACCACTTTCTGCGTGCATACCACTGCGCCGGCCGCTGCACCGACTGCGGCGCCTGCGAAGCGGCCTGCCCCCAGAACATCAAGGTGCGCCAGTTCACCAAGAAGCTCGAAAAAGATGTCTACGAGCTTTACGGTTGGGAAGCCGGACTTACCGTCGACAAGCGTCCTCCCCTGGACAGCTTCAAACTCGACGATCCCGAGCAATTCATCATGTAATCCCGTTCGCCTTGAACCAAAAAAGCGAATGAACCATCATCATGAACAAGGGCAAATATCATGAAGGTCATCAAAATAGATAAAAGTACATGGGCCGGCGGGATTGACAGCCTCAAAAGCGGTTACCGCCTTGTGGGCCCGGTGATGCAGGGTGACGCCCACGACTTTAAAGAGCTTGAAGAGGGCGAAGAGCCAGATATGGCGTATCGTAACACTCGGCTCTCTCCCAAGTCCGTGGTCTTCCCTCAGTCCGAGCCGATGTTCACTTACAGCCTGGACGAAAATGATCCGGAGCACCACATCCTCAAGGACGCGCCCAAGGACTACTCTCCTCGCGCTGTTATCGGCATGCGCCCCTGCGATGCCAAGGCTGTGGCTCTGGTTCGTATGAACTTTGACACCCCTGACTACCGCGACCCCTACTGGATGGACGCCTACGACGCCACCACCTTTGTGGGACTGGCCTGCGACTCCCCTTGCGAGACCTGCTTCTGCACCTCCGCTGGCTGCGGCCCCTACCACGAAGAGGGCCTCGACGTGCTTCTTACCGACTGCGGCGACAGCTTTGAAGCCAAGGCGCTCACCGAAAAAGGTGAAGCGCTTCTGACCAAAGGCGGCTGGAGTGCAGAAGGCGACGCATCTGTCTTTGACACCAAAAAGACCGAAGCCGAAGCCAAGATCGAAAGCAAGATCGACGCTGGAAATCTTCGTGAGAAGAGCTCCATGGATCTGTACGACGCGCCTTTCTGGAAAGAGCTCTCCTTCTCCTGCATCAACTGCGGGACCTGCACCTACGCATGCCCCACCTGCTGGTGCTTCGACATTCAGGACGAGAACAAGGGCGAAAAGGGCGTTCGCATGAGAAACTGGGACAGCTGCATGACCTCGCTCTTTACCCTGCACGGTTCCGGTCACAACCCCCGTGAGCAGAAGCATCAGCGTTTCCGTCAGCGCTTCATGCACAAGCTCAAGTACTTCGTTGACAAGTACGACAAGGGGATCATGTGTGTGGGCTGCGGCCGATGTGTTGCCCAGTGCCCCGCCAACATCGACATCCGCACCATCTGTAACAAGATGAACGGTTACGAAGCCAGCTAAGACAAAGGAGAAGACTCGTGCAGAATCCTTACAAGGCGTATCCCGTTCGCATCGACGACATTCAGGTAGCGACCGCGGATAAGTCACTCAGAA
>JAKSCC010000005.1 GCA_022360815.1 Desulfobacterales bacterium
TCTCCTTGACCGCCATAGCGCCATCAGGTAACTTTGAACCAAATCATAAACGACGTTCACTGATCCGACAAACAAAATCCACGCCCTTGACGATAGTTTAAGGAGGGACCATGAACCCCATCCGGTTCAGCATCGTAAGCCTTTGCTCTTGCGCATGTGTGCTGGCCTCTGTTTTGGCCCACGCCGCGACCCCCCTTACAAATCACGATCTCTCCGGCATCACCGGTCAGGCCACGGCCAACCCGTCTGACGAAAGCCGCCGCGATACCACCTACCCCTCCCCCACAGAGGTAGACCCCAATACGGACGAGCTTCAGGTGGTTTTGCCCAAGGCAAAAATGGTGCCGTCCAATATCAATGAGACCAACAACAACACCGTGATTCTCGACTTTCTTCCTTCTCCTGAAGCACCCGACTTGGGTATTTTCGACAGCGATGACTTTCAAGGCTTCGTGGATGTGGGAAACATTGTCTACACCGACAACGACACGCACACCAGCATTGTTTTAGACGGCCAGTTTACCGGCTACTTTCTCGTCCCCTCCTATTTTGGGCATACTCAAGATGGAGTCCCTATTACAGAACACACCATATCCGTAAACGCCAGCCACATTCCGCAAGATGTCAAAGCGCGCTATCAGGCTGGCACATCTGACTTTCTTTTTCACTATCAGGGCACGGGCTACTCTTCCCAAGATGTTTTGAAGGGCGGCCCCCTTGCCCCCATCACGGCCTACCCCAACCGCCAAGCTCAAATGGTGGGAAAAGCTCCAAAAGATAAGGACCTTGATATTCTGGTGCCGTCTGGCCACGGAGACAATTCGGGCTGGCACCTTTTGGCCACCATTCCTAAGGGTGAATCCTTTATCAAAATTGATATGAACCGGCTTGTGAACCACCACACGGCCAAATACACCGTCAAAATCGGAAACAACAAAATGGGGCTCAACGCCGGTGACCCTGGAAGCAGTCCCACCGACCGATCGGGTACCCTGGGCACCCTTTACATGGGCGGAGATGGAAAAACGATTGTCGAGCCCGGTTGCATCATCATCACCAAAATCTAAACCATGCATTGAGTTGGCACGTACCAACACAATCCTTTAAAGGCCCTTCTAAGGCCTTTAAATTGGGCTTTACTTTTTTTGCCCTTTTTGCTAAAACATTGTTCAGTATTATCAATCCAGATTCTTTAATATAAATAGGTGTCTCACACCTGCAGATGCATGCACCGGGGGGAAGGGGAGTGTATTCGGCAGGCTGGGCGGGTTCACCATCCCAGATACACCCTTCGGGTGTGGACACTCCTTGACAGATTGCAGGCGATCTCTCCACACCTGAGCCCATGGCCCCTGAAATGCCCCCCTTGACCCTTGGTTGCCGCCTGAAAACACGATCACCTTAAGGACACGCGCATGCACATTCTTGCCGCATTTCTTATCGGTATCGGATTCTTTTCCCTCTATCAGCCCATTGAGCCGGTACCGGAGAGACAGTTGACGGTATACAACCTTGACCGGCCTCAGTTTGAGGTAACGCACGAGGTGGTCGCCCTCTCGGAAATTGAAAAGAGACGTATCGTAAAACAGAACTACGACTACAGCTGCGGTTCTGCGGCTTTGGCGACCCTTCTCAAGCACCACCTGGGTGAGCCCTTTGACGAGCAGCAGGTAATCCGGGGGCTTCTTAAGCACGGGGATGTTCAGCGTATTCAGGAGAGAAGGGCTTTTTCACTTCTTGACATGAAAAAATTTGTCACGGCCTTAGGATACGAGGCCAATGGGTACAAGGCGGAAATGTCGGATCTGGCCTCTTCGGAGTATTGGCCCTGCATTGTTCCCATCAAGTTTTTTGGATACCGGCACTTTATTGTGGTCAAGGGCATTCACAAGGGACACGTTTTTGTAGCCGACCCATGGCGTGGACACAGCAGCTACACCACCGACCAGTTTAAAAAGATCTGGTACCAAAATGTCATGTTTCTCGTCACCGCACGAGGAAACGCCGCACGTCCGCTGGGAAACCTGGCCCTCATTCGAGCCGCCTTACGGTTTATTGATGAGGAGATCACCCGGTTTGCCCTGTTTGAACAGGACCAAGTGGCCCGACAGCTTGATATTCACAGAAGTCTTGATGAGGTCTCTGGTGACACCTACTACTATAAATAGCTCGCAAATATTAAGGACATTTTATGCCTCGATTTGCAAACTGGATCATGCCCAATCAAAGTAAAATCACAAAAAGTCGATGCCCACAACATAGGCACACTACGTGACTATGAAACCCAAATAGCGAAGAAATCAACCTACCCACCCTTTTTAAGGAGGCGGTTTTGATGAGAAGAGCCGGCACACTTCTGAGTTGGATCGTTGTGATGACTGTTCTTTTTCTCCCGGCAGTCACCGCATCGGCGGAGACCGCTGGGCAAAGCCCAGCTGAACTTGAAACCCTTGTCACCGAGCTTGAGGAGCTGAAAAAAGAGCTTGCCAAACTAAAGCAGGAGGCGGAGGTCCGAAAACAGCTGGAGGCCACAAACGAGGAGAAAACCGAAGAGGGTGAACGCATTCTCACAGCGGTTGGGCAGGAGTACGTTCTTCGAAAAGAGGGCTCCCTGGGGATCACCTATGGAGCCAGCTACGCCTACAACTCCTCGGATGTTCTTGAAAATGCAAAAACCCAACTCAGGGTAGACCACCTAAGCAACCACAGCCTCTCCAACAGAGTCAGTTTTCAGTATGGCTTTCGAAATTTCCTGACAGTCAACGCAGCCCTCCCCTTTTTGTACAAATGGGACCAGCAGTCCACATCGAGTGAACGAAACGCGACAGACATTGGTGATATCAATATAGGAGCCCAGTGGCAGCCTTTTCCTTCCGGACGCACCAGCGCAACCTACATTGTCAACGGCTCTCTTATCCTCCCGTCAGGTGCCAGCCCCTACAAAATTGATGTGGATGAGGCACTCTCCACAGGCTCGGGTTTCTACTCTGCACTGGCAGAGCTCTCCATCAGCAAACCCATCGACCCCATCATGACGTTCGGATCTATTTCGTATCGATACACCCATGAAATCACCGGCCTCAATCAAGCTCGAAAGGGCCCCAACGGCGCCTCGGCCCTCAAAGAGGTGGAGCCAGGAGACACCATTGGTGTGTCGATGGGTATTGCCTATGCGCTCTCTTATCAGGTGACCTTAAACATAAGCTGCCAGTACTCTCACACCACAAGTTATAAATTTAGATGGCACGGCGGCGAAAGAAACAAAACCGGCAGCTCCACTGCCGCCTCCTTAAACGTTGGAACCGGATGGAAACTCTCCCCCGAGAGATCGGCCAATATCACTGTAGGCATCGGGCTCACGGATGCCACATCGGATTTTACCTTTTCATTCTCCATGCCCTTTAACTTTATGCTCTAACCCAGGCCTTTTTGTTTAGGGCTGTGCCAGATTGAGATTAAATTTGGATTTCTTCATCTTCCATAAAATCGAGGTACGACGCGTTTTCACTGCCTATCTCCATATATAATTATTTGGGACCTCGTCCCTTAAGGAAACCACCAATGAGAAGAGCCGAGAACACCCTGCGATACCGACACCTGATTCTCCTGCTGCTCTGTCTGATGCTGGCTTCCCCCGATGCCCACGCCATGTTCATTGAGCAGATGGCGGTCTCTGCCCGGGCCATCTCCTTGGGCAACGCCTGCACTGCAGACCCGCCCGGCACCATGAGCATTCACTACAACCCTGCAGGGCTTACCTATCTTCCTGATACAGCCTTCGGACAGGGGCTGACCTTGCCTTTTGTATTTCAAAAAATCAGCTTTGAAGCCGACCCCCGTATGGACCCTTTCATGGATGGATCGGCCCCAAACCCTCCGGGGCATGTCAACCCTGACACAGGGATTGAAAATGGAGCAGACGTAAAACCGGACGACTCATACCCCAAGTTGGACCCGTGTGCCGGAAAGTCGGGCACCAGTGGCCCGCGCATGTTTCTTCCCATCTTAAACCAAACCATCCCCTTTCTGGCTGGTCCCACCATGGGCATCTCGGCCCGAAAATCTGGTTCACGCTGGACTTTCGGCTATGCAAACTACGCCCCTTTTGCTGTGGGTCTTTCCCAAAGCGGCGCAGATAACCCCGTACGCTTTCAAGCCAAAGAACTGGGCCAGCAGCACCTGATTTATGCTGCGCCAGCTGTCTCTTACCGAGTCAACGAAAAGTTCTCTTTGGGGCTTAGCGTGGGCATGGGGCAAACCGCAACCTATGCCACCCTTGATCAGCGAATGCCCAACCAGATGACCGCCCTCACCAAGGTTCTGGGAGAAGCCACCAAAGACCTCAATATCCCCATCATCAGCCAGATGACCCTGCCTCCCCCCTGGTTTGGAGGTGGAGTTGGGCCTTATGAGAAGGTCTCTCAACTCAGCATGTTGATGAGGGACGACTTCTCACCGAGCTACAATATCGGGGCCCTCTACAAACCCAAAGAGTGGTTCTCTTTTGGCGTCTGCTACCAGAGTGAAATCAAGGTAGAGCAGGTAGGAAACTGGAAAGTACAGTATTCCGACCAGTTCAAGGCGATGATCGACTGGTTGGGCCAGGGAAACATCCTTCCTGTGACGGCTGCCATGCTCAACCTGCCCACTCGAGGTGCCAACCAATCGGGATACGTCACCAACAACATGAGCTTTCCCCAAAGGGTTCAGGCCGGCATTGCCGTCAAACCCTTTAAATTCATGAAAGTCCTCTTTGACATCAACTGGGCAGACTGGTCTGTCTTAAAAGAGGACCGGTTTATTTTTGACAGACCGGCAGACTTTCTTCGATTTGCCACCATCATGGGCTACACCCAAGGCGGGTCAAAATCCAACACCATGGTGGTCAAAAGAGCCTTTGAAGATACCATAAGCTTTGGAACCGGCCTTGAGATTATGCCCAACGATTGGCTCACCCTTCGTCTGGGCTATGAGTACCGCCCCACCTCGGTTCAAGACGAACTTTTTGATGCCATGTACGCCATGCCCAATATTCACCACTATGCCGCTGGATTCGGCATCGCCACAAAAAAAAATATCGTCATTGATGTGGCCTTTGCCCTCCTCAAAGGCGAAGATGTCTACATCCCTAACAATGGCAGTATCAACATGAACTCAACCGACTTCAACCGCCCTGTCTACAATCCCTACGCAGGGCTCCACTTTCGAGAAGAGATGACCGCCTACATCGCCTCCATCAATGTGCGCATGCCCATCTCCACCATGAAAGAGCATATGCATCATCAACTCGAAATGGTAAAAAAAGTGTATCACTTCCTCAACCCCTTCGACGGAAAATAAAAACAACACAAACCGCCCATTCCGCCACATCAAAGCCTCTGACCATGCCAGAGGCTTTTTTAGTGCCTGCCTCTTTTTTTAGGATACCGTAAACCACATCTCCATGTGGAGGTATCTTCCCCAAAAAGGCCCTCTGTTCACACCAGTGGACAAAAAAAAGAGAGTCCACGCCTCCGCTTGTCTCCACCCTTCACACAAAAACCCTTCTTATCCCTACCCATTGCACTGCAGCGGCATGCCATTTCTTAAGCTGGCACACTTCTTGGACATACAACTTGTCAAGAACAGACTCCCACTGGACGCCAGCATCTCCAAAAACGACACCTCTCCAAACCATCTCTAAACTCACCTGATGCGCCACCCCTCACAAGGGATTCTGTTTACTGACAACAAGGCTCACCCTGTGGATTTGAACAGAAGCCGACACCGCCATCAATCCATCACGCCAAACCGGGGGCAACCTCGGGACGGAAAGCCACGGGTCCAAAAAAAGAGAGAAAAATTGATACCCATGCAACATCTCTCCTTATGGACAGCCGGGTTACCTGCCGCAAGGCAGAAAGGAGAACACCATGAAGAAGTGCCGCCTTATCATTCCCTTTATCTGTATAGTCGCCATTTTCTCTGCCGCTGCGTCAGTGCAAGCCCAAATCACCCCGATGAGCGACACGGAACTGGCCAGTATCACAGGTCAAGCGGGATTTGCCGCCATGGGAAGCTATATGGCTCTTCAGCGCAGCCACGGCACAGGCCCGAACGCTCTATCTGGGTTCACTTATTCTGATCTCTCATTTCAAAGTGAGCGCACGGGAACCATGAGTGAAATTCGAATTTCTGAAGATGGAAAATCGTACTCCTTTGATATCCACAACCCTGGGGTGACCATTCGAGATTTTCACACCCGTATCCATGCAGGCTCCCAGCCCCTGCCGGAAAATAGCCTCGGATCCCTCAGCATCAGCCATATTCAGGTGGTTACCCACGGCATCCTGCGGATTACTGTCCGCTAACCGCAGATAAAATCCTTCTTTACCCATCCCACTGCTCACGCACCGTGATTCCACATCACGGTGCTCTTTTTTTGCCTTTCCTCCCCTTGGCACTTCCTCTCTTTCCTTCTCGTATTTCGCCTGTGTTGACACATGCTCCAGAACCCCATAAAGTACAGAGAACATTGTTCTCAAAATTCTACATACGCCGCCCAAAGGAGATCTGCCATGAATCGTCGTACAATGCTCCTCCTGATGACCATCCTAATCTTCCCCTCTCTCCTTTCTGCCGATGTCTTTACCTCACTGGGTGCAAGATGGCCCGCAGGCCTTAAAAAAGTCATAACAGGAAGCAGCTCTCACATCTTTTCGGCCAGCGGTGACCTTCTTGTGGCCTACAAGAACAACGACACAATAAATTTTTGTACCCAGATAGAGGTTGATGCCCCTGAAGGCATACTCGGAATTTGCCGAATGGACAGCTCTTTTATCGTTGCGGCCTGTGGAACGGGTGGATTGAAGATTTTTGATTTTGACAACGGTCAAAACCAATTTCAATTAAAAGCATCCATCACCACTTCTTCAAGGATTCGAAGTGATGCCACAGAAAAAACAGCACAACTCGATATCAAGACGTGCACCGTATTCAAGGTGGGAGCCTACACCACCATGATTGCTGCAGCCGATGAAAACTACGGCCTGAGAATCTACAAATACGACAACTCTGCCCTTGATCAAAAACTCAGTGAAGTCTCTGCTCTTGAAAGAAGCAAAGACAATGGCGATCTTTTTGTCGCTGTAAACACCTGGACAGACTCACCCAATGACCGTATTTTAACAGTCTCCAAAAACCGCAAACTCAAAGCGTACACCGTCACCACAAACGCTCAAGGGTTTACCAATCCTAGAGAGGAGGCAAGCGCCTCCTTGGCCCTTCCTGACGGCACCCCCAGCAGCCCACTCTATACATTCAGCGCTTTTGCCCTGGCTCGTTCGGGAAACAGAATCTGTATCGTTGAAAACACATTGGGAAATCTCTATCTTTTTGATGTCAACTCAAATCCAAACGGCACCATCTCCTTTAATCAGGTTTACCCCGCCACAGGAGAGCAAAGCATCACCTTTGCCTACCCGGTGGATATTGCCACAAGTGGCGGGCGCCTTTATGTTTCAACTCTTGTAAAACACAAAAACAAGACCGAACCCGGTATTCAGGTGGTCGACATCTCAAACCCGGCAGATCCAGAGCTTTCCGCAACCATTAAGCAAGAAGGCGTTGGCCCCCTCTACCTCGACGGTGGTCTGCTCACAAGTTTTGACATGAAAAACGGCATCAGCAAATTCAACGTTTCCAGTTCCTCTGTCATCAAAAAAATAGGTGTTTCGAGACCCACCCCTCTATCAATCCATGATCTTCTCTCTTTCCAAGACTTTATTATTGCCACCGACGGTCTTGACTCCGCCAAGGGGGGCTTTCGCAGCTTTGATATCTCCAATCCCACACAGCCCAAACGGCTCTGCTTTGTAAAGACTTCTGGAAAGGCCACCTGCGCTGCAGTTACTGATGATATCTACCGACTTTTTGTGGCCGATGGAGGCGCAGGCGTCCAGTGCTACTCCATGGCCAATGAACTCAGGCCCAGCACCGATGAGAACGATAGCAACGATACCATTCCGTCCCCCAAATCACCTGTACACCTTCAAACCATTGAATCAAGTGATCTTGATGATGGAAAAGCTCTAAAAGTAGCTGTCACAGCAAAAACAATCCGTGGAGAAACCTGCCGTTTTCTCCATGTGCTCACCGATAAGGCAAACCTTATTAGCTTCCCACTGCCCCAAGACCAGGTGCCAAATATCGATCTCTCAGATAAAACCATCTTTTCGCTTTCCGGTGAACCCAAGGATATTTTGGCCTTTCAAAAGGAATACATTCTTGTGGCCGCAGGCTCAAAAGGCTTTCAAGTCATTCACCTCTTCTCCGATGACGCAGAGACCCTTAAGCCTGGCTTAAAGGCCCAATATACCGAGGGACTCACCAACACCTTTATCGTCACATCCGATGGAAGCCGCTATGCCTTTATTGTAGACAAAACCGCCCAAATCGTCAGTTTTGACCTCTTCAATAACCAAAACATGCCGAACACCATTCACCTCAAAAAGCTGGGTCGTTACGCACCAGCCAATGATAAAATCACCGTCCATTACGTAGATATCTACGCCACCACCACAAAAAGCCTTTACGCCATATCTGACGAAAAAGGCTATGAGCTGCAAATTATAAATAGTGCCGACCCATCAAAAATGATGGAGTTCTACGGTCAGGGAACTCAATCCACAGCAGGAACCCCTATGGCCATAGTGGCAGCCACCACCTCAAAAACCACACCCAACTCTCCAGCCCTTCGGGCGGCCTATGTGGCCGATGGCCAAGGTGGTATGGCTGTTCGCCAAACCACAGAGGCAGATAACAACAAAGAACAA
>JAKSCC010000199.1 GCA_022360815.1 Desulfobacterales bacterium
ATGAGCCTTCTCACCATGGCCCACAGCATGGGTATGCTCATGGGCTCTCTCATTGCGGGCCTCACCATGGATATCCTCGACCTTCGATTTGCCTTTCCCTTAGGCGCCACGGTTATGGCTGTGGGAGTGCTTCACTTTCTCATCACTTGCGTCATCCACAAACCTATGCAAAGGGCTTAAATACTGGCACGTTGCATCCACACGCCAACCCATGTATAAAAAAGAGAGAAAAACGGCTCAGCATGCCTTCGGCAAAACATTTTTATTGCCTCAACAAACCCAATCAAAAGGCAGGCAGGAGGTCCTATGGTCTCTCTTATGAATTGGAGTGACGATCTTCTCACTGGCATCGAAGAGATTGACGATCAACACAGAAACCTCTTTCTTCTCATCAACCGTCTTATTCTTCACAAACGAACCCACGGCCCTCGGGAAAACCTTCTCGATGTTCTCCACGTTCTGGTGGCCTATTCCCAGGCCCATTTCCGTTCAGAAGACCACCACATGGCTGCCAGTGAGTACCCCCTGGCCCGCTCTCACAGCCACGAGCACCTCACGTTTACCAAAAATATCAACAACTTTATGATCGACTATGAGCGCGGAGACGAAGAACTTTCAGACAAGATGCTGATCTTTCTAAGGAAGTGGTGGGTAACCCATGTGGCTGAATCCGATCAAATGTTCGTAAAACACTTAAAAGAGACGGGCTACATCCCCTCATAGAAAAACGTCAAAACACATTGCCCACAAGAGAGTCAGGCTGAAAAGAAGCGAGTCCTTTTAAGAGACAAATCAATACGGTCTCCGACCCTCACGCCATGCTTCATATCGCTGTACACAATCACCTGACCCCACGCACAATCCACGTGCAGCAGTACCCATCCCCCGAAATACTCTATCCAGCGTACCTTGCCCCCCACCCCAGAAACTGAAGAGCCAAAGGCCACATCTTGAGGCCGAAAAAAAAGGGTCCCTTTTCCCTTGCCTTCAACCGGACAAACAGTTTGCTCACCGCAAAAAAAGATTCCCTTTTCAACGCACCCCTCAAGAAGGTTGGAGGCCCCAAGAAACCGGCCCGTAAAAAGATTATCGGGCTCTTCGTAGAGTGATTCAGGGGTCCCCACCTGAAGCAAACGCCCCTCTTTCATCACTGCAATGCGATCGGAAAGCGAGAGAGCCTCCTCCTGATCGTGTGTGACATAGACGGTGGTCAATCCCAAGGCATCATGAATCTCTCGAAGCTGACGACGCAAATCGACCCGAAGCCTTGCGTCCAGCGCAGAGAGCGGCTCATCCAAAAGCAGCACCGAAGGCCCCGGCGCAATGGCACGCGCCAATGCCACCCTCTGCTGCTCACCCCCCGAAAGCGTTTCGGGCAAGGCCTTTGCTTTAGATGAGAGATGGACCATGGCAAGAAGCTCGTCCACCCGGCCTTTTATCGCCTCTTTTTTCTGCCTTTGAAGCTTCAACCCGTAGGCAATGTTCTGGGCCACGCTCATATGAGGAAAAAGGGCATAGTCCTGAAACACCAAGCCAACGCCCCTTTTTTCAGGGGAGAGACGGGTAAGCCTCTTTCCATTTAAAACAATCTCTCCGCCATGGTGGGGCTCCAGTCCGGCCACCATGCGCAAAAGGGTGGACTTTCCGCACCCCGAAGGGCCGATCACCGAAAGAAACTCACCTTTTTCAACGGTAAGATCCACGGCAAGATGAAAACCATCGTAGGAATGGGACAGGTTTTTAATCTCAAGTGTCAAATTCTTCTCCTCCCACCCACTCGATGAGCAGAAAACAGGCCACACAAATGACCATCAAAAGAGCCCCCAACGCGCAGGCCGCAAAATACTTATACGCCCCAATCAAACGATAGAGCGCCAGGGGAATGGTAAGGGTATCGGGACCCGCCAGAATAAGGGTGGCGTTGATCTCTCCCATGGAGAGCGCAAAGGCAAAGCTGGCGCCGGCCACAAGCCCCGAACGAATCATGGGCAATTCCACCTTGCAAAAGGTTTGAAACGCATTGGCACCCAGGGTCCGCGAGGCTTGAGGAAGCGAATGGGGCATTCGCCTTAACGAAGCAGAGATAGCCCGCAACACAAACGGGTAGGTGACAACCACATGGGCCGCCACCACAGCGGCTCTGCTTCCGGAGTAGTGGGAAAACCAAAGAGAGAGACACTTAAAATACCCCAACCCCAACACCACAGAAGAGACGCCCATGGGAAGCATCATCGCCATCTCCGCTATACGGGAGACGCGCCCCCTCACTCGGTGGGTCACCCAGGCCGCTGACATGCCCAAAGGAAGAGAAAAACAGACCGTTAAAAAGGCAAAACCCAGGCTATTGGCAACCGCCCGTAGGGAAAGGGCGGCCCCCATGCTTGAAAAAAGCTCCCCATACCACCTCAGGCTCCAAATAAGCGGTCCGGATCTGGACGTACGCTCAAGAAAAGAGCGTCCGACAAGGGCCACCAAAGGAGAGGCCACCACCAATATCACCAAGGCGGCATAGGCAATCCAGAAAAGAGAGAACGCCCCCTTAAGGGAGGTGCCTGTACCTCTTCGCACCACCGCTTGGCCCCGATGGGTGGCAATGTGTTGAAGCTTTATCGAAAGCCCCAACATCAAAAGGGTAAGCAAAGCCCCTACCACAGCAAGGGAAGCTGCAACCTCCAGATTCAGCCCGATGCGTGCGGCCCGGTAAATCTCCACTTCAAGAGTGGTGTACTTTGGGCCCCCTCCTAAAACCAGCACAATGGCAAAGCTCATAAAACAAAAGAGATAAATGATGCACCCTGCTGAAAAAATCGCAGGAAAAAGCCCGGGAAGCGTAACGGAAAAAAAAGTGCGAACAGGCCCTGCACCCAAAGTCTGTGCGGCGGCGGCAGGCGCTGGATTGTGCCGCTCCCAAAAAGCGCCAATCAGGCGAGCTGCCAAAGGAAAGTTGTAGAAAGCGTGGGCAAGAATAATGGCCCAAAAGCTGTAGAGAATGGGAAAAAGCGGTTTTCTTAGATCAAAAAGATCCATGAAAAATCGGTTGAGTACCCCGCTGTTGCCATAAAAAACAACAAAGGCAAGCACCACAAGAATGGAAGGAAGGACAAACGGAACGGCAGTAAGAGCTTTTAAAACACGCTTGCCTTTAAATGAAGCTCGCCCCAAAAGCCAGGCACCGGGGAGCCCCAAAACAAGGGAGACCACTGTGCTTACCAAGGCCTGCCAGAGGGTAAAGCTTATAACCTGAAAGGTGGTGGGACGAAAAAGCGTCTCCAGAAAAGGAGAAGCCCCCCCTTTAAAAGAGAAGGCTTCCGAAAAAATCACCCCCAAGGGCACATAAAAGAGCAAGAGGGTTGGTACAAGGGGCACCAGCCAGAGCAACTGGCTGGCCCTGCCATTGGATTCACGTCCCATCATCTGGAAACCGCACCCACCCAGCTATCGATCCAGCCTTCACTTTTAATCATGATTTCAGAAGGATCCATACGCAACTCTTTTTCCGGTTTCACCGCATGGGAAAAACTCTCGGGAAGCACCACCTCATCGTTGGCTGGAAACATGATGTTGGTCAGAGCAATCTCTCTCTGGAACGCCTCAGAAAGCATGAAATCCATAAAAGCTTCCGCAGCTTTCCGGTGAGGAGCCCCCTTCACGATACCGGCTCCTTCAATCTGCATATAGTGCCCTTCCGCAAAAGGAGCTGCCTTGTAACGAGAACTCTTTTCAAAAGCCACATGGTAGACAGGGCTGGTGCTGTAACTCAAAACCATGGGCGCCTCACCGCTGGTAAAAAGACCGTACCCAGAGCTCCAGCTGTCGGCAATGGTCAAAATGGACGGCGCAAGACGCCTCCAGTAGTCGGTAAACCCACCTTTATATACAGAGACGGTCCAAAGCATAAAGCCCAGACCAGGACCTGACGTTCTCGGATCCATGAGGATGAGAGATTTTTCATATTTTTTATCGGTCAGCGCCTCAAGGTTTGTAGGAGGTGTCTTGATGACCTCGCTATCGTAGATAATGGCAAAGTACCCATAGTCAAAGGGAGTTACCTCATGATCCGCATCAAAGAGGAGGTGCTGAGGAATGCGAGAGAGGCCCTTGGCCTTATAGGCGGCAAGCACTCCTGCTTCTTTTGCCTTGGCCAGCAGGTTGTTGTCGATGCCGATAAGCACATCGGCTCGGGGTGCTTTTTTCTCGAGAATCGCCTTCTGAAGCACCTGGCCTGAGCTTCCCACAGAGACCAGCTTTACTTTGATACCGGTCTGCTTTTCAAAAAGAGGTATCACTTTTGGGGCAAGCCCCCACTCTGAAGCAAACGAATCGTAAGTATAAATCACAAGCGTTTCATCAGACGCCCCACCGCTGGCAGCATATGCCGGGAAAGCCCCCAGCAGACAACACATGACCCACATCACAAGTCGCCCCATGATTTACAACTCCTTCTTTTACAAATTGATTTAATCGAATTTCAAACTGTGACAGAGCGCCACACATGTGGTGGGGATCGGAATCCTGTTCCCTACGCCGGGTTCAACCGGATCAGGTTCAACGGGTATCATCTCAGGCCCTGAATCAAAAGAGTTCCCCCTTTAGGCCACCCCACGGTTCCATGACATCAGGCACCTCTCCGCTCAGGAGAAGACCTACCGTTAAGTAGTCGGTGAACCGCAGCGGTGTCAACGTTTTCTTTCCTCACGTCGCAGCCATTCCTATCAAAACAACAGATATCGCCTGATAGAGTATCTCATTTTAAGAGACCTCCATGAGAAACCTTTTCTCGTAAAAACAAATCTTACCTTTTAATAACAATAAGTTACATGCACAGCTCCACCCTGGCACAGAACTGGCTCTCCTTACGTCTTCAGCAACATATCGTCAGATGCAAAACAAACCGTTGAGACCCCTGACCCCACTCCTGAACGTTTCATGTTTTGCAACTGAACTGTGAAAAAACCAAAAAGCGTTGTGACTCCGGAGACGATCTCACCTCTGACATCGTTATGGGGGGGGCCCCTTCCAGAACACAACGACGACACGCAAAGAGGCTTGTTATGATAAGAAAAAAGCTCAACACCTCAGCCTTAATCGCCACTCTGGCCATCTTCCTGGGATCCACGGCAACAGCATCTGCTGGCTCCATGATTCACAAAAGAATGGCCGGGCCGGAGAGTCGAGCAGTCGTCAACGTCGGCGGAGGAGTCGAGGCGATCAACGACCGGGCTGCCGTCCGCGTTGAAGGCGACGCTACATTCTATTCCAAAAACAGGCGCATGGGTCTTCGAATCGATGCATCAAACCTTACGTCCGAGGATCGTCGCGAGTTTACCAAGGCACTTCTTACCCTCGGATTCAAACTCCCTGACGAGAGCCTTCTTGTCCTTTCCGCAGGACACCTTAACCGCTTCCACGAAGACAACTTCGGTGCGGGAATAGGTGAAAAAGGAGATAAAATAGACCAGAGCGTCTTTGGATTAAAATTCATCCACAAGCTCTCCCCTCTCACGGCAGCCTATCTGACCGCTCTCAACTTCAACACAGACAGTGAACTGGTCCACACCAATCAATTGGTGAGAAACAACACCCTGATTCTTAAAGGCCACGGTTTTGGCGGAGGAAATCAGACCGATGTGCTCATCGGTGTGGAAACCAGCGCCGACAAGCTTGAATTCGAACTTGCAGGCGGTATCCAGCGCAAGAAGTATGAAAGCTTTATCGGAAACGAAGAGAGCCGAAGATTCAACTTGAAAGTTCGCACAAAACTCTCTGTTTTTCCCAACGAGAAAACCAAACTCTCCTTTGCTGCCGACGTCGCCCCAGATCAGAAAGGGTTGAGTGTGGAATTCAATCAGGCCCTCAGAGGCCCCTGGAGCTTTATGGTTCGAGCCGATATGGTCCACCGGGATAAAAGCGACAACGACGAGCAGTTTTTCCTTGGCTTCAACCGAAGTTTTGGAGGGAAGGCCCGCATCGCCCGTAAATCGCCCGGCATGATGATGGGCTCTGCCATGAACAAGAAGCACTGGCTCAAGCCCGTCAACGGAGCAGACAGTGAGCACCTCCAGGTTGTCCGCACCCTTCAAGGTGTCCTCAAAACCATAACCACGGCTCCAAAGCCCAAAGACATGCCCACCAACGGCGGTGGAGCTGCAGAGCTTCCCGTTCTTAAGGTAGGGGATGAGCAGAATTGGAACGGAAATATTGCAGGTCTTTTCACGGCCGGCGATGATCCCATTGTACGCTATGAGTTTGTCCCTGGTGGCACCCCTCTCCCCTCATGGGTCAGTCCCGTTATAGATAAAAGTGGCCGCATTCGCCTTCTCGGACCAGCACAACCCGGAAAAACCACCCTCAGAGTTCGCGCGGTATCCCAAGAGGGTTTGGTCTCTGCTCCGGTATCCATCTGCATCACAGCCGTAGATGCCCCGGTACTGACAGATCCCACTCCTGTTGCAGTGCGCTCCGTCGCCAGCTCCAACAGCAATATGATCGTAAAAATCAACGAAAACCTTGCGCCTCGATTCAAAAACATCCATGGCGGCATCACCTTCACCAAGGTAAGCGGCCCATCCTGGCTCAGCATCGATCCAAAAACCGGACTTCTCTCTGGAACCCCAGGAGTCTCCGACGGTGGATACTACGGTGAGGGTCCGGTACCTAACGGGTACAAGCCCTACGGCCCCATTCGCATCAAGGGAACCAACGCCGCAGGTGAATCTGAAGAGCTTGTGATCAACATCACCGTAAACGGTCCGCCTGTGGCCAAAGAGGGGCAGCTCACCGCTGACACCTCTGGAAATCCCCGCACCGGAGGCTGCTTCACTTTTCGCCGCCGCGTAGCCAACACCATCACCCACTACACCAATGGAGACAGCTCTCATATCCACCTGCAGCTCGTAAGCTCTATTCCCGGCACTTCAATCGTCACCAGTTCCAGAGAGCGTATCGATTTCATTCAAATTGACTCTTGCACACTGCCCAACGGAGTCAACCACATCACGACCCGTGCGGGTAACCGATTCGGAGTTAACTCCGAAATCCTCACCTTTAGCCTGGACAATCAGACCCGCTGATCCCGTCCATGAGTAAAACCCTTGAAAGCCCTCTGCCCACGCCCTTTGGCAGAGGGCTTTCTTTGCCCACTCTCAATTCGAGGGAGGCGCACCCAAACAGTGCTATCAAGTTGATAGAGGCCCACCCCCTTAGGCCTGCAACACACTGGTAACACAAGGTCAAAGGAGTTGGCACATTTCTGGCTTATATAATGTCGGTAAAGGACCGGATACAACCGGCCAAGGAGAAAGAGACCATGATCCGCATACTCATGATTGTCATCACCGCTTTTTTTCTGGCGGGAAATGCCCATGCAATGAAATACATGCAGACCGATATTATGAAGGTCTCATCCACCCCTTCTTTGGTTGCCATCCCTACGGGTGTGGGAATCGCCTACAATGGTAAAATCTGGGACAATGGCGACAAGTACAGCGGATTCTCCTTTAATATGGACCTTCGCAGCTACTTTCAAATCAACGCCAACAACATGTTTTTTACGGATCTCTCCTTAAGCTCTGGATTCGACAGCCCTGCCCTCTCTATCTCTCCTTACCTCAAAACCGGTTTTGGAATGGTTCACCGCCTCACCCCCCGCATCAGCATTACCGGCTACATGGTCCCCAAGTTCATGCTTGGGGGTTCCGTCTCTGAGACCCCTTGGGTCAATGAATTCAGAGGCATTGTCCGCTATTTTTCCTATGCCACGGCCCGACCTTGGAGCGAGTACCAAGGGGTTGAGGTCAACAACCACGCCCTCTACACGGTAAACGTCAATATTAAATTCTGATCCTCACACTAAAAAAGGCCCACCTGCTTTGAAGCAAAGGGCCCTTTGTACGCACACATTTTCCGCCAAACTACCTCTCCAGCTCCACAAAACGCCGCCTTTTGGCCTTAAGAAGTGTCAGCGCTCGATCCGCCTCTCCGGTCTCATCAAAAGAGACCTCCCCTGTGACACCGGAGAATTCATTCATAGAGAAAATGGCGTCACGCATCTCACCCCGACCCTTGGGATTGGAAGAGGCGATCAAGGTAAAGAGCATCAAAGCCGAGTCATAGGAGATCGCCTCAATATATTCTGGGCGTTTGCCGTAAGCCTTTTTAAAATCCTTAACAAACCGAAGCACCCGTGGGTTTCGGCTTCGCTCAAAAAAACCATCGGGAATAATGCTGTCTTTCAACTGTTTGGAGGCTACTTTCATCAACTCCGGGCTGTGCCAGAGGTTGGTGCCAAGGGTATAGACGCCCCCCAAATCGTGGAAGGCGAGCTGAGGAAGAATCAGCTGAAGATTTTTCGCACTGTCTGGAATAAAGATCGCCTCAAAATCCACCACAGCCTCTCTCGGCTTCTCCTCCTCTGCTTCAGGCCAAACCCGTCCCCAAGGGCTCTTCTCTTCGACAGCTCTCTCTCCTGAATAGTAAAGCCCGGTAAGCTTCTTAATTGCCTTGGAAAAATCTTTTATTCCAGAAGGGTAGCTCTCCACCCCACGAATCTCTCCACCAAAACGAGTGACCTCGTCCCAAAAGAGAGTCATAAAATCCCGTCCATAAGGCTCATCAGGATAAAGAATGGCGAAATCGTTGACCCCTAGTACCTCAAAGGCGTATGAGACAACGGTTTTCACCTGCATCTGACGCGTCATGAAGTTGCGAAAGATAAAGTCCCCGGTGGCGGGGACCCCCTCTTTGCCGGTTAAGGTCATCAAAACAACCCCTCGAAGCTGGGCTTCGGCTGCAGCTGCTTCCACATTGCCCACAGGCCCTATAATGGCGGCTGCTCCAGCCTCAACCAACTCTTTCACCGCTTTTTTGGTGGTCTCATCGTCGGAGGCCGTATCTCTGAAAAGAATCTGAAAATCGGTGATGCCCGTTTGCCTGACCGCTTCCTGAAAGGCCAACTCAATCCCCTGCCTGGTGCGGCGGCCATACTCGGCGTAGCGACCGGTAAAGGGGAGAAGACATCCCAAAACATGCGCGTTGTAATGATAGCTGCTCAATGCTTCACGAAACGAAATGGTCTCATCGCGCATGGGGTGATCGCTGTAGAGGGTGAGAAATTCGTTGACCCCTTTTAAAGCGTCTTCTTTAAGACCATCCTGAGAGAGGATCTGGAATCGTTGAAAAAGAAGGTATCCCCTCTTCTCCTTTTCATGAACACGCTCAAGCATGCCCTGAACCTCTTCCAAAGTCAGCCCGGCCACCGCCTTTCGAATCCGCCCAGAGATCCCTTTGACAGCTATCGCATGCCCTGACATGGAAAGGGCTGTAAAATAGGCGTCCACAGCATCCACACGGTCACCAAGCCCCAGATAAGCATCGCCCATGGTGGCGTATTTTCGCAAGAGATGATCGGCGGCAGCGCCCTTGTCTGAAAAACGAATTCCTTTTTGAATAACGGCTGGAAAGTCACCCAAGCGGTAGGAGAGAGTGAGTGATTCAATACGGGCCAGTGGAGCAAAAGCCGTATCGGCATACCGAGAGATAAGTTTTTGGTAAACCGACTCCGCCTTTTTCTCTTCGCCAGCCATGCCTAAAATAATACCCTGCTTCAGAAGGGCTGCCGGAGCCGAAGCCGACTTGGGGTAAAGGCGTGCCAGCTTGCCGTAAAGCTTTTGTGCACGATCGTATGCCCTCTTTTCAAAAGCCTCCTCTGCCTGAATAAAAAGGGCTTGTTCTGGGTGGGGCGTCTCTGCTCGGTGTTTGCTGGCACAACCCCACAGACTGGCAAGAGAGATCAAAACACAAAAAGCGATTAAAATCGGCTTAAGCCCCACACACACCTTTCGGACGGATCGCATAGATACTGATACAAACAAAGGAGTTGTCCTTAAACTGGAGTTTGCAAAAAAAGACGTCTCATATACAAAAGCCGGCCTCCCGACGCGACGCCCACGGCATGGCGGAATGAAAGAGGCAAAAAAGCCTCAAGGATATCAAGCATGATGGCGATTGAGACATTTTTACGATCCCAAAAACGAAGCGACTCTCTCAAACAGAGCGTCCAAATCCCCAGGCTCCAGCCAGATCATCTCAGGATCGCTTCGAAACCAGGTAAGCTGGCGTTTGGCAAATCGGCGCGTATCCCGTTTGAGAAGACGCACTGTCTCATCCCAAGGAACCCCGTCCAGCAGATGTTCCACCATATGGCGATACCCGATAGACCCCATGGATTTCAGGTTTCGGTGATACCCTTTTGCAAGAAGCCCCTTCACCTCGTCCAGAAGCCCCTCTTCGATCATCAAATCCACCCGCCTGTTGATGCGATCGTAAATCACCTCTCGATCAGAGGCGAGGCAAATTTTTAAAGCATCGTAACGTTTTTCAGAAAAACCATGCTCTTGATGATGGGCGCTGTAAGGTTTTCCGGTCACCTCAAAAACTTCCAATGCACGCACAATGCGAATCGGATCATTCGAACTGATGCGCCCTGCATAGTCAGGATCCACCTCTTTAAGCCGTGCATACAGGGAGACCAAGCCCTTCTCTTCAGCCTCGTGAGTAAGGCGTGCCGTCACCTTCTCGTCCGAAGGGATCGCTTCCGAAAGGCCGTGAACCAAAGCCTTTACATAAAGCCCTGTCCCCCCAGCCACCACAGGCAGCACACCTTGTTTGAAAAGGGATTCGATCACTGCATCTGCCTGTTTGGCAAAGAGAGCCGCATCAAAGGATTCATTGGGTTCCACCACGTCAATCATGTGGTGTTTTGCCTGACTTTGCTCATCTGAAGTGGGCTTTGCCGTACCGATCTCCATCTGGCGATACACCTGCATGGAATCGGCCCCCACCACGTCACCGCCAAACCGCTTGCAAACCGCTATGGCTGCAGAGGTTTTTCCTACCCCGGTGGGTCCGGATATAATAATTACTTTTCTATTCATAACAAAAAATTTTGAACGTCTTAATCAGTGTCGTTGCTTTGGCATTATCGGACAAGAGACTTGTCATATCCGCTTCTCCTCCAAGGATTTAGTCCCTTAATATATAAATATAATTCTATTGACAACACCCAATATAGTGGGTAGTAAGTGTATTTGCTCATTATATCTTTAATATAAGGTAGGATAGCTATAGAGCGGCAACGCTCACCGACTCTGGAAATATAACTTTTCAGGTTTATTTGGAATATTTTGTAACATTGCAAGGCCGCTTTCAGCGATTTGAATGCGCCTGCGCACCACTCAACAGGAGAAAGAAGCCATGTCTAAGGATGTAATCGGATCCGTGATGGTCGTCGGGGGGGGTATCGCCGGTATGCAAACTG
>JAKSCC010000315.1 GCA_022360815.1 Desulfobacterales bacterium
CCCCAAAAGGGCTTCTCTCCATAGCCATCTACAGCGGCCACCCCCAGGGAAAAATCGAGCAGGAGCGCCTCAAGGCATGGGCAAAAGAGATCCCCTATGGGGATTTCCGCATTGCATCCTACGAGTTCATCAACAAAAGCCAAAATCAGGAGACACTGCTTTTTATTGAACGTTCTGGAAGATAGAAGTTGTCATTCGCCTCCGGTGGCCAAGCTTTTGAAACGTTAGACAAACAGTTTTTTAAATACACTGGCTCAAATTCCAGTAATTTCATGTCTCGTGTTTGAACCCACGCCTCATCTCTACTTGGAATTCTTCTGCTTGCGCCAACCGGCCAGGCGAGGCCCCACCACTGACTCATACCCCCGATCTGTGGGGGCGTACCAGCTTTTATGGGCGATCTCATCGGGAAGGTACTGCTGAGGCGTAAAGCCACCCGGGTAGTCGTGGGCATACTTGTACCCCTTTTTGTACCCCTCATCGGCCATCAATTGGGTGGGTGCATTTCGAATGTGCTTGGGAACGGGCAGAAAGCCTCCCCGATCCACCTCTTGGCTCACGGCAGCCAGGGCGGTATAGACGCTGTTGCTTTTGGGGGCGGTTGCAAGATAGATGGCCGCCTGAGCCAGGGCTCTCTCGCCTTCGGCTGCCCCCAAAAACTTGTAAGCCTCCATGGCGTGAAGGGCGACGGAAAGCGCCGCAGGATCGGCCATGCCCACATCTTCGGTGGCCACCGCTGCCATGCGCCGCGCAATATAATAGGGGTCTTCTCCTGCTCGAAGCATGCGGACCATCCAGTAAAGGGCTCCGTCCGGATCGCTTCCCCTGAGGCTTTTGTGAAAGGCTGAGATCAGATTGAAGTGCTCTTCGCCGCCCTTATCGTAAAGCACCGCCTTCTTCTCCAGAATCCTTTCGGCATCGGCCAGAGAGACGATAGTGCCCTTGCCGTCGGCAAGCCTCTTTTGATCCACAAGCAGCTCAAGGGTGTTCAGGGCCATGCGAACATCCCCATCGGCCATGCGCACCAGATGGGAAAGGGCCTCCTCTTCCACCCCCACCTCAAGACGCCCCAGCCCCCTTTTGGGGTCGACAAGCGCCCTGCGCAACGCTTCGGTGATGGTTTCGGTGGTATGCGCTTTTAAGGTGACCACACGAACCCGCGAAAGAAGGGCTGGAATCACCTCAAAAGAGGGGTTTTCGGTGGTGGCTCCCAAAAGGGTGATCAACCCGCTCTCCACATGGTGCAGAAAAGCGTCCTGCTGGGCTTTGTTGAAACGGTGGATCTCATCCACAAAAAGGACGGTTCTTCGCCGCTTTCTGCTGAGCTCTTTTTTCGCCTCGTCAATAACGGCCCGCACATCTTTCACCCCCGCCAGCACAGCCGATATTTTGACAAAGTTGCACTGGGTCTCCGAGGCGATAATGGAGGCAAGGGTGGTTTTCCCGCACCCCGGGGGCCCCCACATGATCATGGGAAAGATGTGGTCAGTCTCAAGGGCCGAAGAGATAAGCCCTCCTGCGCCCGTGAGATGCTCCTGACCCAACACCTCCGCCAGACTCTGAGGCCGCATGCGCTCAGCAAGCGGCGCATAGCGAAGCGCCGCATTTTCCGCCCTCTCCTCAAATAAATCCATGCCGTTGTCTCCGAGTCGTTTTTCTTTAAAAAAGATAATTCTTCAGCTTGGGCCTCGGCGGGTCGCTTTTTTTTAAAAAAAGCTCCGCAAAAAAACTTTTCAAACCTGTGGCTTCCGAAAGGCCGCCTGAGGCCAATGATAGGGAAGCAGTTACCCATCTGTTTTAATTCTTCGGGTTCCAAAACACAATCGCAAGACAAAAAGGCCCTTCCTGCTCCGCGCAGAAAGGGCCTTTCCATAAACAAATCAGACTCACACAAAGGCGTATGAATCTTTGCAACACCAAGGTCGCCTCACCCTAAGACATTATCCGCAGACCTGCGGACAAGAAGCTATCACGCGTTGCGGCCGTCACGCAGCTGCTTCTTCTTGCTCTGCAGTTTGCGCTCTTTTCTCTTTTTCTCTTTGTTGCGGCTCTCTTTGTCTTTGTGCCCTTTGTTTCTCGTGTTGGTGTTCTCATCGGGTTTGGCCCCAAACTCAATGCGACCGCTCTTCTCGCGGTAGAGGTGCCGAATGGGAACCTCATCAAGGCCGGTGTACTCCCTGAGCTGGTTCAAAAGAAAGCGCCGGTAAGAAAAGTGCACCGCATCCGGATAGTTCACAAACGAGACAAACGTCGGAGGCTTGGTAGCCACCTGGGTGGAGTAGAAGAATTTCAACCGCTTGCCCTTGTGAAGCGAAGGCGGTGTTCTCTCGGTGGCCCACTCAATGATGCGGTTCACTTCACCCGTGGAAAATCGGGTGTTGTACTGTTCGTAGACCGAGTTGATCTGATCAAAGATCTTCTCCACCCGCTGGCCGGTAAGGGCAGAAATCGTTGTAAATGGGGCGAAGGTCAGAAACTTGGCCCCCATATCCAGACGCTCTTTAAAAAGCTTGGGGTTCTTCTCTCCGGAGGGCACCAGATCCCACTTGTTGAAAACAAAAACAACCCCACACCCCTTTTCATGGGCGTAGCCGGCCACCGTCACATCCTGGTCGGTCACCCCTTCGGAGGCGTCGATAAGAATAAGCGCCACATCGCAGCGTTCCATGCTCTTGATCGCCTTGAGCACCGAAAACTTTTCAAGTTTCTCTTTGACCTTGCCTTTTCTTCGAATACCGGCGGTATCGATAAACCGGTACTGCTGGCCATGGCGCTTGACCATGGTGTCCACCGCATCCCGTGTAGTTCCGGCCACATTGCTTACCACCAGACGATCCTGGCCGGTGATGCGGTTAATAAAGGAGGACTTTCCGGCATTGGGGCGGCCCACCACCGCCACATTGATGATCTCTTCCTCATCTTTGGGATAGGCCGCAGCTTCAGGAAAAGAGGCCACCAGATCGTCCAGGAAATCGGGCACACCGTAGCCGTGCTCTCCGGAGACCGGATAGGGTTTGTCGATGCCCAGGGTGTAGAAGTCGTAGAGGTTCTCTTCCTGCTTTTCACCGTCGATCTTGTTGACCACGTAAAAGACCCGGTGGTGGCTTTCGCGCAGAATGGTCACCAGATCCCTGTCGTAGGGAGAGATGCCGTTCTTGCCATCCATCACCATCACCACGGCATCGGCCTCGGCAATAGCCTGCATCACCTGTTCTCGGATGGCACCGGCAAAGGCGTCTTCATCGTCGATGAGGTAGCCCCCGGTATCCACCACCAGAAAAGGCGCGTCACTCCAGGTGGCCTCGCCGTAATGGCGATCCCTGGTCACACCGGGCATATCATCCACCAGGGCCGTGCGGCTTCGAGTGATCCGGTTGAAAAGGGTTGATTTGCCCACGTTGGGGCGTCCAATAACGGCGACAATGGGTTTCATGATCTCTCCATAATAGGTGACTCCCTTTTTTAAGGGGATCCACACGGTCAAGGCATCGGGTCAGCTACCTTAATAATTAAGACCCATGCCGTCGGGACGCCATCTGCAAAATGGTCCCGAAACCAAAAAAGGGGCTAACCGATGAATGCGGCCAGCCCCTTGGATACTCTTGCGATCAGGCGGGTGCTTCAACGGCTTGAAGCATGCCTTAAAAAACGGCAAATAAAAAAGTGGCGTCCCCAAGGGGATTTGAACCCCTGTCGCCGGCGTGAAAGGCCGGTGTCCTGGACCAAGCTAGACGATGGGGACGCATGGTGGGTCGTACTGGGCTCGAACCAGTGACTCTCTGCTTAAAAGGCAGATACTCTACCAACTGAGTTAACGACCCTCGCGTCTCAAAGACTTGGAGCTTATACTCAAATTGCGGCG
>JAKSCC010000126.1 GCA_022360815.1 Desulfobacterales bacterium
ATCACCACCCAATGGCAATCTTTTTCACGGCCGAAGGCCGTAAGCGAATGTGAAAAGGCTGCGCCTTTGAGCATTCGCGAGCCCGGGGTGCAGGGGATTATCCCCTGCCTGCCAAGGGCTGGCCGAACAGTCCCGCAAAGAAGTTGATATCCAGCACCGAGATAATCTCCAGAAACAGGTTCGGGTAAAATCCAAAGAGGACGGAGAAAATGGCGGTGAGGGTCAGGGGTACGACCATAAACAGGGCCAGGGGTGATCTCTCCAGGCTGCCTGCAAGATTCTCTTCGCCTTGGGGAGGCTTGCCAAAGAACCCCTGAATCACAACAGGCACAAAGTATCCGGCATTCAGAAGACTGCTCACCAGAAGCACGGTAAGAAGAATCCAATTATGGATGGCCATGGTACCAAGGGCCAGGTACCATTTGCTCACAAAGCCGCACACCGGCGGCACGCCGATCATGGAGAGAGAGGCCAGTGCAAAGGCGGCCATGGTCCAGGGCATGCGCCGTCCGAGGCCGCCCATTTCACTGATATCTTTCTTGCCGGAGACCACAAAGATGGCCCCGGCGCAGAAGAAGAGTGTGATCTTGGAGAAAGCGTGGTTGGTGATGTGCACGAGCCCGCCGGTGACGCCGGTGGGGGTAAGGAGCGCCACGCCGAGAAGGATATAGGAGAGCTGGCTCACGGTGGAGTATGCGAGCCTTGCCTTAAGATTGGTTTTGGTTAAGGCGATCACCGATGCGCAGAGGATGGTGAAGCTCACAAAGTAGGCGGTGAAGAGCCCCAGGCCCGACGAATTCAAAAGTTCGATACCGTAGATGGAGAGCATGACCCTTGCCGTAGAAAAAACGCCCACCTTCACCACCACCACCGCGTGAAGAAGAGCCGAGACCGGTGTGGGGGCCACCATGGCTGACGGAAGCCAGTTGTGAAAGGGCATGACGCCGGACTTGGCAAATCCGAAGAGAAACAGGAGAAAACTCACCGTAACGAGAAGTTTTCCGGCATCTGCCGGAAAGATCCCACCCGTGATACCGTCTGCAAATTCCAGGGTTCCGGCCATGAGATAGACCAGGACCATACCGGTAAGAAGAAATGCCTTGGAGGTGAAGAAGAGATAGATGATATATTTTTTACCACCTTCGTACCCCTCTTCATCCTGATGGTGCATGACCAGAGGGTAGGTGACGATGGAGACGATCTCGTAGAAGAGGTAGAGGGTAAAGAGGTTGCCCGCAAAGGCCGCGCCCATGGCACCGCCAACCGCTGCCGCATAGCAGACATAAAAACGCGTCTGGGCGTGTTCGTTTAAACCCCGCATGTATCCCACGCAGTAGAATGCCGCCAGAATCCACAGGAAGGATGAGGTCCCCGCAAAGATCAGCCCCAGGCCGTCCAGCTTCAGGGTGATGGCAATGCCCGGAAGGATTTCGGCGTAGGTGTATCTAAGCACCTCACCGTTCAGCACCCCCGGTGCCAGATTGACCACCGAAGCAAAGGTGAGAAGAGCCCCCACCACAGACCACCCCTCACGCACATTG
>JAKSCC010000140.1 GCA_022360815.1 Desulfobacterales bacterium
GGAAGAGTCATTTTAAACACAAGCTTTTGATACCATTAATTTGTATCAAGGGGTCATGGTGTAGGCATCCACCAAGGCGTAAATGTGGTCATTTATAACTCTTTCGCAGCGTTCTTGGTTGACCACGGGTTTCATAACCATCTCCTTACAAAGCTTTTGTTGTCGCTCTGTGGAAGAGGGTTTCATGGCCAGATCCAGAGCGTAGCGGCTCATGTCTCGCACAAAAACATCGAAGATAGAATCCAGGATATCGTCTTCGATGCCTTCCATTTTTGCACTCTCCACAATGAGTTGGGCGTAGGGAATAACACAGAAAATCTCACCAAGGGCGTAGAGGAAGTCAAAGTTGGCCATTTGGCTCATGAGGTCTGCCCCCGAATCCATAAGAAGCTGCTTGTAGAGTTCGATCTGTTTCATAAAGAGTGTGACGTTGGGCAGGTCAAGGCTTTCAAAGATTGGCATGTAGTCGTGGAACTGGATTTTGCCGTAGCCTTTGGTGGGGCCCTGGTTGAAGAGAAAATCGTCGTTTTCCGCTCCGTTTTGTCGTTGGACCTTTGGGTAGTCCTTGGGGTTGAACATATAATTTGGAATAAGCTTGGCCATAAGCGCCATGTTGACGTGCTTGGTCCCTTCCAGTTTGGGCATTCCTTTGATCTGTACAGAAGCGTGCTCGAAGAATTGATCTTTTTCAAAGCCTTTGGCAGCCAGAACATCCCAGATCAGCTCGTGGACGATTTCCCCCTGAATGGCCACTTTCATCTTCATCAGAGGGTTGAAGAGAAGATAGCGGCGGTCTTGGGGGCTGGCGGCGCGCATGTAGTCTGTGGCCCTTAGACCGAAAAGCTTCATGGCCACGGTGCGAATGTAAGCGTCAAAGAAGAGCTGCTTGATGTGAGGAAATTCCGTTACATATTTTCCGAAGATGTTCCGTTTGGCCGCATGGTTGAGGCTCTCATAGAGAGAGTGGGTGCATAGGCCTATAGATGCGGTGCCGATGTTGAACTTGCAGATGTTGATGGTGTTGAGCATGTCATCCCATGCTTTTTGGCCACGAGAGAGGATTTCAGCATCTGTGATGGGGTAGTCGTGAAGCTTGAATTCGGAGACATACATCTGGTCACAGGCGATGACGTTTTGCACACACTCATACTTTTCGTGAGCAGAATCCACCACAAAGAAGACATAATCGTTCGTGTCGACCATCTTGCCAAAGACGGTTACGATGCCCGCCTCATTGCCATTGCCGATGTAGTATTTGCTTCCTTGGGCCGAATACGTTCCATCGTTTTTGGGGTAGAGCGTCATTTCGCTGGAGTAGATGTCTGCCCCGTGTTCACGCTCGGAGAGCCCGAAGGCGCATAAGGGGTTCTCCTTGAGTTTTGCCGCTGCTCTGTGTTTGGCTTCTTCATTGTCTCCCAGAAACACCGGGTCCAATCCTAAGGTGGAGACGTGGTACATGTACCAGTAAGAGGAGCTGTAGAAGCCGCATATCTCCGAAAATTCAAACATTTTATATGTGCTGTAGTGTTGCTTGGGATCTTCCCCGTACCCTTTGGGGAGAAAGAGGGTTTCGAAGATGCGCTCTTCTTTGACGAATTCAGCAAAATCATTGGTGAAGGTTTTGTTGTGGTAGTCTTCTTTGATGGCCGCAAGACCTTTGTTTTCAAACCATTCAATGGTTTTGAGCATGATCTCTTTGGAACGTGCGTCGGGGTAGTTGCGGTCTTTGTAAGCTTTAGGGTTTAAAAGAACCATGAGAACACCTCCATAAACAGCTGAAGTAAGAAAATCACTGGGGACAGGCTCATTGCTGAGATACTGTCTTGGTAGCATCGGTGTGGGGTTATGCTCAAGAATTTTTAGTTGTGTGCGATATAATTAATTTTGCATTTTTTATATAACATCTTTTTATTATTGTTTATGAGTTTTGATTGTAATTTTGCATGCAACGTATGTTTGAGGCAACTTAAGGATGCGTATCACTTTTTAAGGTACGGTATTATGGCGTGAAGGGACTTTTCGCATTGTTTTTTGGTGGGGTGGTGGCGCGTGTGTCAGACGGCGAGCAGTTGAAATTTCAGCAGGGGAATTTTTTTATATAGCGGTGCAAAAGAGCTGAAACCGGGAGTGTATTTTGAGGATGCCTTGACTTTAAAAACATCTTGAAAAAATTATGGATATTATCAATAATGGCTCTATTATATACCTGTCCTACATTATAAAAAATAAGGAGGGAGAGGACATGAGAATCAAGGCACTATGCACCGCTCTTCTCACCATTCTCCTTTGGAGTGGAGCCGCTTTCGGCTTTCAATTCATCAAGAGTCGAGCAGACTACCTCGAAGAGATTCCCACAGCCACCGAATTAGACTACAGGGTCGCACTGATCCGAAATTTTATCGACTTTGTATCCCATGGCAATGGGCTCTTCTTTACAGACTGGCTGGAGGCCCGCGGCAAAGCTTTGGGTTGCGCTGAAAGCGGGCGGTATGGCAGACCTTGGGATGTTCCCGATACCGTTCCTGGATACGCTGGAGACAGCAGTGGCTCCGAAATACTCCCGTGGAATTTTAGGTTTCGCAACCGATTATACGACACCAACTGGACCTTTACGGGCTACAGCCATTGCGGCGGTACGGTTAATTTCCAGTACTTCTTCTTCTTACTGTCTGTAACAAATCCCGAAAAGATAGGTCTGCGTTGGCTCTCCATTGAAGCCAGGGGGGGGGGCGGCGCATTTTCGGTCTCTCTTATCTGCGCCGAGACGAAATAGCTCCCGGTGCATTTTCCACCATTGGTAGAACGGTGGGTGGGCCTTACTGGCGGCTTTCCACCCCATCAACAACCCGAAGTCCGACGGTCGAGCAATTTGAAACCTTTCTTTCGGGTACGGCAAGGCAACTTGAGAGGTACATTCGTGAACAAGACGGCATTGATATCACCTTCGATTTCTCCGATTGGCTAACCGCAGGCATTCACATCGCGCCCAACAACAGGATTCTTAACGCCGAATGGATGAAGCAGGTGATTCGAAGGTTGAATCTTGGGCGTGGAAGTCACCGGTTTTCAGGCGGGCTTCCCGTTACGGGTCGTATCGGTTATGTGGTCACCACAGTCTATAGAGGCCCTCCGCGTCTCAATGTGGGCGTGTCCATAAACGGTCACTTTGATCGAGGGCGAACCACCACCCACGACTACTATGTGACTCGAACGGACCCTGAGACCTATACCATCTATAACTCCAGTGACGAAGTGGTGGGCACAGCCACCGATGTGGATGGCATTGTGCAAGTCCTTTCCGGCCGTTTGTAAGTTTGCCTGAAACCACCCGCATGAAAAAGGAGAGAGTATTTGGAGAGATGAAAAAAAGGTCCCTGCACCTTTCGGCCGCTTGTTTGCTGGCAGTTGCAGGGACCCTTTTTCATTTTATGGATGTGAGGCTATCTTTTCTTCAAGGGCTGCATGGGCAGCCGCCAGGCGTGCAATGGGAATGCGAAAGGCCGAACAGCTAACATAGTTGAGGCCCGTTTTGTAGCAGAAACGTACCGATTCGGGGTCGCCACCATGCTCTCCACAGATTCCGAC
>JAKSCC010000252.1 GCA_022360815.1 Desulfobacterales bacterium
CCAGGTGATTCGGTTTCGGCCGACATCGGCGAACCCGGTTGCCGCAACGATGGTAAAACCTCTCTTCTGTGCATTGCGAATCCAGTCGGCAAGCTTTAACCTCTGCTTTTTTTTCCAGGCATCGGAGGCACCCTTTCCAGCCGCCATAAGCTCTGATTGCGAAACGGTCCTTGCACCTATTTTTACATCCATAAATCGAGGGGATTCCAGGCCATAGGCCATATTTTCCAATATGATTTTGCCTGTCTCTTTTTGGGTGCCGTAGTAGGTTGGGACCTGTTCTCTCAGATCATCGTGATCGTCGCAGTCGTTATGCCGAATCAGTTTGTGGGGGTTTAGCCCGTTGGGAATATTCACATCCTGTGGAATATGAGGGGGGGGCAGGGAAAAATCCGCGCATAAAAATCTCGTTCGACGTGGTTGGTCTCTTTGAGCATGACAGGTCCAATAATTTGAATGCCGCCATGTCCGCCAATTTCACCCATGGGGTCCTCCTTGAAATTTGGGTTTGGGTAGGGTGATGGTATCTCACTTCGTTGATATGGACGAATACTTGGTAACTCAAGGCGGTTCGATAGCTATATAGGGGCATCAAGAGCTACAAAACCACCTTTTATAGAATGCAACCATTCAGCTATCACTCGCCTCCGGAGGCCAAGCTGAACAGTCAGATGCTACCGGCTTCGCTGGCAGTATCTGACTATTTTAGGACGAGGAAATATTAGACCGGATAGGGATGCTGCCCTGTATCATTGCTGACAGCAGTGCTTTGATAAGGAAGCCCACTGTGGGGCTCCCTTTTTTAAGAATTGAAAAGAAAGTGAGAACGTTTATCCCTGTTTTATGAGGGTCACCGCACACACCTTAAATTCAGGAATTTTGGAGATGGGGTCCAGTTTTGCGTTGGTGAGCCGGTTGGCAGCGGCCTCGGCAAAGTGGAAGGGAAGAAAAAGGATGCCCTTTTCCATTTTGGGTGACACCTTGACTCTGGCCTTGATTCCGCCTCGCCGTGAGGCCACCTTCACCATCTCGCCATCAGAAAGCCCATGGTCGGCGGCGTCTTGGCGGCTCATCTCTACGAAACACTCGGAGACCTGGGCGTTGAGACCCTTGGATTTACGGGTCATGGTCCCGGTGTGGTAGTGGTAGAGCACCCGGCCTGTGGTGAGGGTCAAGGGGTAGTCTGCGTCGGGCTCTTCGGCGGCAGGGGTCCACTGAATCGCATGGAAGGTGCCCTTGCCTTTGGCAAATTGCCCCACATGAAGAGTGGGCGTTCCTGGATGGTCTGCCGAGGGGCAGGGCCAGGCAATGCCGCCGTTTTCAAGACGCTTCCAGGAGAGTCCTTTGTATGAAGGCGTGCAGGCCGCCATCTCGTCAAAGATGTCTGAAGCCGATGCGTAGCCCATTTCAAAGCCCATACGCTGGGCGATGTCGCAGGTGATATCCCAGTCGGAACGGGTGCTCGAAGGTCCATCCACCGCTTTTCTTACGCG
>JAKSCC010000109.1 GCA_022360815.1 Desulfobacterales bacterium
CGTCTTGCGCGCCGCTTCTGCCAGACGCTCGGTCACCACCGCCTCTTTTAAAAGGTTGCCCAAAAAAAGCATGCCCAGAAGGGGAAGGGCGGCAGGGGCCAGAAGGCAGCTTAAAATCAGACCCGCGATGGGGAAGATGATGCGCTCTTTTTTGGAGACCTTGCGGGGCTCACGCATCTTGATCAGGCGCTCTTTCTTGCTGGTCAAAAGCTTCATGATGGGAGGCTGAATCACCGGAACCAGAGCCATATAAGAGTAGGCGGCAATGGCGATGGGACCGATCAGCTTGGGCGCCAGCTTGGAGGTGAGAAAGATGGCCGTGGGGCCGTCTGCACCGCCGATAATCCCGATGGAGGCGGCCTCTCCGGGCGAAAAGCCAAGCATAAGGGCCCCGAGAAAGGTGATGAAGATACCCGCCTGGGCCGCAGCTCCCAAAAGCATGAGCGAGGGCCGCGCCAGCATGGTGGAAAAGTCGGTCATGGCACCGATGCCCATAAAGATGAGAGGGGGATAGATCCCCTTGGTCACCCCGTAGTAGAGGTAGTGCAGCACACTCCCCTCTTCATAGATGCCCAGGCCCATGCCGGCCAGAACCGGAATGTTTCCCATCAAAATACCAAAACCGATGGGCACAAGAAGCAGAGGTTCATAGTGCTTGGCAATGCCCAGATAGATAAAGACAATGCCCACGCAGAGCATGATGACCTGCCGGTAGTCCACCAGGGCAAATCCGGTGTTGCTTAAAAACTGTAAAAAAAGATCTTCCATACGTATTGGCTATCCATCCTGTGCCGAAAGGTCGGCACCTCAATGTCAAAATCAGGTGTTGGGGGTGTCGGTCCAGGTGAAGAGGTTGCGCACCTCTTTCTTGATAAGACCCGCTTCCAGAAACTGGCGCACGGTTTTCTCGGGCGGAGGCGTGGTGATGCCGCGCCCTTCGGCAAACCGAATGAGCCCTTTCAGGCTGAAGCTCTCGCCGAGAAACGGGGTCAGACGTCTGTAACGCACGGCTTCCAGCTCAAGGGCAGGGGTGAGAAGGGATGCCACCTGCTTCTCTTTTTCCCGGCCTTTAAAAAATTCCCGCGCCTTGAGGCGCAGCTTGTCCCGATTGTCCAGAAGGTCCAGTACCTTGTGGATACGGGAAATAAACAGTGCAAGAATCACCAGGCAGGAGAAGACAATCACCATGCCTGTAAAAGCCATATTCCAGCCGTTGTGTGCAGAAACCTGTTCAAAAAGTGTCGCGATCTGCATCCATGAATCTCCGAATGAGGTTGTTCGATGGGTTGACCATGCACTCGGGGTGCATGGTGTTCATCGGGTGCTGTTGATCATCATCCAGCCCGAGGACAAGGCGCACTGCACCTGCAGGGCGCATATTCAATAACACATTGAATCCACTTGAGACTCCTTCTCTTTTTTAAAAAAAGGAGCCATAAAAGGAATCCGGTCGGGCGGAGACAGGGATGATATAAGCACAAATTATGCCAGAAATAGATTCCCACCGCACAAGGCCATGGGCCCCACGAAAAAGGCCGAAGCGATCCTGCCGCCCCGGCCCCTTTCTCTTATCTATTCTCTGTTTACGCTATTTTATCTACGCAATCAGGCAACGGTCACCTTTTCGCTGATCTTGTGCTGCTCATCCAGACGGGAGAGCTTCACCATGCGGAAGTTGGTGAGGTCCAGATAGACCCGCCCTTCCAGATCGGTAAGCATCATGCGATAGGTGTTGGTGCGCTCATCCGATGCCACACGCTGGGTGATGACATAGTACTCGCGCCCACGTTCCACGGGCCTGATAAATTCAAACTTCTCAAGGCCGTAGGGAAGCACCAGCTCACTGGTGGTGAGGAACTCAAAGAGCCCGCCGGTCTGGAACATGGCATCCACCATGATCACGTCGGTGAAGAACTCCGGCCGGGTCTCGCCCTTGAAGAACTCACGCTCGCCGTTGTGGATCACCTTGGTCACCAGGATCTCTCCGTCAAAGGAGGTGATGTCGCAAATGGTCTTGAAAGAGCCATCCATAAAGAGACGCTCAGGATGATAGACCAACTCGTCCACGCTGCCGTCAAAGCTCACCTTTTTAAAACGGGGAAGCTCGATAAAACGCTCTTCCACCGGCTTGTCGGTAAAGCGGCAGGTGCCTTCGTAGTGAAGGGTGGTTTTGCCCACAATCTTGCCCTTGCGAAAGGTCGAGGTGATGCGGCAATCCAGGGCATCGTCTGCCTTGGTGCTCTTGGCCGCCTCGATCTCCAGCTCCTTGGGCTGCTGCTTCAAAATTTTGATGCCGTAAGGAATGGAGAAGTCGGTCAGGCTTTCAAGGCGTACCCCCTCTTTTCCAAGCACGCGGGATGCGGCCTCGGCCATGGTCTCAATGCCTGTGGCACCCAGGAAGATAGGCACATCCTTCATGCTGTGATCCATGAGAAAGAGGTCTCTCTTGAGATCCAGCACGCGGGAGAAGACCATTTTATCGGCCGCTTTTTCGCGCACATCGTCGATAAAGGGAGTCTGACGCTCAAAGTCCGCGGCATCCACCTCTTCAAACATAAAGTCCCGGTCAAAGGCGATATCGGGTCCGGTAAAGAGGCTCTCACAGCTCTCGGTTCCGGCCAGCTCGCCCATAAAGAGAGAGACGCCGCGCTCCAGAGGCAGGAAGGTGAGCCCGCGAGATTCGAGGACCATCTTCACAGTGGCGTTGGTGGCCATGCCGGTGCCGCTCCAGGCGGTCCAGTCCATCACCTTGGCGATGCAGCCATTTTCCTCACCAAACTTCTGCACCATGCGGCCCAGCATGTCGTTGGCGCAGGTGTAGTCGATCTGCCCTTCGTTTCCGAAACGGGCGGTTACCGACGAAAAGGTGATGAAAAAGCGAGGGGTTTTCCCTTTGAGGGCGCCCATCAGGTTTTCCGCACCCTTGATCTTGGTGTCAAACACACGGTTAAAAGAGGAGAGCTCTTTCTTTTCGATCATGGCACTCTCCTCAAGACCGGCGGCATGAACCACACCGTCGACCTGAGCGTATCCGGAAAGCACCTTGGCAACCCCAGCCTCATCGGCGGCATCCACCGCGTGGTAAACTACACTTGCCGCTTTTTCGCGAAGACGATCGAGGTTGTCACGGGTCTCACGGATCTTCATGATCTTGGATGCCGCACGCTTGAGCTCCAGAGGCTTGACCCCTTTCATCTCAGCGCGAAGGGCGGCCATGATCTGACCTTCACTCACCTCGCCAGTTGCAAAGCGGGGATCCAGGCCGTCGATATCGCTTCGGCTCAGAATCACCAGGTTGCAGGCGGCATGGGAGACCACATCCTTAAGGATTTCGTAGGTGATTCCGCGGGCACCGCCTGTCACCACCAGGGTGTCACCGGCCTTCATCAAGGGCGCTCCCTTGGTGGAGTCTTCGGCCACCAGACGAAGACCAAAACGCCTGCCGCTTTCAAGGCCGGTCTCCACACGCTTGCTGCCGTTTGTCAGCTCACCCATAAAGGCCGCGGCTGCCATGCGGGCATCATTTTTGGTGATGCCAGGCGCCAGATCCACCAAACGAACCAGGGTCTTGTCATACTCTTTGTTGACGGTTTTCAGCATGCCAGAGATACCGGCAAAAGCAGGATGACTTGCCCTTGCGCCCTTCTCTCCGTAGGGGAAGACCACAGAGCCCACCGAAAGGGCTCCGATCACAGCCCCGTCTCGGTCCAGAGCCTCTTTGAGCTCCCGAATCATCAGGAAGAGTCCTTTGATGGAGCCTTGGGCATCAGAAGAGGTGCCTTGCGGGCATCCCTCCATAAACCCGTCCATGGGAAAGAGGTGAAGAAGGCCGTCAATGGAGGGCTCTCTTCTCTTCATCTCCGAGAGGGTCTCCACAAGCTTTGCGTGGTCGGCCAGATCGCAGGTGTAATGGCAGCCGGACTCTCCAAGGGTGATCACCCTTGCGCCTCGGGCTTCTGCCACCTCTTTGACCTGCTCGCCGAAACCGTGCTTGTCCATGGTGAGAAGAAGGGTCTTCTTGTGCAGATCAAAATGGACGCCGCTGCGGTCGTTCAGCTGCTTGATGCGAATGGCGTATCGGTTTACACCCCCCTCCTCAAAGGCGGGTACCGATATGGGGGTCACCGCATCGCTGGGTGTTGCAGCAGGTGCAGCGGAACCGCCTCCCTGCTGGCCAATGTAACCGGCCAGTTTGGCGATGGTGTTCAAATCGCGAAGCTGAAGGTTTTCGGGAACGTCGAGTCCGAACTCGGCTGAGATCTTACCAAAGACCTCCACCTGCTTGACCGTGTCGATGCCCAGATCCGCTTCCAGATCGAGATCGTCTTCCAGCATATCCGTGGTGTAGCCGGTCTCTTCGGCAATAATATTCTTTACTGTGGCGATGGCCGCTGAACTGTCTGCTGCAGGAGCGACCGCTTCAGCAACCGGTGCAGCAGAAA
>JAKSCC010000040.1 GCA_022360815.1 Desulfobacterales bacterium
GGGGTGGAGCCTCGGGATATCATTTTGGAGCCTGTGGGACGAAACACGGCTCCTGCTCTTGCCGTTGCCGCCATTCGAGCCTTGGATGAGCAGGAAGATGCCACACTTCTGGTTCTTCCGGCAGATCATGCCATCGCCTCCAAAGAGGCCCTTCATCAGGCCATGACCTTGGGCGTTGACCATGCCAAAGAGGGCCGCCTTATCACCTTTGGTATTGTTCCTGAAGGGCCTGAAACGGGCTATGGGTATATTCGAAAGGGTGAAGCCTTTGGAGAAGAGGGGGTAGTGACCATTGATCGGTTTGTGGAAAAACCCGATCTGGAGACCGCCCGCGAGTATGTGGCGTCTGGGGAGTACTGCTGGAACAGCGGGATGTTTATGTTTGGAGCCCGAAAGGTGCTTTCGGAGCTGGAGTGTTTTGCGCCGGAGATCGTCACCAATTGCCGTGTGGCTGTAGCGGGCGGGCAGGGGGATCTCGATTTCTTCCGTCTGGACCGGGAAGCTTTTTGCGACTGCCCCGAAGACTCCATTGACTATGCGGTGATGGAAAAGACCGATAAGGGGGTCATGATTCCCCTTTCAGCTGGTTGGAACGACGTGGGATCTTGGGACGCCATCTGGCAGATAGGGGAGAAAGATGCCCAGGGCAATGTGACCCGTGGCGATGTGCTTCTTCATGATGTCTCAAACTCTCTTCTTCAGTCTGAAAATCGGATGATTGCGGCCATTGGCCTTAAAGATACCATTGTGGTGGAGACCAAAGATGCGGTTTTGGTGGCTCCCAGAGATCGCGGGCAAGATGTCAAAGAGATCGTGCGCCAGTTAAAATCCCGTGGAAGGGGAGAGGCCCAGCTTCACACGGTGGTTTATCGTCCTTGGGGTTCTTATGAGGGCATCGATGTGGATGAAAGGTTTCAGGTCAAGCGCATTACGGTCAAACCCGGGGCCGAGCTTTCACTTCAGAAGCACTTTCATCGGGCCGAGCACTGGGTGGTGGTGAAGGGCTCAGCCATTGTAACCCGGGGTGAAGAGAAAATTCTTTTGAAAGAGGACGAATCCACCTATATTCCGCTGGGAACCGTGCATCGCTTGGAAAACCCGGGTAAAATTCCTTTGGAACTTATCGAAGTGCAGTCTGGAAGTTACCTGGGTGAAGATGATATTGTTCGTATTGAGGACAACTACGGACGATAGGATTGCATCATTATGAGCGATACACCATTTCAATCTTTTAAAGGGCACTACCTTCTGGCCATGCCCGGCCTTGCAGACCCCAACTTTGCCAAGACCGTGGTCTTTTTGTGTGAACATTCGCAGGAAGGGGCCATGGGGTTTGTGATCAACCGGCCCAGTGAGGTGCTGGGTGCCGTGGAAATTTTTCAGGAATTCAGCTTAGAGTCTGTGGTATCTGCTGAAGCGACCCCTGTTTTTGCCGGAGGACCGGTGCAGCTGGATCAGATTTTTCTGCTTCACGGCCCTCCTTTTGATTATGAGGGGACCTACCTCTTAAGCGATGCAGTGGCGCTTTCCAACTCCATGGAGACGCTGACGGCTGTGGCAAAAGGTGAGGGTCCAGAGAAGGTGGCGCTTTTTCTGGGCAGTTCGGGCTGGGGCTCCGGCCAACTTGAGGGCGAGCTGGCAGCCAATGTTTGGCTGACC
>JAKSCC010000124.1 GCA_022360815.1 Desulfobacterales bacterium
CTCGAGCAATCGCCGAGCATTTTCTGCGGCCTCCAGGGCTTTTTGATGGTCAGGTTGGTACCTTAAACAGATCTCCCAAGCGGCGATGGCTTCCGCCAATTTTTCCTCCAGAAAAAGGGTCACACCCCGGCGGTAGTGCCTCTCGGCAACACGCACCATCTTCACCCCAAGGGCACCCAACGCCTTGCGCCGACCAGAAAAGCCCTCTTCCACACTCAAAATCCGCTCTCGAGCCTTTAACAGATCGCCCTCTTTTAAAAGAAGTTTTGCCTCGGCCATCAACTCTTCATTGAGGCGGTACCTCACCTCATTGCGTTGATCTTTCTGAAGGGCAAGAATCTCCTCAATGCGGGGGATCTCGTTTTTAAAATAGGCATCGACTCGTTGATACATCATTAGAGCCTTTCGGTACTCATCCTGCTTAAAGAAGGACTCGGCAAGCTGATGGGCTGCGCTGTTTTTCATGTACCGCGCCTCATCGTCACGCGGAAAAAAACTCAAAATCTCTTCGGCAGCGGCTAAAAGTGACGGGTAATCTTTTGCATTGTAAAGCTTGCGCGCTTTTAAAAGCGCTTTCCGGTAGTCAAACTGAGCCTTCACCATGCGCTCGTCTACAACAGGAAGCCAGATTTGCTGCCCTTTCTGAGGGAGTACAGGGTAAAGCGCCGTCACCAAAGGGGCCATATAAATATTGCCATACACACTCCCGGCGACCCTTGCGGCTGTCTCATCTCCTTTCATCTCATATGCCTGAACCAAAGAAGAGACCTCGCTGCGCCGCAAAAGCGTTCGAGCCTGGTTGTGGCTTTTGTCCAGCCGTAGCACCTTTAAAAGATGCATCTCTGCAGCTCGCCGATCGCCTCGGTCCAAAGTTTCCCGGGCCAGAGCCAGCTCCTTTTCCACCTGTGCAGCCTGCGCCGATTGAAGCGATTCAATCTTGTCTTCTGCAAGCAAGCGCATTGCCTTCCAGTAGTGGACGGCCAAAGCGTTTTCTCCTCGAGTTTCCAGGGCCAGTGCCCGCTTTTGAAGAGATTCTGGAAACACCGCACCAGGGCCTTTTCCAACCGCGGAAGCGCAGCCACAGCACACAATCCCCCAAAGAACGATCCCTGTAAAAAGAGGCTTCACCACGAGAGATCCGCCTTTTGAAAAGTCTGGATCAAAGAGAAAACAGGAACCATGGGGGCATCATCTTTCATCTCTTGCCGCACCAGGCTGAAGGGATCAGAAAAAAACGCATTCCCCCCTGTACCAAGGGCATACACTCCTGAAACAGAAAACGACTTTAAAACCGCACAGACCACACTTCCCCTCTTTTGAGGCATGGCAACAAAAAGAGAATCGCCCCTCACCTTAAGGGCATCAAGTGCCCTCTTAAGACTTTTTCTCACTCGAATGGCATACGCCTCAAGGCTCTCTTTGCCTTGTGGGGTTTCAAGGCCTTTGGTGTTCGTGAGCACCGGTGCAGGCTCCAGTCCCACTTTCAAAAGAGTCTTTATTTCGTCCCATTGCAATGCCTCGCCATGTTCCACTTCCAAAGCATCTACAAAGAGAAGCCCAGGCACGTTCTTCTCCACCAAAAAAGGAATCAATGGGCGAAAAGTCTTGGCATCTTCCACCTCAAAACTCACCACCACAGAGCGCTCGGGAACCGAAGCTTTCATCTTCAAAAATGAGAGAAATACCTTGGGAGCAAGAAAAGTATACCCGGCAGCTTCAAGGGCCTTGATATCCTGCTTTAAACGCTCTACCGAAGGATTTTCCCCTTTTAAAAAACGCCAACACAAAGTGGGCACTACCGGATAACCATCCACACGAAGACCAAGCTCAAACGCGCTTTCTGAAGGAACCAAAAGAGGAGAAAATGCAGACGTCAACTCAGCAGGGTTGAGCGACCGAATAAGAGGCAGCCCTTCCGAGCCTGCTGGTATGCGGGCAGCCACATCCTCAAGGGACTCTCCTGGGGCAGGCTTCACCACCAGATAGGCCCCCAACCGGGTTTCATAAGGCGCTCCCACACATCCAATCAGAGTCAAAAGAGCCAAAACCAGCCACACATCACGCCACCTTCGGATCAACTCACCGGCCTCCTTTTTTTAAGCCCCGTCACTCGGTAGACCTCTACCAACCCGGAGCGCCCCTTGATTTTCTGGGGAACCAAAGACTCCACCTCCAAAATATTACCGTGGCGTTCAATGATGTTACGGCCCACCACGATTTCACCACCTTCGGCCAGTGAGTTTAAATAGGAAGCCACATTCACCGTATCCCCAATAACGGTGTACTCCATCTTGGCCTGGGACCCAATACTTCCAGCCACCACGGGTCCGCTCATGATGCTGATTCCCACTCGCATAAGAAGGGGATTGCGCCTGGACTCGGCTGCCAGTTTAAAGGCCTGCTGCATTTCAACGGCAGCACGCACGCACCGCTCCATATGGTTCTCATAATTGACCGGTACCCCGAAAACAGCCAGAACCGCATCCCCGATAAATTTATCCACATACCCGCCATGTTTTAAAATGATAGAGGTTGCGATCTCAAAATAGTTGTTCAGCTCTTGAAGCAGCTCTTCTGGGGGCCGGGTTTCGGTGTAAGCGGTAAAGCCCCGAATATCACAAAAGAGCACCGTAACCATATTTTTCCGCCCCTTAAGCCAGGTGGTCTGGGGATTGCGCATGATGAGCTCAAGCACGTCGGACCCCACATACTTGCCAAAAGACTCACGAATCATGGACTGCTTGAAAAGCTCCTTTCCCATGCGGTTGAAAGCGGTTGCCAACCGCCCCAGCTCGTCATTTCGACGGCTATCCACCCGATAGCCATAGTTCCCCTTGGCAAACTCCTGGGTGGCACCCACCAACTGAGAGATAGGCTTGGAGAAGCGCCTGCCAAAAAGAAGGGCCACCACAATACCAAAAAGGCAAACCACAAAGGTACTCACCACCAAAAAAGCACGCTCATCCAAAAAGAGCTGATCGATAAAATCGATGGAGAGGCCCACATGCACTTCGCCTAAAGGCTTGCTTTTAAAAGCAATCGGCAAGCTCATGTTAAGTACCTGTCCCTGGATTCCGCTCTCATAGGTGAAGTAGGTCACATCCCCGTTGGTCTCCACTCGGCCTGACGGAGGAAACCGCACCATCTCTTTTCCAATTTGTCGAGCATTGGTGTGGGCCTTGATCACCCCTTGGGTATCCACAATAAGGGCATAGAGGTGACCATCCACCCCTTCGGCATTTTTAAGGAGGGTATTAAGCGAAAGGATATCATCTTCAAGAAGAGGAATGCGGGCATTGCTTCCAAAATAGCCCAGACTGACCATGCCCAACTTCACGGCATGGTTGTAAAGTTTGGTCTTCTGACGATCCAGAATCACATAACTTAATAGGCTGACGGTGAGAAGCATCACCACAGTCATGGTGATGGAGAGCTGAAGCCAGATAGGAACCCTTGGGGCTGGTACCTCTTCGTTCAGGGAATCTCCGATGCGCCGAATCAGGCCTCGAATATTGTCAGAAAGTGATGTGGCGTTGATGCGATAGTGCTCGTTGACAGCGCTTACGATATCAGACTCCGTAGCGTAACCCAACTCTACAATCACCTTGCCCAAGGGTACGGCGGTTCCTCGCTCAAAGAGGCGATCCCTTTGAATATTCAGGGCTGCTTTCAACTCTTTCTTTGTGATTACGCGACGTGTGGTAAGCACCTCCCCGATAATCATATCATCGCGATTGCGCCGAAAAAACAGGCCGCATCGGAACCTGTGAAGAGATTGAAAGGACTTCAACATGTGGCGGGCTCCATCAACAAATCGAGAAATAGACGGTCAGAGGCTTCGCACCACATGGTGCGGATATTTTATGGATAGTAGTACGAGATACCGCCTGCGGGCAAGCATTAACCCAAGGGAAATCATGATATAAAAATTACAAACACGTGCTATGGAGACCTTTTTACTTCGTGTATTCACCATTGATGAAATGCTGAGATGCACTCCCTGATCAGTATCAAGGTCTCATCCTTTGACCATCATCACTTTTTATGTCCAAGGCGATCCAGAAGCTTTTGATGAATGCCTTCAAACCCGCCATTGGACATCACGAGAAGCAGATCGCCACTGCGCGCACTTTGCCCCAAGTACGCCACAATGGCATCGGCGTTTTCAAACACCTTGGCGCGCTTGCCTCTTTTGCAAAGAGACGCGACCAGTCGATCCGAAGAGAAGCGCTCACCCCTTGGCACCTTTTCCGGGTTGGGGGGCATTCGCACCAAAACTTCATCGGCACCCTCAAAGGCTTCGGTATAGGCTTCTTGAAACACATCGCGCATGCTGGAGTTGGTTCGAGGCTCAAAAATGGCCACAACACGGCGACCTTTATAGAAGGAACACACGGCTTTAAGGGTGCTTTTCACCGCGGTGGGATGGTGGGCAAAATCGTCCAAAACCAAAACCCCTTCCACCTCACCCCTCACCTCCTGACGCCGCTTTACCCCTTTAAACGAAGCCAAGCCGGAAGCCACCTTCTCTTTGGGGATTCCCAAACGGTGGCAAGCCGCAACAACGGCCAGAGCGTTCTCCACATTGTGCCCTCCTGGCATCGGGAGTGTAAAACGACCGTAATGCACACCATGACAACGGACATCAAAGCAAACCTCGGGTGCCACACCTGAAACAACCTCGGCACGCCAGATGCCTTTTTCACCATAAGGGATCACATCACACGGCGCTGCGTTGGCAACGGAAGAAACGCCAGAGCCACTGCAGGCCACCACAGCGGCTTCAGCATCGTGCCCGGCAAGAAAAGTCCGGAATGCTTCACGCACATGGTCAAGGTCCCGATAGATATCGGCGTGGTCAAACTCCACACTGGTCAAAAGTGTCACGCAGGGTGTGTAGTGAAGAAACTTGGGGTATTTATCAAAGAAGGCGGTATCATACTCATCCCCCTCCACCACAAGGTACTCTCCCCTACCCACCTTGCAGTTGCGAGAAAAATTCTGCAAAACCCCGCCAATCATAAAGGTGGGATCCAGCCCGGCCTTTTCCAACACCCAGGCCATCATCGAAGAGGTGGTTGTCTTGCCATGGGTTCCAGCCACCACAACCGTCTTCTTGCCCTCGCCAAAGAGCCCCTGCACTGCCTGGGGAAAAGAGCAGTAGGGAAGTTTCAAATCGCCCACTGCCAGAGCTTCGGCATTCTCTTTTCGCACGGCATTGCCCACCACCACGAGTTCTGCATCTTTGAGGTGGTCTTTATGAAATCCCTTATACAAGGTGATGCCACTCTTGGCCAAAAGATCGCTCATGGGGGGGTATATTCCAGCGTCTGAACCCGACACCTCATACCCGGCATCTTTGAGCATCAAAGCCAGAGCCCCCATGCCCGTACCACAAATGGCAATCAGGTGAATTCGGGAGATCTCTTGGGGGATATGGTTGAGTCTGGGATCCAGGTGGTGCGGGGGTGTGGGCTGCATAACGACCTTGGCATAAGGATTGAAGAGAAAAGGCCAAGGGGCCCTTGGGTAAGAGGCCCCTTGAGCAAACGCAAAGACCAAGCTTAACGAGCTAGTTGCGGCCCAACTCGCTCAACACCTTTTCTGCGGCAGAGAGGGTGGCGTCAATGTCGTCATCGGTATGGGCTGAAGAGACAAACCCCGCTTCAAATTGAGACGGAGCAAGATAAACGCCTTCTTCCAGCATGCGGCGATAGTAGGCGCTGAAGAGCTCCAGGTTGGAAGTCTTGGCATCTTCAAAGTTGGCCACGCCCTCGCCTGTAAAGTAGATTCCAAACATGGTGCCTGCGGTATCGGAGGTGTTGGGAATGCCTGCTTTATCGGCAGCAGCAGAGAGCCCCTTGGCCAGACGGGAGGTCTTTTCAACAATGGCATCGTAGAAGCCGGGCTCTCGAATCGCCTTAAGGGTCTCAATGCCCGCTGCCATGGCAAGGGGGTTGCCCGAAAGGGTTCCGGCTTGGTAAACAGGCCCACTGGGCGCGATATGGGCCATGATATCGGCTCGACCACCATATGCTCCAACAGGCAAACCACCACCGATTACCTTGCCCAGAGTGGTTAGATCCGGGGTGATTCCAAAGTAGGACTGTGCACCACCCAGAGCCACGCGGAATCCCGTCATCACCTCATCAAAGATAAGAAGGGCGCCGTGTTTTTCTGTCTCTTCTCGAAGCACCTTGAGAAAATCGTTCTGAGGTTTCACCAACCCCATGTTACCTGCCACAGGTTCCACGATAATGCAGGCCACCTTGTCTCCCATCTCACGCATCACCTCACGCACTTTTTCTGCATCGTTGTAGGGAATGGAGAGGGTATGCTTGATGGTGTCTTCGGGAACACCGGGGCTTCCGGCAATATTCAAAGTGGCCACACCAGAGCCTGCCGCCACGAGGAAAGAGTCGGCATGGCCGTGATAGCATCCGTCAAACTTGATGACAATATCCCGCCCGGTATAGCCCCTGGCCAGACGAATGGCACTCATGGTCGCTTCGCTACCGGAGTTGACCATCCGCACGACCTCCACCGAAGGAACGGTATCGATCACCAACTCGGCCAGCTCCACCTCACTTTGGGTGGGCGCGCCAAAACTTGTTCCCTTCTCAATAGCAGAGGCAAGCACGGCATTGACGCGATCTGGAGCGTGTCCCAGAATCATAGGCCCCCAGGACCCCACGTAGTCAATATACCCTTTTCCGTCGGCATCAAAAATTCGAGAGCCTTTGGCACTCTCAATAAAAAGAGGATCACACCCCACGGATTTGCACGCCCGCACCGGGCTATTCACACCACCGGGAATCAGGGCCTGGGCCCGATCAAAAAGCTGCTTGGATTTCATCGTCATATGCTGCAAAGCTCCTTATCAAGAAGATCATCATCATGGCTCGTTATTCCGTCATTTGCCCCATGTTACAGAGAGCTTCTCCGCCTGTTCGGGGCATACCTTCTTTCACTTACCACCCATACTTTAAAATGCAACATTCATTTGACGACTCTGCTGGTTTCACCTTCGCCCAAAGCTGTGGTATGAACGGAGTCAACCTTATATCTTACACCCCAGCGGAAAAGAGCCATGAGTCAGATCAAAGCCACCAAAGCCTTCGCCAAACTGCTTGCCTACACTTTAGGGGTTGACCCTTACGAGTTTGGCCTCATCCCCGATGAAGCCGGCTATGTAAAAATTAAAGAGCTGCTTAAAGGCCTCAACGAAGAAGAAGGATGGCGTCACATCAAAGAGAGCCATATCAAAGAGGTGGCCCTTACCCTATCGCCTTCTCCTATCGAAATAGAGGAAAAAAGAGTTCGAGCTGTGGATCGAAGCCGCCTTAAAATGCCGGAGTATGTGGCTGAAGTCCCCGGGGAACTCTATGCCGCCATTCGAAAACGCGCCTGGCCTCGTGTCCATGAAAGAGGAATCGCCTACCCCGACGAAGCCCTCATTCGCCTAACCACCACCAAGGCATTTGCCCAAAAACTGGGGCACCGCATTGACGGATCGCCTGTAATTCTCACCATCCACACGCCCATTGCCGAAGGCGAAGGCATTGTCTTTATGAAAGCTGCCAACCATCTCTTCCTTGCCCACGAAATTCCGGCAAAAGCTCTTTCCGGTCCGGCCCTTCCCAAACCGGATGATCCGAAACAGCTCGCAAAAAAGAAAAAGGCCGCCTCCAAAAAGCCTGAGAAAGTGGTGACCCCTGGAAGCTTTTTCCCCAGCGCAGAAGCACTTTCCAGTGCGTCAAAACCTTCAACAAAAAAAGGCCAACGAGACAAGGAAAGCTGGAAAGAGAACAAAAAACGGTTTCGAAGGGATAAAAACCGAAACAGATAACGGCACCCACTCGGTCGGCCTTGCGTGCTGCAACGGACCGACCGCAAAACCACGTCTTCCAAGCAAATCACCTGCCTCGCCAGACCAATTACTTAACCACAACGACACCAACCCCTCCCCAACGCCTTTACTTCACCTTAAAACCAACCAGCAAAACCCCCTCACAAACCCCAAATAAACGCAAAAAATAAAGGTGATATTGATTAATTCTCAAAACCATGCTCTACTGCCTTGGACTTTCAATAATTACTACAACAATCAGCGATCCGGTCTCATCTATTGTCGTAAAGCATCGTTTTACGATGCATAGCACAACCTCATATTTTGCGCTATTTCAACCAGATGCAACATCACAACCATCCCCTCCGCTTCTTTTCTTGACTGACTTAAAGGTTGTGAGCATACGGCTTTCAGGGCATGGTACTCACCGGACGACACGCATCGTTCGAAGATATGTGGCAGCCCCATACCTGATAACAATTTGAGGATTAATGGATATTTTCCGTCACGCTCAAATGCTATCAGCGTGTGAGGCTTTCATGTGCACACCACCATTGGAGGAGTAATTATGGAGAAGTTTATTGGACTGCTGAAAATCGTTAACGGATTTGTCTGGGGCCCCCCGCTTCTTGTACTTCTTGTGGGGACAGGCCTATGGCTCACCCTCTCTCTCAGAGGAATTCAATTCACAACCCTTTTTCACTCCCTCTACCTTGCCCTGGTAAAACGCCGTGAAGAGGGAAGCCAAGGCGAGGGAGACATCTCCCATTTCCAAGCTCTGATGACCGCCATGTCGGCCACAGTGGGAACCGGAAATATTGCCGGTGTGGCCACGGCCATCGCTTTGGGCGGCCCGGGTGCCATGTTCTGGATGTGGCTTACCGGCCTTCTGGGCATGGCCACCAAATACGCCGAAGCGGTTCTCGCTGTAAAATTCCGTGAAAAAGATACAAACGGAAACATGCGTGGTGGCCCTATGTATTATATTACCAACGGCCTTGGCTGGAAATGGCTCGGCATCATTTTTGCCATCTTTGCAGCCGTTGCATCCTTTGGTATCGGAAACATGGTGCAATCCAACTCTGTGGCCGACGCGGTTCACGCCACCTTCAATGTGCCATTAAAGGTTACCGGCTTGGTGATGATGATTTTTGTCGCCCTTGTGGTTGTGGGTGGAATCAAAAGCATCGGAAGGGTTACCAGTGTTCTGGTGCCCATCATGATTGTTTTCTACATTGCAGGTTCCATCGCCATTCTTATCCTCAACGCCGGTGAAGTTCCCGGAGCCATTGCCCTTATCTTCAAGCATGCATTCAGCCCCACGGCAGCCACAGGTGGTTTTGCTGGGGCCGGCGTGATGCTCGCCATCCGCATGGGTGTAGCCCGCGGCGTCTTCTCCAACGAATCGGGCCTCGGCTCTGCTCCCATTGCAGCGGCAGCCGCCCAGACCAACCACTCGGTTACCCAAGCCCTTGTCTCCATGACCCAGACCTTTATCGATACCATCATCGTCTGCAGCATGACCGGACTGGTTCTCATTATCACCGGCAAGTGGTCTTCGGGTCTTGACGGAGCAGAACTCACCGTAACCGCATTCCAGAGCGCCCTTCCCGGCTTCACCATCGGTGGCCCCCAAGGGTTTGCTGTTGGCGGCGGACTCATCGTCACCATCGGCCTCATCCTCTTTGCCTACTCCACCATCCTCGGATGGTGTTACTATGGAGAAAAATCCATTGAGTACCTTCTGGGCGAAGCATCGGTTATGCCTTACCGCATTGTTTTCGTAATCTTTGTGGGTGTGGGATCTTTCCTCAAGCTCAACCTGGTCTGGACCCTGGCTGATATCTTCAACGGTCTCATGGCCATCCCCAACCTCATCGCCCTTCTGGGCCTGACCCCCATCATCCTTAGCGAAACCAAGGACTACTTTAGCAACCACTACAAGCCTTAGCCCTTTACAACCCCAAAGCCCTGTTGTGTGCCCCGCAGGGCTTTTTAGATTTCTAAAACCTGACAAACCATTATCGTGGCATAGATTTTAAAAAATAAAGGAGAGTTCATGCAGGTTGAAAACAAGCATATGCCCGATGCCCAACAGCTTGAAAAACTCAGCCAACCAGGCCCCCAAGGGCCTATTTTTATGATCAACTTGGTAAAGTACAAGAAAAGAGCCCAATATGAAGATGGACGAAAAAACGACTTAACGGGAAAGCAAGCGTATCGCCTTTACGGGATGGAGGTGATCAAAATGCTTCCCCGTTATCATGCGGAGGTGATCTTTTCTTCACACATCACCGAGATCATGGTGGGAAAAACAGAAGAGCTCTGGGATGAGATGACCCTTGTCAAATATGCCTCACGAGCCGACCTTCTGGCCATGACAACGTCCAAAGAGTGGATCGCGGCAAACGTTCACCGCATGGCTGGTATTGAGGGGCAGCTCAACATAGAATCGGTCAGTGCCTTTCCTGTCAAGGCTGCAAAAGAGGCGACAAAACCCCATAAAAATGCTGAGCCATGATGGCGTACCCTTTGGCGTTCGGGTGAATGGTATCGCTCATCAAAGACGGTGTTCCCAACACCCCATCATACACGTTGGGCACCAGCGCCGCCCCCGTCTCTTGAGCCAGTGTGCGGTACCCCTTGGGGTATCCCTTGCTGTAAAAAGGGACCTCTATGGCCCCGACCACCACCATGGCTCCGCTCTCCTGAAACCGTGTAACAATACGACGAAGGTTATGAAAGGCCTCTTCTTTTGGAACACCGTTTTTCAGGTCATTGCCCCCCAAAGTGATCAGCACCACCCCCGGATCGTAGTCCAAAACCTGGGAAAGACGTGCCAAGGCCCCTTTTGTTGTCTCACCCGAAAGGCCCAGGTTCACCACCTCCCGGCCAAGCATCTCAGAGAGTTGTTCAGGGTAGCCTCTTCCATCTTCAGCCCCCACCCCACGGGTGAGGCTGTCTCCAAAGGCCACAATGCCAGGTTTTGAGGGAGGAGCGTTCAGCACGGGCTCACCGCCCTCTTTCAAAAAAAGCATCCAGATCACACCCGCTAACATCACGATTCCCAGCCCAAAGATCATTCGACTCTTCATGAAACCTCCTCACTTTTAAACCGATTCGATACCCAGCACCATGGCACAAAAAAAGGCTTGCCCCTTTGCCAAGAGACAAGCCCCATCATACCCTAAATTAAAAAAGGCTACACAGGCTTTCGAATCAACCGGGAAAAAGAGCGCTCCACCACTTCCAAACCACTTCGAATGTTGTCCTGAAGGGCTTCTCTTACCGCCTCCTCATCACCGGATTTGATAGCCGCCAAAATCTGGCCATGCTCAAAGGAAAACTTGTGGCAATCTGTAATTTCTTGACGGTAGAGGTTGAGAAAGGTCTCCACAGATTCGACGAGCTTATCAACAATAGAGCAAAGATGGGGCAGGTTGGACGCATCGTAGATGAGCTTATGAAATTCACGATCCAGCGTATAAAAATCGGCATCCACACTGGCCATTCGGGAATGAAGTGCCTCCAGCTGGGCAATCTGATCTTCCGTGATATTTTTTGAGGCTTCAATCGCCAATTTCGCTTCCAGATCCGCTCGAATCTCAAAAATAATCACGATCTCCCTGCGCGAAGGCGGGCTGGCCACCACAGCACCTTTATAAGGGATGTTCTTCACCAAGCCCGACCTGTCAAGACGCATCAAGGCTTCTCGAATGGGTCCCCTTCCGATCTCCAGTTCCATTTCAAGGTCCGACAACACAAGTCGGGTGCCGGGCAACTTCACACCCGTTAAAATCATATCTCGAATCTTTTCATAAGCCACAAGGGACTTCATGGAAGATGCATGGTTGTCCAAAATTGTCTCTCCTGCTGTCGGAATGGTGCCCGTTGGCATAGTGACAGGCAAAGCCCGGGGCTGTTTCAGGTCAAGGATATCTTAAAGGGCGTGATGCAAGAGCATGCACACCACGCTTTAAAATGGGAGCAAACCCGCTTATTTTACACCCCTTGTTTATTTCCTGAGCCACACTTTGTCAAGATATTGCTACTTCTGTGTGGGGCATCTTCCCCCCACGGGAAACAGCCACGATTTCATGGGCCAAAACAGCGGCGGCATCCACCGCATGCATGGGTAGATTTTCTCCGATGATTCCCAGCTCCGTACACCCAAGAATGCCCACCTCAGCACCCCTTGAAACAAGATGAACGCAGATATCAGAGAGATCTTTTCGCACCGACTCACCAGTCTCCCCGGCTTTCACCCGCTTGATGACCCCAAGAAGATCGTCTTGAACCGCGGTCTCAGGATAGACCACCGCAACACCCCGGGCCGCAAACCGGGTCTCGTAGAGTTTTGTGATGAGAACCGCTGTGGAGGCCAGCACGCCTGCTTTTTTAATCCCAGGGTTTTCGCTGACCACCTTCTCCACCACCAGATCCACCAGATGAACCACCGGAATAGAGACCGCCTCGGCCACATTTTTGTAGTAGTGATGGGCCGTATTGCAGGGGATCACCAGAAAGTCGGCCCCCCACCTCTCCAGACGTTTTCCCATCTCCGCCATACAGGGGCCTGGGTCTTCGCCGTCCCCATCGATGATCGCCTTCATGCGGGACGGCACCTTGGGGTTGTTGTCCACAATAGATCGCAAATGATCGCAATCGTCTTTGGCAGGGGTCAGGTCGATGATACGCTTCATCAGATCCACGGTCGCCTCAGGGCCCATCCCCCCCAAAATCCCCACCACTTTTTCCTGTCTACCTTCCATCTCAATCTGCTCCAAAAAAACGACCCAAAAACGTAATTATTCAGCTTGGCCTCCGGCGGGTCGCTTTTTTAAAAAAAAGCTCCGCAAAAAACTTTTCATATGAAAAATGAAATCACTGGAACTTCCGTTCCCAGGGATTAAAAGGCCTGTTTACCAAACTTTTTAAAAGTTTGGCCCCCGGCAGGGCCGCCGGAGGCGAATGATAGCTGAAGGGTTACCCAAAAACAAAAAATGCCGGGACAGATCCAAGAGACCCATCCCGGCAAAAGCATTTCTTGCAGCATGCTGCCGCTATCGGCTCAACGTGAAACCCTGGTGCATCTTAGGCGCGGAAGGTATCCAGGTATGCGTAGAGGGCTGGAGAGCCTCCGGTGTGCAGAAAGAGTACGTTGGAGCCTTCAGGGAAAGCGCCTTTTCGAACCAGGTCGATCAGACCTGCAGCCACTTTACCGGTGTAGACAGGGTCGAGGAGGATCGCCTCTTCCTTGGCGAAAAGCTTGACAGCTTCCACCATGCCCTCGGTGGGCAAAGAGTATCCGGGGCCCACGTAGTCGCCGTAGCAGCAGATAGCTTCCCTGGCAATGCCGCCTTTGACGCCCAGAAGCTCAGCGGTCTTCTCGGCAAGCCCGCAGACGATCTCCTCCTGCACTTCTTTGGTGCGGGAGACGTTGATGCCGGAGACAGCGATGCCTGCGTTGGAACCGACCATGCCGGTGACCATACCCGCATGGGTACCGGCAGAACCGGAAGGAACCACCACGTGATCAATAGAAAGGCCCATGGTGTTGAGCTGGTTCATCATCTCTTCGGCGCAGGCCGCGTAACCCAAAGCACCAATGGGGTTGGAGGCACCACCAGGCACGATGTAGGGCTTTTTGCCAGCAGCACGAAGCTCTTCAGCGGTCTTCTCCATCTCAGCCATCATGTCGGAACCGCCCGCAACGCAGCGACGGGTTTTGACGTTTAAAAGTTCAAAAAGAAAGTTGTTGCCGGAGGCATCTTCTTTAAAGGTACCCTTGACGCGCTCTTCCAGAACCAGGTGGCACTCAAGGCCCTCTTTGGCGGCCCAGGATGCGGTAAGGCGACAGTGGTTGGACTGAACCGCACCACAGGTGATGATGGTGTCGGCACCTTTTTCCAGAGCGTCGGCAATGCAGAAATCGAGTTTACGGGTCTTGTTGCCACCGGAAGCGCCGGGAAGAAGGTCATCACGCTTTACATAGAGGTTGACCTTTCCACCAAGGGCTTTGCTTAAGTTTTTCATAGGCTCAATGGGGGTCTGGCCCTGGAGATAACCGCGGCGGGGGAACTTGGTAAAATTCATCTCTTTGTCTCCTTCACGTTAAAAAGCAATAAGCAGGTATAAAGGCGGCCTTCATCTACAGACCGCCCGAATCAAGGGTCTAAGGCCCATCTCAAACGTTTTTACAGCGCGAAAACCGCTTCCACTTCAATGTCGGCACCCAGGGGCAGAGCCGCCACCTGAAAGGCGCTTCGTGCGGGAAAAGGCTCGGGAAAATACTCGGCATAGACAGCGTTTACGGCCTGAAAGTCAGCAATGTCGGCAAGGAAAACCGTTGTCTTAACCGCTTTGGCAAGTGATGTACCCGCCTCTTCGGCAATGTAAGAGAGGTTTTTAAACACCCTATGGGCTCGCTCTTCAATGGGGCCTTCGGGCATTTTACCGGTGGAAGCATCGATGGGAAGCTGTCCAGAGGTAAAGAGAAGCTCGCCGACAACCACAGCCTGAGAGTAAGGGCCAACGGCCGCAGGGGCTTTATCTGAATGAATCGCTTTTTTGCTCATAGTTGTTCTCCATATTTTTAAATGAGTGCAGAAAAGAGGGTCTCTCACATCTGCGTGTTCAGGAAGACACTCCAGCAAAAAACTTGCCGGAAAATGTCTATGTAATAAAGATTGCAAACACCGCTCGGTCCAAGCGGTGGCCCATCATGTAACAAACGCCATGGTAAATGTCGACATTTTACAAACCCGTCTCACTTAAAAGCCCATGGCCCGTGGCAGCCACATGACCAGAGTGGGGCAATAGGCCATAATCAGAATCACCCCCACGGTAATGGCACAAAAAGGTAAGGCCTTAAGCGATATCTCCTCAAGAGTAACCCCCCCGATACCTGAAGCGATAAACATGTTTTCGCCCAAAGGAGGCGTGGAGAAACCCACACCGCAGCAGCAGACCAAAACAATACCAAAATGGATGGGATCTACACCAAGGCTCGTCATGATGGGGAGAAGCACCGGCGTCACCAACATAATGATGGCCAGAGTTTCCATAAACATCCCCAGAAAAAGGAGGAAAAGAATCACCAGTGCCCAAATCAGATGAACATTGGTGGTAAGAGCCAGAAGTGCTTCGGCAATCATATCGGGCACCCGGTACTGCACCAGAAGACGGCCAAA
>JAKSCC010000160.1 GCA_022360815.1 Desulfobacterales bacterium
AGGAGTCTTCTACCAGTGTCCACGACGACAGGGTTAACCAGTAACAGGCCAGGTTTGCTGGACCAGCTTCACCAGAATCCAGGGCGATGGCAGTTTGCCCAGGCCATCCGGGTGTTATTGAATACCGCCCATAAATCCCAGGTCAGTCTCCGGCTGGTCAGTGATCCGGATTATAGCTATACCTGCAGGGAACTGACCGGGGCCACCAGGGAACGTAATCATTGGCAGTTGTCCACAACCCTGCCCAGCCTGACTGGTATTCACGGGGTTCTGCCCTATGGTTACCAGGATCAGGCTCATCAGCTTAGGGTTGGGGAAGATAATAGTGGGCTGCAGGATTTCTACGGGATTTTCAATCAGCGGATATTACTGAACAGCTACCGTTGCAGCACCCGGAACCATCTGGTTTGCCGGTTTGAACAGGGCATTTTGCAACAGCGTCAGAAACCTGGGAATAGAGTTAAAAAACTGCCCTTGGGAGAACAGTTATGTGCTCTGGCAGGTGTAGCCCGGCCCCGGATGATTCCAGCCGACCAGCTGGTACGTTATGTGGGTTTACTTGGTCAGAAAACCCGTTCCACAGTTTTGCTGGGCCAGATGCTGGAGGATTTTTTTGAAGTGTCAGTAAGCCTGGAAAAAATGTCTTTGCGCAAGCATCAGCTGGATGATGATTGCCGGTCGAAACTGTCATCCCTGCGATCCTCCTGTAACACCCTGGGCAATGGTGCTTTGCTGGGTAACAGTACCTGGCTGCCTAATAACCGCTTTAGACTGGTTATTACTGCCCGTGACCATGCCCATAAACAGCGGATTGAAAAAGACCCGCAACTACTGCAACAGATTCAGGAGTTCTGTGACCTGTTTCTGGGACACAGTGTCTCAATCGATATGTGCCTGCGGTGTACGGTAGCCATGATACCTGCACCTCAGTTAACCAGACAGCGGAAACATTCGGTAAAACTGGGACTGCAACACAGCCTGCAGTCCGGGCGAGATCCCCAAAAAACCGTATTGATGGCTCTGGTACATGGCATCAATGAACATGACTGTAGGTCGGAGTGAGCGTAGCGCAGTCCGACAAGCCATCCGCAGGATGGCC
>JAKSCC010000161.1 GCA_022360815.1 Desulfobacterales bacterium
CTTGGAAAAGCCGCAAAAAACTTTCCAGCTATGAATTTACAAATTTCAATAGCCGTGGGTCACGGCAAAATACCTGCAAGGCCTGTTTGTCAAACTTTTTAAAAGTTTTGCCCCCGGCAGGGCCGCCGGAGGCAAATAATCGCTGAAGGGTTTCACCTCATTTCACAAAAATTTCACTTTCATTTCACCTTGGTTTCACCCCTCCTTGGGTAGTCTGCCCCAGAACAAAAACAGGCCCACCCCTTTTTGCGGGCAGACCAACAAGGAGCAAAGCATGTCAAACCCTTTCAAAGCCCACCTCCCCCTCAAACGGGTGGCGATCTGTGTTGCCGTTATCAGCATGGGAATCGTCTCCATGAAGGCGCTGGCAGCCCTCAAAGAGCCTCCCCACGCCATCAAACCGGAAGAGCCCACCCTTACCGTGGAGGTCGTTCACGCCGAGCCCCGTGATATTCAGACCACCCTCACAGGGTATGGAGAGGCCACCTCCGTTCGCAGCGTGGCCATCTCACCCGAGGTCTCCGGAAAAGTGGTGGAGATCCACCCCAACCTGGTTGAAGGGAGCATTGTTCCCAAAGGAGACCTGCTTTTCCGTCTCGACACCCACTCCCTTCTTCTTGAAAAAAAGAGTGCCGAAACGCGCCTATCGGCCCTTTGCCGCAACCGGGATCTTTTGAAGAAAGAGTTTCTGCGCACCCGACGCCTCTTTGAGGCCGCCAAAACCGGAAGCCTTGCCAGTGTAGAGCGGGCCGAGCAGAACTACAATGCGGCAAAAGAGAGCGTCAGCCAGCTGGAGCAGAAACTGGCTCTCACCAATTTGAGCCTCTCGCGCTCTGTGGTCAAAGCCCCCTTCACCGCGCGCATCAAAAGCGTCAACGTGAAAAAGGAGCAATACCTCCCGGCAGGTTCTCCTGCCCTGACACTGGCGGATGACTCCCTTCTTGAAGTGGCCGTTCCCCTTCGGGGTGAAGAGGCGGCGCTTCTTCTTGAGTTTGAAGGGACCCCTGCACCGGGTGCCTGGTTTGCCCCTTTAAAGAAGAAGCCGTGCCAGGTGAGCTGGAGCAGCGGGCACGCCCTGGCCCAAGGCACCCTTGACCGAATCATTCGCTACGACGCCGCCACACGAACCGTTTACGTGGCGGTGCGCATCACCCCCCAAGATCTTTCGGGCTTTCCCATCACCGACGGAATGTTCTGCCTTGTCACCATTCCCGGGCGCATTCTTAAAAAAGTGATCGCCCTGCCCTCCCATGCCATCGATCGAAACGGAAAGGTAAATATCGCTGAAAAAGGATTTCTTAAAAGAATCCCCGTTGAAACCGCCTACACGCGAGGCGAAACCACCTGCATCTCTGCGGGTATTGCCCCTGGAACCCAGGTGATTGTCAGCCGGATCATGACGCCTTTGGAGAACGCCCGCCTTACCCTTGTCCAGGCCTCCAAAAAAACAGATGGGGGGAGTAAGTCGTGAAGCAGCTCATTGCATCTTTTGCCGGCAACCGGGTTCTGGCAAACCTTTTGATGGCCATTATCCTTCTGGCCGGCGTTGGCGCGGCGTGTCTTATGATCCGCGAAGATTTCCCCTCCATGAAATTTGATATGATCAGCGCCAGCATCTCCTGGGACGGCGCATCCCCCACCGATATCGAAGAGGGCCTTGCCCTGAAGATCGAAGATGCCATCGACGGCGTGGAGGGAATCAAAACCTATGGCACCACCTCTTCGGAGGGAGAGCTCTCCACCACCATCACCGTAAAAAAGGGCTACGATCCCCAAAGCGTTTACGACCGGGTGAAAAACAAGATTGACCAGATCTCCACCTTTCCCGACAGCGCCAAAAAGCCGGTGGTCACGACGCCCACCATCCTCTTTCCCGTTGTCACCTTAGGGGTGTCAGGCAACCTGGACGAACGGGGGCTCAAAGAGCTTGCCACCACCATCAAAGATGAGCTCAAAGAGAGCGCCAACATCTCACAGGTCTTTGTGGCAGGCACCCGTGACTATCAGGTCAATGTGAAGATCTCCGAAGAGATGCTTCGCAAATACGGCCTCACCTTAAACGGCATCTCTTCCACCATTGCAGCCTCCAGCCTCAACCTCTCGGGAGGACGGATCAAAACCCGCGGCGAAGAGTTCACCCTTCGCACGGCGGGCAAACGCTACACCGCCAGAGAGCTGGCCCATATCGTGGTGATACCCGGAGCAAAGGGCGAAGCCATCACCTTAGGCCAACTGGCCACCATCACAGATGGGTTCACCGATGAGGAGGTCTCCATAAAGGCCGATGGAGGCCCTGTGGCCATGGTCAACGTCTCCAAAACCTCCAAAGAGGACGCCATCCTCATCGCCGATGCCGTCAAAGGGTATGTGGCCAAAAGAAACCAAAGCCTTGAACCCGGAGCCAGCATCTCCATTTTGGCCGACAACACCCTTGAGATACGAAGCAGCATGAACATCCTCGTGAAGAACGGATTTATGGGACTTGTGCTGGTCTTTGCCGTGCTCTGGCTCTTTCTCGACACCCGACTCGCCTTCTGGGCCGGCATGGGGATTCCCATCTCCCTCTCCGGC
>JAKSCC010000333.1 GCA_022360815.1 Desulfobacterales bacterium
CCCTGGTTTCCTCTTCCTGGCAGCCGGGCGGCCAATAAATGGTAAAGGTACCGTTTATGGAAAGAGACGCCCTGAAAATTTGGAAAATTTAAGAAGAACTTGTAAATCACAAACGACACATACGTCGATTTATGAGGCGAAAAGATGAAAGCCAATGATTTTATTTTCCAGCCTCAGTTATCGAACTTTCCGGGCAATGTGATTACCGTTGTCATACCGGGTGCTTTGATTGACCAAATCGGTATGGCGGCTGCCATGAAAGCGGCAAAACGTCTGACCCTGCAATTGGAAAGATTGGATAACTCCGATCTGGGACCCATGATCCAGGCCACCGGTGTTGATGTGGATACCATGCTCCATCGGCTTCTGGACCGGACCAGGCCCATTGATTTGCGGCCACCTACGCTGGGAAGCCTTTTGGACGATGTGGGAGCCCCCCCCGCCACCAATCCAGACCTGAAACTTCCGAAAGAAACCGCCTTGGTGTTTTACCTGGATCCCGATCAGTCCGAGGTTGCGGCCCAGACCGAGGTCTTTCGAGGGCGTGATCTGCGGGATTCCGGCAAATCCGGTGTGACCTTTATCTCTTTTAACGCCACAGATCCTGTGGGGCGATACCGTGAAGTGGCCCCTTCGCTGTTGGCCGGTCTGTTTATTGCCTATGCTGCCGCCCGTGGAAAGTATGACTCCACAACCCGAAATGCTGCTCAGGAATTGGAGACCAACCTGGACAACGTCTTTAACTTTCCCGGAAAATCCGCCCGTACAGCCCATTTCACCAAAACCGATCAGGTGGACCGCGTCGGCTTTGAACATGAAATTCTCACCATTGCAGTTGAATCCTCGGTTCATCAATTGGGCAGCAAATTTCCTCTGGCTCGAACCCGGGATTCGGTATTGGACATCCCCATACTCAAGCTGGAGGTGGATACCATCCTTCTTCCAGACAACCTGAGGACCTTAATCCCTTCAAATAAAAAACTGGATTACTCCATCCCTGAACTCATTGTCGGCCCATTGACGTCCAGGGAATACTTATCCCCAGAGATTCATCTGGTTAAAGAAATTTTCATAAAACAATTTCGAAACATTACCGCCCAGACTTCCATGGCGGATATTTTAAGGAATTACAATGCCGAGGTGGAAGAGGTTCTGGGATCGGCGGGAAAAAGATACCAATTGTTGCCATTCAAAGATGTCAATATTTCCGAGATAACGGTCCGTCAGGCCTTGCGTCCGGATACGGTGCGGTACTCTTCCCACGCCACGGTGCTCATGCCGTACACAAAAATCAAGGAACAGGCGTTTATTGATTCCATCCAGGAATTGAGGGGTGGTTTTTTTTCAGATGCGGCCCACTATATGTCTTTGGAAGGAAGCGAATCGGTTTTTGGCAGCAAATACGCTCAGGCTCGCAAGTTATTTGAACAGGCCGATCGATTGGCTGGGCTCTGGAAACGGTACGGCAAAATCAAACTGAGTCCAGAGCTGGAGACCTTTGCCTTTCAATTGTTTTTGACCGAATTCCAGCGAAAATCCGAAGGGGTGGTTTCAAAAGGCGTTTACAAGTGGTTGTTTCGGTTCAGCAACGAGGATGTGGTCTACTCCATCTTATCGGACAAAGAGGTGAAGGTGATCTCTGATTGGTTTTCACAAAACGCCAATCAGAGAGTGTTGCGGGAAATGTTTACGAAATTGAAGCTGGATGCCAGTGTTGAGAGTGAACGCTGGGATCGAATGGTAAATCTTCTGGAGAACACGGCCAAATGGCGGATCAAGACCGGAAGGGCCCAGCTTCAAACCGATCGGCGAGATGAAAGCCCATTTACCCGTGCTCCGGGAGATGACGGTTACTTAATCAAGTTATCCCATCTCAATCCGGACTCCCGTCGTCCCATTGTGGAGAAAGACGGCAAATACTATGTGGCCGTTGAATATCGGGATACGGAGTCCGATATGGTTCGGTTGGGTAGTGGGGTAAAGGACTGGTACGAAGGAGACGGCATACGGCAGCTCAGAGCCTTATCGGAAGGGGTTTTTGTTCCGGATGCCTATGCAAAAGCGGCGGAACGTTTTGTCACAGGAGCCCGAGCCCTTCTGGAAGGCCCTTTGGGGGTCGCCAATGGCGAAGCCTTTTTCGGCCGGGTTGAAGTCTTAATGGAAAAATTGCCCCCAAGCGTTCCAAACCTGGACGAGAAGGGGCGTATTGCATCTGAAAACGAAGGCTGGTGGCGGGCCGTTTACCGGAACGGACGAGCCTTGGCCGATCGGGCTCGCACATACGGCCGGGGCGAAGTGGCTCGACATATCGACCAGGGGCTTGAAATGGCTTTTCAGGTCGACCTGGATATTCCCCAACTGGATTCCCAGTTTCTTGGATTTGAAAATGGAAAATTTACCACCTGGCGGGGGGCGTTTACCCCGTCGGAACTGGGGTTGCCTGAAAACTGGCTGCCGGGAAAAAAGATTCCCGGATATGCTCAGGCTGTCTCCAGCACTCTGGTTTATCGGTATATCCGCAGTGGCGATACAGGGCCTCTTCCCAAAATTTTCCATATGACGTGGAACGGCCTGCCCTGGCCGGTGAGCACTCTACAGAACCTTCCCGATGCCGATGGTGTGGTTTTAACAAAGATGGCGTTTACCGACCCCAAAACCGCTACGGCTTTTGTGATGGAGATGCCTGATGGTGCCATTCGACTGGATGGCGACAAGGGGCATTGGGTGGGCTATGAACTGGAAGAGCTGGACCATGTTTTTGTGGTGATGGACAGCACCGAGTATAAGCGGCAGCTCAAAGGGGCGGATCATCTTTCTGGTCGGGATTTTTTGGCCCTGAAACAGGCTTTGGCTGTCCTTGAACGAACAAAAGCCGGCAGAGAGATTCTTTCCCAGGTCAAAACCTTGCCATCCCTTGATCCAAGTGCCTTTTCCAGAGATCAAAATTTTTTAGGGCTGACACCTGAACAGGTTTTTCGAGGCAAACGCTTATCCATGGTCATCCAGTTAACGGCCACGGTGTCAAAGTCGGGCCTCTATGGAACGGATCAAGGGAATTTCCATCTGGTGTCCCAAAATTTTTCCACGCTTCACTATGAACCATGGAAAATGACTTTGGATTTGGCCGAGAGTTTCCTCGGACTCAAAAAGAGTCTATTACCAGACGGTACCCTCAATGAAGCGTCCAAAACCGCGTTGGCCATGGAGCATGCTCTGGCTTTGGAATTGGGAGCACCCTTAAAGGCATTGGTGGATCCTTCTCAGATAGAGCTTTTGGTTCCTCTGGACGGCAGCGCCCTGCTTATGGACGACCAGTACCGGCTTATGTCCACCCTTCATCTCAGGGAGCGACTCCTGCTGAATCGGAATGTTCGGCTCTTTGTTGAAAAGGTCAGCACTCTGGATCCCGCTTTGGGGCAATGGCGTATTGACTACCAAGATCCCTTACCCGCCATCCGCGCCATGCTCTCCTTTGTTCGAGGCATGGATGCTGTTGCCCCGGATAAACTCCGCGCCTTAAATGCTTTGAAACGGCAGATTCAGGAGATCGAGTACCGACGCGTTTCAGCGGCCAAAGAAGCCAATACAGGCAACTACTATTATTATCAAGTGGATGCCTCGGGCGAGCTTCCTACCGCCGATGAAATGGTGGCAATGGCCCGTGCCAGGCTGGATGCCTGGGAAGAAGAGGTCGTGTCTTTTCTCGGGGACGGCGAGGTAACGGACCCGGCTCGGGAATTTATTCGCAAAGAGGTTCGAGGGCTTGAGATGGGGTATCGAGATGCCGAAGATGTCGACGTCTGGCTTCGTCGAGCCTCGGCTCCTCTTAAAGATCTGCTCTTTTCCTCTGTATTGGAGGCCGCCGGAAGGAGTCCGAAGAATTCCCAGTTGTTTAATGTGCTGGAAGCCTATGAACAGGAAATTGGAGCTGCGTGGAGGCGTGGAACCCTCTCCTTTGATGCTCAGAATTATCTGGCCCTTCAGATGGAAGGTCAGCGTCGGGACACCCAGAGTGAATACAGCCGGGGTGGGTATGATGACGTTTTGATCCTCTCCCCCTTGGGACAAAAGTACATTTCCATGAGCACGGTGCCGCCTCATGCCGTTTTGGTTTTAAGGGATTCGAAAAACGGAAGAGACAGCGAAGCCGACAAAGGATATTTTCAAGACACGGACATTGCGCCCGGAGAAACCGGTGACGTGCGGGATGAGGTGGTTGAAGCCCTTCAGATTTGGTCTGGAACCGCCCGCAGTTATGCGGAAGTAAAACAATACGACGACATCGCAGATAGTGCCGCTCGAGGATGGGTCAAAGTGAAGGGGCGCAGCCAACCGGTTTATCTCATCGTGGTAAAAGATCCTAAGGGCCGTGAAATTTTGGGGGTGGGGCTCTGGAGGCAGGACAGTGAAACTGGAAATCCGGTTTTGTTCAGCCGGGTTCTTAACCCATCTTTTGTCGAACGGAAGGAGACTTCTCGCTTCTGGCGGGGCGTTGAAGAGCAGATTTATCTGCAATTTGTCCATACCGCTTCCAATTTGGCTCCGAATAACGACCTTGAAATCCATAATTCAACTCGGCGGATTGATCATACCGCCCGATCCCTCTCCTTTTCTCCCAATCGAAAAGACCTCTTTGAGTATCCGCTTAAAGGTGCGGAACGGGGCCGAGTCGAACGTTCATTGGCCACTCGACACAGCCATATGGCAGACCATATTATGGATACCATGGGCTTCCTTCTGGATGCACACAAAGAAGCGTTTGCCCAACACGATGGGGGTACTTGGGCCAAAACCCAACGTGTTGCCCAAGATTTTGCCGATGTGTTTACAGACCCAAACGCCGGTCCGGCGGAAATCAGTCGCCAATACTACAGGCTCCATCAGCAGTATGCCGAGTTGGCAGAAGCCTATGCCTCTTTTTTGGCCCAGCGTAGGGGGACTTCGAAAGACCTTCAAAGCCGTGCCGATGATTTGGCTGAATTTTTGAAAAAGACCGCTCCCCACCCCGATCCCGTGGATGTCGGTATTCGCTATACCGATGCTCCGCAAAACCAGGTGGTGGTTCTTCTTGAGTTGGATCCGGTAGCGGAAAATGCCGCCCGTTTTCTCTTTGAAAAAAACAAGCAGAGAGCCCAATTTTTTCGGCTCCAAGACGGCCGACTGGAGCGGGTGGGAGGGGCAGAGGCGCCACTGGATGAATCCAGCCGCATCTCTCTGGTGGGCCACGGAACCGCCCGACGTATTGGCAATTTTACGGCTCAGGAGGCTTTGGACCTGCTGATCCGTGCTGAAATTCTCTCTCCGGGATCGGAAATTCGGCGCATCAGTCTGGTGGCGTGTGCTTCCGATGATCCCACCACTTCTGTAGTCGAAGGGGCTCCCCAAGCACCCTTTGCCGAAGAACTCCTTCGGCGGACCCATGACGCCGGTATTCTGGTGCACAGTATCTCGGCTCGAGTTGCGTTGGTGATGGTGGACGCCTACGGCCGCAAGTGGACCGGTGTTCCCGATGCCGACGGACGGGTGGTTTGGTCCCAAAAGAACAGCGCCCATAAGCTGGTTGTTCAGCGCAATGTCCATGGAGAGATGGTTTCCAGCCGGGTTCCGGTTGACCAGGGAGTGGTACGGGTGGTGGCGGGAAATGCGTCACTGGCTTTGGGAAAGAGGCGAAGGGGTGTTATCCGTTTTGTGGACGGTCGCCAGGTCACGGAGACCGGCAACCCGGTTCCTTCTGGCGAATTGTTGGCGCCCCATGAACGGATGCTGGTTGAATCGATTCTTGGACCCACTCCCCATGGCTGGGTGGAGTTTGACGGCCAAGGCGGTATCCTTTCTGCTCCCGATCAGATTGGCATACCAGGCGGGGTGTTATCTGAGGAAGGCGACTCTCGGTTGCCGTCCACTCGAATGGACGTTCGGGGTTCCATTGAAACCATGCGCCGAAATGCCTTGGCCATAGACTCTCCTGAACGCACGGAATGGACCGATTCTGTCTTTTCTATTGCGGAACCAGAACCAATGTTGGTTTCGGGGCGGAATGATTTACCGCAACCCATTGTCCTGCCCGACGCAGAGCTTCCCATGGATGTTCGGCTCACGGCCCTGGACCAGGAGATGGCCCGGCTGCGGGAGGTTCAGATTGGGGCGGTCGAGCGGGTGATCACCGCCTATATGGACGATCACCAGGTCCAGGTGGTTCTGGATCCCGCTTTCCTTGTTCGGGAAGGAGATCGCATCGGTCTTGCCGTGGTGGAACGGTCCCATCTGGATGAGAACGGCCGGATTCCGGAAAATGCCCAAAGGATCGCCCTGGAAGTGGAAGTCCCCGGATTGGGGGAGGCGCATCTGGCGTTGTTTGAAAAATTGACCCGGGCCGGCGCCCATTCATCGGAGGAACCTTCCCCTGCCTGGGCCGGCCTTGTGGGAGCTTCCAGGGACCAGGAGGCCGTGGCCTATACCCCGGATCAGGGCAGCCGGCCCGCCGTGACCCCGCCCGCCGACTCGTTGAGTCTGGGGCGGGCCAGGGAAAGCCTTGAGGGGCGTCAATTGCTCAAGGGGGCCATTGCCGCCACCCAGTCCCTGGCAGCGGCCAACCAATTGAGTCCGGAGTGGATTCCCATTTTGGCCACCCTGGAGGAAAACGAGGGGCGGTATCGGATTCAGTTCATCAACTCCCGGGAAACGTCTGAAACCCGGTGGGTGGAAACCACGGATGACCGCATCGGCCGATTAAAAGATTTTATGGACGCCCGGCTGGGGCAGGAAGAGGTCCGCCGGTCCGGTGTGGACCCCAATCTTGATCCGGCGGGCGAAAGTCCGGACGCCTTGAATTCGGCCTTCATGGTCCAGTTTATCATCGGACTGGCCCAGGATATCCAGCGAAACGATATCTCTCCCGGGGCCGCGGGAACCCTTGCCACGGCCTTGGAGGTCCACCGCTATCTCTTTGGTGCCCAGGTGGCCTACGGGGCGGTTCTGGATACGGTGAAAATCGTCAAACTGGTCCGAACCCTCATGCGCAGCGGAGAAGGGGCGGTCCAGGCTGCCAGCCGGACCGCCCACGCCCTGACCTATGCCGGTGAGGTGGTGGGCGCCGGTTTCATGGCGGCCAACGTGATTCTGGATTCCATCCAGCTGGCCAATGCGGAAAATGACGTCCAGCGGGCCGTCTTCGGTACCCAGCTGGCCTTTGACGCCGCCGGTCTGGTCCTTTCCGGGGCCGGCATCGGCATCTCCATCACCGCCGATGTGGCCACAGCCGTCGGGGCCACGGCCGTTGTCACGGCCGCTGGAACCGCGGGTGCCATTTTGGGCGGCGTCGGGGTGATTGTGGCTGGTATCGGCATTGGTGCGGCCGCCCTGGCCCAGAACTACGCCGTCATTGCCCAGAAGGCCGACGCCATCGGCACCTATTTCCAGGCCATTGACGACGGGTATTCGGGATATGGTTTCGAATACCGGACCGATGAAGAGAACCCCATCCTGGTGGCCCGGCCCGGGGCCGTGGTCAACGAGGTGAACTTCAGGGACAATACGGTCCATTTCGGCAATCAATATATCAGTCAGACCACCCACGGCCCCAGCGGTTCCGGCAAGATCAATTATTTTTTCTGGTCCTCTGATATCCCCCAGGAAAATGAAGACGCCGAACTCAATATCCGCACGGAGCTGGGATATGCCGATTCCGTTCCCCTGATCGCCCCCAATACCAACATGGTGGTCCTGCCCGCCACCCCCGAGGTCCACATGTCCGGCTTGAGCTGGCAGACCCTGCCCGGAGCCACCTCCCGGTACGATACCGGATTCGAGGTGTTGCGGCGTCTGGAGAACAACTATCTCTTTGATTATGATTTTTACACCTTTCCCAGCGAATACATCCTCCATGAGATCAACGACATCGACTATCGCAACACCCGGGTGGCGGTGAAACTGGACAGTGACAACCGCACCCTGGTCATGCCGGATATGCCCTCGGAGCACAGCGGCCGTATCCACTACGAATTTTACGGTCGGGGCGGGGAATATGTAATCGCCCTGAACGAAGGCTCCTGGCTCACCCTCCACGAAGACGGAGACACGGATTCCACCTGGATTCTGGATACCACCAATCTCCGATACCAGGGGGCCCATTTCCAATATGGGAATCTGCGTGTGGGCGGTTATCTGGTGGTTCCGCCCCCGGGGCACCGGGGGCAGATCATGGTGGTGAACCATTCCCGGGATCTTTTTTCCGTGGATACGGTCCATCGAAGCGTGACCCTGGTGAGTGTGGATGCCCGGGATCGGGGAGCGAATCTGATGACCTATCTTTCCGGTCTGAGCTTTCCCGGGCGGTTCCTGTCGGTCACCAACTACGAGGTGAACGGCCGCAGCATTGGAAATGCCTGGTACGACAAGGAGGATCACGCCCTTCGTTACGCAGATTTGGACAATGATACCATGACCGGGCATATCCAGCTTCTGGACATGGTAAAGGGCAAGCTCCTCTTTTCTGCGGCCAAGGATGGGTATCTGGAAATCTGGGAAGTGGATCCAAGCACCCATCGTCTGGAGAACCGGTACGCCCTGGTTGCCTCCGGGGCCGGGGATTCCTCCCGCCTTTCCCGCATCTGGAAGGAGGGGGACCAGATCTGGTTTGAACAGACCCAGACCGGTGTCTCCGGTACGATTATCCGTCGGTATCGCCTCACCGACAGTGGGCTCTTCCTGTCCTCGGTCAATGGGGACGAGGCATTGGTCACCCGGTTCGCCGTATCCACACCTTTGGCATCCAATTGGACCAACCCGATCCTGCCCACGGTGATCCATCCCATTACCTGGCATACCTCCGATGAATCCACCGCCGCCTCCTATCGGGGCCGTAACGGTTATAGTTGGGTGGATGCCTGGGTTTCCATCATCGGCAGGAACAATCGGGTCTGGATCCACAAGGATACCCGGGCCGTTGTGGTGCCGGGCATGGAGACCATTCCCGAGGATCTGCAGCTTTTGGGATTGGACACCGACGATGGAAGGGATCTGGCTTTGTTTTACTCCGCCTCCGCCCGGACCGTGTATCGCCAGGAGGGCAATCATTTCCATTGGAGGGATACCCAGGTGGAAACCCTGGTTGATACGGGGTTTGACGGTTCCGGCTGGACCTTTGGAGGGGATGCAGGCACCCTGGTCCAGGGAGAAAACGCCGAATCCCTTGCCCATGTGAACAACGGAAGTATTTCACAGACCGTGGAGGGACTGCACTCCGGCACCCATTACCGGCTCCGGTTTGAGGCCGGCGGCGGAAGTCTGACCCAGGGCGACGGGGTTCTGAAAGTCATCTGGAACAACTATGAAGTGGGACGGTTAAACTGGGAATCCGGTCTGGCGGCCCAGGAAATTTCCATTGTGGCCGAGGCCGGGGAAAATACCCTTGTCTTTGTGGCTGAAAATGGCGAAACCCCGCCCCGGTTTTTCATTGATAATGTCTCCCTCAAGGCCCGCCCCATTATCCAATACAATGGAATCCGAAAGCTCTACAGCCTTGGGGCCCATCCCATTTTTGAAACCCTGACAGGAGAGCTGCGGCGGCTGGAGAGCAGTGGAGACACCCAGCTGACCGGGGTCACCCAATCCTGGCTTGAAGCCCATCCCAACCGGGATGTGGTGGTCCGGCCCGATCCGGATTATCTGGCCGAACACACCTCCCACGACGAGACCCGGCCCGATGATCTGCCCACACCCGTGGAGGTGACCGAGCACCGGACCTGGCGCATGGATCTCAGGCAATTGGCGGCCGACCAGGGGGTTCATGCCGATTCGGGCCTGGTGATCCAGGGGCTGGCCGATGCTCAGGACAATACCCTGGCCGGCTGGTACGATGTGAATGCAGACCGTTTTGTGGTGGCCCAGACCCCGCCCCAGGGTTCCATGATCTTCCTGGGTCTCACCGGGGATCAGGACGAGGCCGTCCTTTACGACCAGGAGGGACGACGGGTGTATTCCGTTTCACTGCTGGATGAAGCCGCCCTGGCAGCTGCCTTTGGCACCGACCATATCCTGGAATCCCATGTTGTTCTTCCCAGTCTTTCCGATGTATTTGGCGGGACTGGACTGGTTGTTTCCAATTTGGTCCCCCACGACGGTAATCAATATCTGGCCACCACCACCAACGGCCTGGCCTTTCTGGTGGGCCACAACACCCAACCCATTCTGGCGGCTGTTCTGGACAGCTGGACGGGAACCCCGGCTCAGCTCCAGGATCTCTTTACCCGATATGCGCACGAAGATGTGGTCCGGGTCCTCCGCCAGGCCGACGACGGGATGGAAATTCAGAATTGGTGGATTGCCGAAACACGGCAATGGGCGGGGCTTTCCGGCAGAGGCCGGGACGAAATCGACTGGGTGGGCCTGTCCCGGGATCGGGCAACGGCCTATGTTTTTGATAAAACCCGGGGCGAGCTGGTCGAGCTCCAGCTCTCTGCCGGGGCGAACTGGACGGCAGCCCCTACGGGCCGTGTGGTTTCCCGGGCCGGGCGCATTCAGCGCTTTGTGGGCGACACCGACACATTGTTTGTGGAGGCGGCAGATACCCCCTCCGTTTCCCCGTCCCGGAATTCGGGTATCCGGGATTTAATGGCTCCGGTGGTGGACGGGGTCAGTGCACTGGTCCTGGCCGGGCAATCGAGACAGGATCGCTTTGTGATCTCCCAGGGAATCTGGGACCATTATCCCACCATTGTTGTAGATGCAACAGACCCCGGAGGCCCGGTGGATACGGTCTGGTTCGGCCCGGGCATTGATGCGGGAGAGATCGTGGTAAGCCGGGACAATGACGGTAATCTGATTCTCTGGGACAGCCGTTCGGAGAAGCGCCTGATTTTTCAAGATGCCCTTTCGAATGGCGGGCAGACGTCACCTCTCCTGCTCCCCAATATCCAGGTCCAATTCCAGACCCTGGCACCCATTCCCCTCTCCACCCTGGCGGCTTCGGTACAGAGCGGGGCCGAGCCCGATTCCATTTTAGGGCTGGAACAAACCCGGGTGATCCGTGCCGGTGACGGCGACGACCGGGTCGTCACCGGTGAGGGCAACGACATTGTTTACGGGGAAGGCGGGAATGATACCCTCATCACCGGTGAAGGCAACGATATCCTGGTGGGCGGTCCCGGGGCCGACATTCTCACCGGCGGGGTGGGGCGGGATACCCTGGTTTTCATGGGAGATCCCGCTTCATCCACCGGGGTGCAGGTGGATCTGTCCGTAGGCACCGGGCTGGGTGCCGATGCCCAGGGGGATCGCTACGGGGGAATTGAAGACGTGGTGGGAACCGCATACGATGATCGGATCACAGGCAACACGGAGGCCAATCGACTGGCCGGGGGCCGGGGGGACGATATTCTAACCGGCGGCGGCGGCAACGACCACCTCCTCTCCCAGGGCGGCAACGACACCCTTTTGGGTGGAAAGGGCAGTGATACCTTTACCATTTCCGGGATCACGGCCGGAGAGATCCGCCGTGTGGAGATCACCAACGGGGGCAGTGAAACCGATCTCATCCTGCTGGATAAGGGAAGGGACGTCCTTTCCCATACTCAAATCAGGGATGGGAACCTGGAGGTTGTGGCCGACGGGGTCACCCTGGTTCTCCACGACTGGGAAAGGGGCGCCGGAACCGATACCCCGGCGTTCCGAATAGCCACCCGGGACGGGTTTACCTATTCCATTCATTCCGATGGTTCATTATCGGTCCATTCCGTGGATATTGCCCTGGCCGGCGACATGAACTGGTCCATGGCCGAAGATTCGACCCGGATCGCATCCATCCACACCCAGTACGGGACCGATGTCTTTGTGATCCCCCAGAGTCCGACCAATGCCGCCATGATTCAGGGGAACACCCATGCCAATGTTCTGACCGGTGGAGAGGGAGACAATACCCTCATCTCCGGGGGAAATTGGGAGGGGGTGGACCGTCTCACCGGCGGCAACGGGGCCGACACCTATGTGGTGGAAGCCACCGGCAGTTATTTGATAGACAATGCCGCCACCGATTCGGCCGTGGATACCGTGGTTCTGGGGGTAGATTACGATTCGGTCCAGGCAAGCCGAGAAGGAAATCATCTGCGGCTCATTACCGCCCTTCATTTTACCTTAGATGTTGAAAATTATTTTACGGATGCCGCCAACCGCCATCTGAGCTTTATCACCGGAGACGGTGTGACCTTTGAAATCAGTAGTGCCGCCCTGGAAGTTGAGAACCATACCGTGGTCCGTAAAACCATCATCGGGCTTGATTTTTCCGATACTGAAACTCCCGTTACCATTAACCTTTCCGATAATAGGGCCTATCCGTCGGCTGTTATGGCCGTGGATTCTTTTCTGGGCTCTGAATCGGCGGCCAACACCATTGTGACCGACGATCGGGCCACCCAGGTAGTCACCGGCCGCGCCAACGATAGGGTGACGGGCGGTTTTCAGGACGATCTGATCCAGACCCTGGCTGGTACGGATACGATTGATTCCGGAGCCGGAGACGACCGCATTTGGGCCGGAGACGGCAACGATACTATCCGTTCCGGTGACGGCAACGACCTGCTGGTGGGCGGTTTCGGGGCAGATGCCCTGGACGGGGGAGAGGGATCGGATTCTCTTGTCTATCTGGGGGATGAACAGGGACGGATTGGTGTTTCCGTCAGCCTTTTCCTGGGAAGCGGATCCGGAGCCGATGCCGAAGGCGATGAGATTCGAAATGTTGAAAACCTCTATGGCACGGATTTCAACGATACCCTGGAAGGGGACGACACGGCCAATTTCCTTTCCGGCGGCGGTGGGGATGACCTGCTGGTGGGCCGTGACGGGGATGATGTTTTGACTCCGGGATCGGGCAATGATCATATTGACGGCGGAAGCGGCTCCGACTGGCTCTTGTACGCCGATGCCCCAACCGGGGTGAACATTGATCTGGATCGGGGCTCGACGGTGATTTCATATACCGGGACCTCAACCACAGAGAC
>JAKSCC010000284.1 GCA_022360815.1 Desulfobacterales bacterium
CATCAGCTTGGGGCGCACCCTCTCCACAGCCCCTTCGATAACCGCCTCGTACAGATCGTGAAGCGTCGTCATTCGCCCCTCTTTCAGGCGCCTTTCAAAAGCCCCTTTCAAGTAGACCAGCATCACCACTCCGGTTTCAGCGGCAAGACCCGCCAGAGCGATAAACCCAACCACCACCGCCACCGACAGATTGTAACCCAGAAAATAGATCAACCAGATCCCTCCGGTGAGGGCAAAGGGAAGGCTTGCCATGACAATGGAGGCCTCAGCCAAGCTCTTGAAGTGGAGATAGAGAAGAACAAAAATAATCAACAGAGTTGCCGGAATAATGAGATTAAGGGTCTTTCGGGCTTTCTCCATGTACTCAAACTGTCCGGACCACACCAGCGAGTAGCCGGCAGGAAGGGTCACCTTTTCTGAGACCAGAGCCTTGGCCTGTTTCACGTAGGTCCCCACATCAATCCCCTTGATGTCCACATAGACCCATGCCGTTCTGCGGGCGTTTTCGCTCTTGATCCCTGCGGGTCCATCTTTAAATGAAAGGCTGGCCAGTTGAATCAGTGGAATGTGAGCCCCCGAAGGGGTCGGCACCAGAACCCGCCCCAACCCATCCAGGTCGTTTCGATAGGCCCGGTTGTACCGCAGGTTGACGGGGTAACGCTCCAGCCCCTCGACCGTCCAGGTGATGTTCATGCCTCCGATGGCTGTCATGATCACCTTCTGCACATCATCCACCGAAAGACCGTATCGGGAGATGTTCTGCCGATTGATCTCAATATCGAGGTACTTCCCGCCGGTGACCCGTTCCGAGTAGACCGACAGGGTACCGGGAAGATCCCGCAAGGCAGCCTCCACCTCGGCTCCGATTTTGGAGAGCACCATCAGGTCGGTGCCCATCACCTTGATCCCCACCGGGGTTTTGATGCCGGTGGAGAGCATGTCGATACGGGTCTTGATGGGCATGGTCCAGGCATTGGTGAGCCCGGGAAAAGCGATGGCGCGGTTCAGGTCTCCTGCCAGCTCGTCAATGGTGATGTAGCGCTCATCCGGCCATATTTTTCGTAAAGGGCCTTTTAAAACCTCTGGCCAAGATGAGAAAAAGCGCTCCACCCTCTTTTTTCGCCACTCGTTGAGAACCTTTCCCTCTTTCTCTTTGGGAAAAATAAGGGAGAGAGGCTTTGCCGCCCAGCCCGGCCAGCCATCGTAAAACCGGTCGACCACAAGCATCTCACGCTCTATCTTGGGCCGAAGCACAATGGTGGTCTCGATCATCGACAAAGGGGCCGGGTCTGTGGAGGTTTCGGCTCGTCCCACCTTGCCCAGGGTGTGGCGCACCTCGGGAAATTTCTGAATGATCTTATCGGTCTGCTGGAGGAGCTCGCGGGCCTTGGTGATGGAGATACCCGGCAAGGTGGTGGGCATGTAGAGAAGATCCCCCTCGTTTAAGGGAGGCATGAATTCACTGCCCAGACGCGACAAGGGATAAAAGGTGGCCAAAAGCACGACAAGGGCCATCAAAACAGTGAGTTTTCGCCACTTCAGTACCCCACAGATCACCGGTCGGTAGAGACCGATAAAAAAGCGGCTCAACGGATTTACCTCTTCCTTCATGATCCGCTGAGGGGCAAGAAGCCCCAAAAGAATCACCCCAGCCCCCATGGCTGCCCAAAAACTCCAGGAGGGAAGCGTGGCCCCCAAAGAGCTCGCTATCAGAACACCCAAAGGGGGAAGGGCTGCGCAGAGGCTTACAAGAAGCCTGCGCCTTCCTTTGGAAACTCTGGAAAAAGCCCTTTTCTCCCGCACAAAAAAGGTCATGAGAACCGGAATCACGGTCACGGCTAAAATGGAGGAGGCCGCCATGGCAAAGGTTTTGGTGTACGCCAGGGGGCTGAAAAGGCGGCCCGACTGCTCTTCAAGGGTAAAGACCGGAAGAAAAGAGATGGTGATGATCAAAAGGCTGTAGAAGAGTGCCGGCCCGACCTCACGGGCCGCTTCGATGATAATATCCTGATGTTTTCGCTCCCTTGAGCTTCTCTCCATATGTTTATGGGCGTTCTCAACGAGCACCACCGAGGCGTCCACCATCACGCCAATGGCGATGGCAATACCCCCCAGACTCATGATATTAGCATTGATTCCCAAAAGATACATCACAATAAAGGAGACCAGAATTCCCACGGGAAGCGTAAAGATCGCCACAAAAGCCGAACGGAAATGAAGCAGAAAAATGACGCAGATCAAGGCCACCACGGCCATCTCTTCCAGAAGCTTTGTACGAAGTGTGGAGATGGCCCGCTCAATGAGGTCGGAGCGGTCGTACCCCATCTCAATGGTCACCCCTTCGGGCAATCCTTTTTCAAGCTCTTTGATGCGCTCTTTCACCCGCTCAATGGTGGAGAGGGCGTTTTCACCGTACCGCATCACCACAATGCCGCCCACCACCTCGCCTTCGCCGTTCCACTCCAGCACCCCGCGCCTCAGCTCCGGCCCGATCTTTACCTGAGCCACATGCTTGAGAAGGATGGGCGCCCCCTTCTCATCCACCCCCAGAGCCACCTGCTCCAGGTCGTCAACCGAGGAGAGGTATCCCAGCCCCCGAACCATAAACTCGGTCTCGCCCATCTCCACCAGGCGCCCTCCCACATCGTTGTTGGAGCGCTCAATGGCCATGCGAATCTTTGAGATGGAGAGATCAAAGGCGCTGAGGCGGGCCGGGTCCAGCTCCACCTGATACTGCTTCACAAAGCCGCCAATACTCGCCACCTCGGAGACCCCGGGCACAGCGGTAAGCTCGTAGCGAAGGTACCAGTCCTGAATGCTGCGAAGCTGCTGGTTGTCCAGCTTTCCCGAGCTGTCTTTTAAGACATACTCATAGACCCATCCCACGCCCGTGGCATCGGGCCCCAAAGCAGGGGTCACCCCTTTGGGCAATCGCCCGGAGACCACGTTGAGGTACTCCAAAACCCGGCTTCTTGCCCAATAGATGTCGGTGCCATCTTCAAAGATGATGTAGACAAAAGAGAGGCCAAAAAAAGAGTACCCCCGCACCGACTTGGCGTACGGCACACTGAGCATGGCTGTGGTCAAGGGGTAGGTGACCTGATCTTCCACCACCTGAGGGGCCTGACCCGGCACATCGGTGTAGACGATCACCTGTACATCTGAAAGGTCGGGAATGGCATCAAGGGGCATTTTCGACATGGTATAGATGCCGGCAGCCACCACGAAAAAGGTGGCGAGCAGAACCAAAAAACGATTTTTAACCGACCAGATAATGAGCTTTTCAACCATGATGAGCCTGCTTTGCCTTTACATATCATCAAAAAATGAGTCGTCTTCAGAAGAGTCCACCGGTGAGGCTGGCGGCTCGAGGTTGCGACTCTCCATCATCTTTGAGACCGCCTCCTTAAGCTGAGACTCGGAGTCAAGCAGAAACTGCCCTGACGTCACCACCTGATCTCCAGGCGCAATCCCCGTAAGCACTTGCGTCTCTCCCGTATCCAGACTCAAACCAAGGGTCACCACACGAGGGGTAAAGCGGCCGGGTGCCGTTCGAACAAAGACAAGGCTTCGGCTTCCCGATCTGAGAATCGCCTCCGAAGGGACCACCACCCCAAACCGTCCGTCTCCGGTATGAATGGTGACATTGGCGTACATTCCCGGTTTCAGAAGGCCGTCACGGTTTTCAAACTCAAGCCGGACCGAAAGATCCCGCGTCTCCCCTTGCATCACCGGAGCCACAAAAGTGACAGCCCCTTCAAGCTTGCGTCCCTTCTCAAAGGGGAGCTCCACC